>NZ_JACJLC010000121.1 GCF_016901955.1 Pseudoflavonifractor phocaeensis
CTCATCGTCAGCGGCCACCTGGTCGATGACGGCGTCCAGGTCGCTGAGCACCTGGCTGTTCAGCGCGTTCAGCGCCTCCTGCCGGTCGATGGTGACCACGCCTACGTGGTCCTGTTTTGTCAAGGTAACATATCCCATGGTATTCATCCTTTCATAAGCGGTCCGTTTTGAAGGAGCCCCGGGAGGGCATTACTTGACCCCCATCCAGCCGGAGATGACCATCCGCTGGACCTCGGAGGTGCCCTCATAGATCTCGGTGATCTTGGCGTCCCGCATGAAGCGCTCAAAGGGGTACTCTCTGGTGTAGCCGTAGCCGCCCACCAGTTGGAGGCAGCGGCGGGTCACGTCGCTGGCCGCCTCGGAGGCGTACAGCTTGCCCATGGCGGCCAGGTGGCTGTAGGGCTCGTGGTCCTGCTTGGCCTGGGCGGCACGATAGATCAGCAGCCGGGCGGCGTCCACACGGGCCTGCATGTCGGCCAGCTGGAACTGGGTGTTCTGGAACTGACTGATCCGCTTGCCGAACTGGATGCGCTGGGTGGTGTACTTGACGCACTCGTCGATAGCAGCCTGGGCGATGCCCAGAGCCTGGGCCCCGATGCCGATGCGGCCGCCGTCCAGGGTCATCATGGCGATCTTGAAGCCCTTGCCCAGCTCGCCCAGCAGGTTCTCCTTGGGTACCACGCAGTCCTCAAAGATCAGCTCGCAGGTGGAGGAGCCCCGGATGCCCATCTTCTTCTCGTGGGCACCCACCTTGAAGCCGGGGAAGCCCTTCTCCACGATGAAAGCGGAGATGCCCTTGTTGCCCTTCTCCTTGTCGGTCATGGCAAAGATGACAAAGGTCTCGGCATAGCCGGCGTTGGTGATGAAGATCTTGGAGCCGTTGAGCAGCCAGTGGTCACCCTTGTCCTCGGCAACGGTCTTCTGCATGGCGGCGTCTGTGCCGGCGCCAGGCTCGGTCAGGCCCATGGCGCCCAGCTTTTCTCCGGAGCACAGGGGAGGCAGGTACTTTTGCTTCTGCTCCTCGGTGCCGAACTCGCTGATGGGCCAGCAGCACAGGGAGGAATGGGCGGACACCATGACGGAGGTGGTGGCGCAATGCTTTGCCAGCTCCTCGCACACACCGATATAGGTCAGGTAACTCAACCCGGCCCCGCCGTACTCCTCGGGGAAGGGAACGCCCATCATACCCATTTCCGCCAGCTTGTGCCAGGTCTTTTCGGGGAAGCGTTCATTCTCGTCGATCTCGGCGGCGATGGGGGCCACTTCCTTCAGGGAAAACTCATGCAGCATGTCCAGGATTTCGCGCTCTTCGTCGTTGAAATGGAAATTCATTGTGTCGCTCCTTTCTGTTTTTCCTGTTTGCCAATGTTTTCACAAGCCCCGAATATGGCTTTGAGTTGCCCGGCAAGGGGCAACTCAAAGCGCATGGGGGTGAAACAACCCGCGTGAGGAGGAAGGCATTGAACTGGGATCGCCCGGGGTTGCTTCAAATAAAGTTGAGGAAGGACTAAGCCTTCAGCTTGCGGATCTCCTCGGTGAGAACGGGGAGCACCTCAAACAGGTTGCCCACCACACCGTAATCCGCCACGTCAAAGATAGGGGCGTCTGGATCCTTATTGATAGCCACGATCACATCGGAGCCGCTCATGCCGGCCAGATGCTGGATGGCGCCGGAGATACCGCAGGCGATGTACAGCTTGGGCCCCACGGTTTTACCGGTCTGTCCCACCTGGTGGGCGTGGGAGATCCATCCCGAATCCACCGCTGCGCGGGAGGCTCCCACGGTGGCCCCCAGCGCCTCGGCCAGGGCGCGCACCGGAGCGAAGCCCTCAGGGCCGCCTACGCCCCGGCCGCCGGAGACGATGATCTCAGCGCCCTCCAGATCCACGCTTTCGTCTCCCATGTTCTTCAGCAGCTCCAGCACCTGGGTGCGGATGCGGCTGGCCTCCACGTGGATTTCTTCCTGTATGATCTCGGCGTGAGGGGCGCCGGGCTCCTGTTTCTTGAACACACCGGGACGCACGGTGCCGATCTGGGGCCGGTGGTCCGGACAGAGGATGGTGGCCATCAGGTTGCCGCCGAAAGCGGGGCGGGTCCAGGCCACGTTGCCGCTCTCCTCGTCGATGTCCAGGGCGGTACAGTCGGCGGTAAGGCCGGTTTTCAGCCGGCAGGACAGGCGGGGACCCAGGTCCCGGCCGTTGTTGGTGGCTCCAATGAGCATGCTGGTGGGGCCGTATTTTTCCACCAGGGCATACAGAGCGTCGGTATAGGCATCAGTGGTATATTGGGCGTACTCAGGCCCGTCTACCACAATGATCTTGTCCGCGCCGTAGGCGTTGGCAGCCTCTACCGCGGCGCCGGTATTGCAGCCGATGACCACCGCGACCAGTGCGCCGCCCTGCTTGCCGGCCAATTCCCGACCGGGGTTGAGGAGCTCCAGGCCCACGTTTTTAGGTGCGCCGGTTTCACTGGTCTCAATGAGGACCCAAAGGTCTTTTGTTTTGGCTTCCATTGTGCTACCCCCTTATTCAGATGATGTTGGCGCCGCTGAGCAGCGCGAACAGTTTTTGGGCCGAGGCCTCCCCGGTCTCCTCCTTGATCTTGATGCCGCCGGTTTTTTTCTGGGGTACGAAGGTACGCTTCACATGGGTGGGAGAACCCTTCAATCCGGCGTGGGTCAGGTCAATGGCGGTCAGATCAGCCGCGGTCAAAACAGGGATCTGGGCCCGGTTGGCGGCCATCTTGCGCTTAATGGTGGGATAACGGGGGTCCCAGGCCGGCTTGGTAAAGGTCACCACGCAGGGCATGGAAACACCGATGATACCTTGTCCCATCCTGTGCTCCAGCCCTCCACCAATTGTATCATTGAGAGCTATGAGCTGGCGCAGATGCCGGAGTACGAGGATCTGATGACCGCTCACTCCCACCTGATCGACGAAAAGGTGAATCGGTTCAATCACATCCACATGAGCATTGAGGATCTGAACAAAAAAGTGAAGATGCAGCGGCTCATGGGCCAGCGCACCGGTATGTGTTATCAGCGTTGCGTGGTCATGGATGGCGCGAACGCCTTTTACTGCACCACTATGAGGTCGACAAGAAGTATGGCACCTCATATCAGAAGAACTTCCTGGAGTGGTTCAAGCGGATCCAGCGGGAGGATCTGTATACCTGCGCGGGGATCACCGATCCCAAGGGGGATCGGAGCAAGCGTCCCCTGGAGCAAAGCGACCCTGATCTCTTCCTCCGGGTGGTGGAACGCCGGCCGGACGGCGTGGTGGTCAACGGGGCCAAGATGCACCTGACCAGCTGCGTCAATGCCCATGAGATCTTTACCATGCCCACCATGTCCCTTCGCCCCGGCGAGGAGGACTATGCCATCTCCTTCGCGGTGCCCATGAACACCCCGGGGATCACCATGATCATCGGCCGCAATTCCAGCGACCTGCGCAAGCTCTACGGTACGCCCATGGATGTGGGCAATGCCAAGTGCGGCGGCATTGAGGCGGTATGCGTATTTGATCATGTGTTTGTGCCCAATGAGCGGATCTTCCTCAACGGCGAGGTCGAATTCGCCGGTCCTCTGGTGGACCGCTTCGCCAGCTATCACCGCAACAGCTATGGCGGCTGTAAGGCGGGTGTGGGTGACGTGCTCATCGGCGCAGCCAGCCTGTTTGCCCAGTTCAACGGAGTGGAAAAGGCCGCCCATATCAAGGACAAGCTGGTGGAAATGACCCACATGAACGAAACCCTCTACTCCGGCGGTATCGCCAGCTCCTGTGAGGGCTACCAGACCGCCGCGGGCAACTACATCGTGGATCCCATGCTGGCTAACTGCTGCAAGCTGAACGTGACCCGCTACCCCTACGAGATGTGTCACCTGGCGGAGGAGATCGCCGGTGGTCTGATGGTCACCGCCCCCTCCGGCGCGGACTTTGACAATCCGGAGACCGGTCCCTACCTGCGCAAGCTGCTGGTGGGCGCCAACGGGGTGAGCGCCGAGGACAAGCTGCGGGCCCTGCGTCTGCTGGAAACCATGTGCATCGGGACGGGCGCCGTGGGCTTCCGCACCGAATCCATGCACGGCGCCGGCAGCCCCGCCGCCCAAAAGCTGAACATCAGCCGGTATGCCAACTTCAACGGCAAAAAGGATATGGCCAAGCATCTGGCCAATATCAAGTGAGCACGGTATGGAGCGGCAAGAATTAGAGGCTCAGATCCTGAGCTATCTTCAACCCCGGTTCGACGGGGTCACAGCGGTGGAGCTGTCGGAGGACGGAACTCTGGCGGTGATACTTAGCGGCACCTGCAAAAGCTGTCCTCTGTGCGGCATGACCATGCAGCAGGACATGGAGGACATGGTGACGGCGGCCTTCCCGGCGGTCAGCCGTGTGGAATTCCCCGATGACGCCAGTGAAGACCTGCTGCGCTTTGCCAGGCAGCTGCTGGGACATTCCTCATGAAAGAGCTATTTGCCAGACGAAGCATCCGGAAGTATCTGGACATCCCGGTCACCCCGGAGCAGATAGAGCGGCTGCTCCGGGCCGGGATGGCCGCGCCCTCCGCCGGAGACGGCCGGGAGTGGAGCTTTCTGGTCGTTCAAAGCCAGGAGGGCAAGGAAAAATTCATGTCCGCCCACGACGCCTCCGGGGCCGTGAAAACCGCGCCGCTTCTCATCATGGTCTGCGCCCGGTTCCGGGAGGAGGTCTACGCCCCGGAAGGGTTTTGGGTGCAGGACTGTGCCGCGGCCATTGAAAACATGTTGATCGAGGCGACTTACCTGGGCCTGGGCAGCCTGTGGATGGCGATCTATCCTCGCCAACACCGGATCGCGCGCATTCGCACACTGTTCGGGATTCCGGAAGAGGTGATACCCTTCGGCGCCGTGGCCATAGGTGTTCCGGCCCGGGGCAAGCCGCCTATTGACCGCTACATGGCGGATTATGTGTATCTGGAACGCTATGGACAGCGGCTGGACGGCCGGTGATCCTGTCTGGAGTCAGAAAGACAAAACAATAAAGGGGAGTATGGTATGTTTTGGTTGACGGAAGACCAACGTTCTATCCAGGAAATGGTTCGCGACTTTGCCGAAAAAGAGATCGCGCCCCATGCGGAAGAGTTTGATAAGGAAAATAAGTATCCCTCCGCTCCCATTGCCGGGCTGGCCGAAATGGGCATCATGGGCCTGAACATTCCGGAGGAATACGGTGGAGCGGACATGGATGAGGTCAGCAAGGTGTTGGCCATCAGCGAAGTGGGGCGTTGCTGCGGCGGAACCGGCGAGATCCTGGCCACCCAGCCGCTGGTCAACGATATCATCCTGAAGAACGCCAACGAAGAGCAGAAGCGGACCTATCTGCCCCTGGTGGCGGAAGGGCAAGCTGGGCGCCTTTGCGCTGACTGAGCCCGGAGCTGGTTCTGATGCCAGCGGACTTAAGACCAAGGCGGTCAAGGACGGCGACAGTTATATCATCAATGGCTCCAAGTGCTTTATCAGTAATATGGGCCCTGACGAGGGAGACTTTGCCGTAGTCATTACCGTCACTGATCCGGAGAAGCGCACCCGGGGCGGCATGACCGCCTTCCTGGTGGACCGGGCCACTCCCGGCTTCAGCCTGGGCAAGACCGAGGACAAGATGGGCATCCGGGGCGCGGCGGTATCCGAGCTGGTGTTTGAAGACTGCCGGGTCCCCGCCAGCGCCGTCATGGGCGAAGTGGGCGATGGCTACCGCATCGCCATGAGCGGCCTGGATGGCGGGCGGATCGGCATGGCCGGTCTTTCCGTGGGTATTGCCCAGCGGGCGCTGGAAGAAGCGGTGAAATATTCCAAGGCCAGGGTGCAGTTTAAGAAGCCCATCTGTGAAAATCAGGGCTTGCGCTGGTACCTGGCGGATATGGCAACCCGGCTGGAGGCGGCCCGGCTGCTCACCATGCAGGCGGCGGTGGCCCGGCAGAACGGCGCCCCGGGTCTGACCAAGCTGTGCTCCATGGCCAAGTATTACGCTTCGGAAATGGCTACCTATGTGTGTGATTTGGCCCTGCAGATCCATGGCGGATATGGCTATATGAAGGATTACGCCGTAGAACGTCTTTACAGGGATGCCCGTATCCTGCGGATCTTTGAGGGGACCAGCGAGATCCAGAAGGTCGTGATCTCCAGAGAGGTCTTGAAGTAAGGTGGACCGGCAAGGCAGCGCGGACGTGGTTCGTGTGGGATTGAAGTACTGCGGCGGCTGCCAGGCCCGGTATGACCGTATGGCGGCCCTCCAGACAGTCCGCTCCCTATGCCCGGCGGGAACGGTGTTTGAGCCGGTGGAGGCCGACAAAGAGTACGACTATATGATCATTGTGGAAAATACCTATGTGGACGCTTTGGAGTCCCGTTCCTCCAGCGCCTCCTCGGGGCTCTATTCCGACCACCTGATGCCCCGGAAGGCCATGCTGGCCGAGGCCATTAAGAGCACCTAACAAAACCTGACAAATATCGAAATATGGTGTAAAATACCAGTAGGGGGTGAAGAAAATGCCCAAGAAGCTGGTAAGTGACGAATTGTGGAAGCTGGTTG
>NZ_JACJLC010000122.1 GCF_016901955.1 Pseudoflavonifractor phocaeensis
ATCCACCGCTTAGACTTTAAGCATATCTGCATTCTTCGCCCGCTCTTAGGGGGCTTGGTTTTGTGCGTCCTTTTTCGGAATGGTACTTAGATTACAATGTTTCAACCTTACATCTCCTTAAAAAATGCCGTATTTACAAGGTTTTCGCGCTTTGGCGTTTTGGTGGCTACGCCATTTTTACGCCATTTGCGCATCGACTTGTATTAAGTTATATCAACATACGCTGCTAAGTTGAAATTGCTTGACCGCCTGATCCAGCGTTTCATCGGTTACGTGGACATACCGATCCATTGTGGTTTTAATGCTGGCGTGTCCCAGCAGCTTTTGCAGCACTTTCGGCTGCATTCCGCTTTCAATTGCACGGGTTGCGTAGGTACGGCGCAGCGCGTGCATACAAAAACGGTTGATCCCCGCTTCATCGCAAAGCTTATAGAGGTGGGTATCATAGGAACTGTTTTTCGCCGGTTCCCCTGTGCGCCAGTTGATAAAGACCAGATCACGCATCACAAGCCGGGAAGTAACGCCGGTGCGCCTGTCCATATATTCCAGCGTTTGCGACAGCAGCAGGGATTCTTTTCTGCCGCTCCGGCTATCCCATACCTCTTTCAGAATGTCATACGCTTTATCCGTCAAAGGAATGGTGCGATAGCTCTGCTGAGTTTTGGGAGGACCAGCACGCCAAACTTTCTGTGCGTGACGAAACTCCAAGGTCTTGTTCACCGTAAGCGTCCGGCGCTCAAAGTCGATTGCGTCCCATGTTAGGCCAATCATTTCCCCGGTGCGCAATCCCGTTTCAAGGATGAGCGCATACTGGTTGTAATTGTGGGAGCGCCGTGATGTTTCGAGAAAGAGGCGCTGTTCCTCCCGCGTCAGATAGTGAATATCATCCACAGCGCGAACGGGCTTTGAAAACCGAACGCCATCCATGGGGTGCTTTGCAATCAGGTCGTTCATCTTAGCCGCCTTAAACATTGTCCCCATCGTAATGTATGCCTGACGAATAGTGGAACCTGCGTAATCCGCATCCATCTGGATAAACACCTTTTTGCAGTGCATCGGTTTTACATTGGCAATCAGCATCTTGCCGATCACCGGCTGAATATTGCGGACATAACGTTCCCGGTAATTTCTGAGCGTGTTGGGTGCCAAATCAGCGACAATATTTTCGATCCAGAATTCAAACCATTCATCCACTGTCGTATCGGTAGCGACAAACACATCGTCATGCTTATCGGCGTACTTTGCGTCCTCAATCCAGTTTCGCGCCTCGGGCAGCGTCTGGAAATACTTCTCATGCCGCTTCCCGGCCTTATCAACAAATCGTGTGCTATACAATCCGTCCTTTCTTTGGTAGATACCCTTACTGCAGTCTTTTCCCTTGAGATTCTTTCCCATGGACGAGCTCCTTTCCCGCAGAGAAGAAAAGAGCACACTACTACACTATATAGTATAGCGCATGGTGCTCTTTTCCTCAAGGCTTCTCTGCGAATTTTTCAAATACAAGGTCAGATTACAAGCGCCTGACTGATGTACTGTTCAAACTCTTTGCGCTTCACCAATTTCTTGCTGCCCACAAAAAGTACGAATGAGCAGTTTGGAGAGCGCAGCATACTGTCGATTTTATTGATTCCGATATTGCTGTACTCAGCGGCTTCCTTTGCCGTGAGTGTCATTTTCAGGTGGATCGGCACCTTGCCGATGGAATTATCCATGTGATTGCCCCTTTCGTAGAATAATAGTTCGTTAATTTGTCTGATTTAGAATTTTCGCCGCCCGCTTCACATTTTCCACAGCGTTGCCCTTTCGGAAATTCTCACCGTTAAACTGGATGGGAACGCAGGCCTCCAAAACCCTGTCATAGATGCGGCGCTCATCCAGATCGGCAGCTTTCTGCATCACAGAGAGTGGGATGTTGGTGGTGACGATCATCGGTTTGCCAGTCAACAAACGCTTATTGACCACATCAAACACGCGCTCCTTGCCGAAGCTGGTGTTACGCTCCGCGCCCAGGTCATCCAAAATCAGCAGCTCCGGGCGCATCAGCGTTTTCAGGTAGGCATCCCGATCCGCGCCGAAGTTGCCCTGCATCCGGTTCACCACATCGGACAGCCCGACAAACAGGACGGAAAACATTTTCTCAATCAGGGCGTTTGCAATGCAACCCGCTGCATAGGATTTTCCGGTGCCCACATTGCCGAACAGAAGCAGCCCGGTTCCATCTTGGCGGAAAGCATCCCAGTTTTCGGAATAAGCTCTTGCCTTGGCAAGCTGTGGAGTCATCACTTCCGCGTTTTCAAACCGCCATCCGGCGGCGGGAATGTCCCGGAACGCTTCGGAGCGGAGCATGGCAATCCGGTTCAGCCGTTCCAGCTCCCGCTGTTCTGCTTCGCGCCGCGCCTGTTCCTCAACCGCGCATTTACAGGCAACCGGATGCTTGTCCAACCCGTTTTTGCGGTACTGTTCGGGGAAATAGGCTTCTTTGGGCGTGTGGCACTTGCCGCAGTATTTCAGCCCGTCATCCGGGTTGATGTAATCATCCGGGGCGGTGTTTAGGGTCTCTGCTGCCTCAACGATTGCAGCCATAATCGGGTTCACATTCACAGACATTCTCCTTCCTCATAGGTCTCTGTATAGTCGTAATTTTTACCGGGCTTCGGTTTGCTGTCCTCGTCCAGCCACTTGCGGATTGTAGCGTAATGGTTGGCATAGTGCTTTCCGCTGGATGCCATATAGGCCGACAGTCGGTTGATGTAGTCCTCATACTGGTCTGGATATGTCGATTGCAGTTCAGCCAGTTCACTGTCCAAAAGAAAAACATTCTGATACTGCCCAAAACAGCGGCGGGCGTTCTCCCTCCTGTTATTCTGACTGGAATCTGTTTTCTTCTTCTCTTTCTTACTTATGGGCAAATTTTGCCCCATACAAGGGGAAGATTCCAGCCCATCCATTGGGCAGAACTTGCCCTCTGGACGGGAAGAAAGCTGCACCTCATCGGGCAGTTGCAGGAAAATACGGTTTGCCCGGTTCCAGCCCTGCCGGACGCGGATAATTAGTCCCGCATTCTCCAACTCGGCCAATGCAGCCTTGACCGTTCGCTCGCTCCGGTTCAGGTCATTCGCTATCTGCCGGATTGTATAGATCACATAGACATCCCCATCCTCCGACACCCAGCCGGATTTCTGGGAGAGCTGTGTGCGCCCCAGCAGCAGGGCATAGAGCAGTTTGGCATTGATCGAGTATTCTCCCCGAAGGATAAACCGGGGCAACGGCACGAAAGGCGGCAGCGGGGTATCGGTTTTGTAGTAGATGGTACATCACTTCCTTTCTCCGGCGCAGGGCAATTAAGGCGGGCGGTTGGATCGTTTGGAGTGGTAATGCGGACAGACGATCACCGCAGCACGGAAACTTTGTTTGCAGTCGTGGACACACCTGCGGCACAAGGCGTTATAGGCGATGCGTCCACGGTCATTCAGGAAGAACGCCCATTCTTCTTTTCGTTTTTTACTCATACGCGGCATAGCGGCCTCCTGTGGTTATAATTCCTTTCGCTGGGTCTCTTTGAGCAGCGACCAAATCTCGGCTTGTCGTTCTTTCAGTTCCGCAACATCCTCAGCATAGAAATGCCCGGTGCTGTTGATGCGGCGGCAAATCTGGTTGATATTGCTGGCAGCCCGGCTGACGGCTGCGGCCAGTTTCTTCTGCTGGGTGTAATCCACCTTGATGATGTAACCGTCAATCGCCATCTTGCGGAGATATGCACCCATGTTCCTGGTGCCGAGCTGCGCCATCTTGTTTTGGATGAGCCGCCGCTCCTGCTCGGTGACGCAGAACTCGATGCGGATCGGTCTTGTGCGTTCAGCCATTGGATATTCGCCTCCTCAAACTACAACGGACAATTTTTTGCGGATTGGGGGGGACACTCGAAAAAATATCCCCTTTCATATTTCAACGGACAGTTTCGGGCAAAAACTTGGTACCTGCTCAGAAAAAATTTCTCTCTCACTTTACAACGGACATTTTATTCGCAGATTAGCGGGTAAGGCGGGAATAAAATTTCCAAGCCGGAAAGTGCCTCCCAATTTACAACGGACAATATTTTATGGATTGGGGGAGGTATCTCCAAAAAAATCTTTTCACTTTACAACGGACATTTTCTCCGAGAAAAACAGGGGTCTGCCTGAAAAAAGTGAAAATAAAATGCTCCCGGCTTTGGAAAAAGCGGAAGCATCATGTTCTGCGGATATGAGATTTGAGAGAACAGCAAGCACAGCCGCTGTCCGTACACAGCGGCGAAATGAGCGTTCCGGCCTGTCGGCCAGTCTGCTCATTGGTTCTTGTTGGGAGCACCCAAACCCCTACTAATTCGCAAGAAAAATTGACTTGCATCATAATATCAACTCTGATTTTATCTCTATGTTGTCAATACAGATGTTGACTATCATCGTGATTTTGAATATACTATTATCAGATTGTTGCTGCGAGGTGAGCGGATGGACTATATGACAGAACTTGCTGCGATTGCAAATAAAAACGGCGGCATTATCGAAACGAAAACAGCGGCGCAGCGCGGCATTTCCAAAGCAATGCTCTATAAGCTGTGCAAGGCGGAAAAGATTCACCGTATTGTCAAGGGGCAGTATGTGCTCCCGGAAGATATGCAGGACGAGTTGCTGTCCATTAGCCGCCGGTCTGGAAAGATTATTTTTTCCCATGAAACGGCGCTGTTCCTTCACGGGATTTCCGACCGGACACCCTTTGAGCACACCGTAACCGCGCCCTCCGGCTGCATCCCGTCTGCGGCCATCAAAGCGGAGTGCAAGGTGTACTACATCAAACCGGAGCTGTTTGAGCTGGGCAAAACAATGCTGCAAACCCCCGCCGGGAATCCTGTTCCCTGCTACGATTTGGAGCGCACCATCTGTGATGTGATCCGCAGCCGCAACAAGATCGGGACAGAGACATTTTTATCGGCGCTGAAACAATACGCTGTCAGCCCAAAGAAGGATTTGAACCGGCTGGATGAGTACGCCCGTCAGATGCGGGTATCGGGCGTACTGCGCCAATATTTGGAGGTGCTACTGTGAGCAATGCCATGAGCCTGAAAGCGAAAATCCGCAACATCGCCAAGCGGAAAAATATCCCGGCACAGGTCATTTTGCAGAACTATATGTTCGAGCGGCTTCTCGTCCGCCTTGCGGCCTCCACATATAAAGACAAGTTTGTGCTGAAAGGCGGAATGCTGGTAGCGGCCATCGTAGGGCTGGACAACCGGGCGACGATGGATTTGGACACTACGCTGAAAAACCTGCCTCTGACCCCGGAGGCCATCCGCAGCGCATTGGAGCAGGTGGCCGCCGTGCCCTTTGATGACGGCGTGACCTTTGAGGTTGGTAAAATCTCGCCCATCCGGGAGGATGATATTTACGGCGGCTATCGGGTAATGCTGAACGCCCATTTTGACACGCTGATTACTCCGCTGAGCATCGATGTGTCCACTGGGGACGCTATCACGCCTCATGCGGTGCAGTACCAATTTTCGGAAATTTTCGATGACGAAAAATCCTACGAGCTGTGGGCATACAACATCGAAACCGTCATGGCGGAGAAGGTAGAAACTATCCTGCGGCGGGGTGT
This sequence comes from Pseudoflavonifractor phocaeensis, assembly GCF_016901955.1. GTDB lineage: Bacteria > Bacillota > Clostridia > Oscillospirales > Oscillospiraceae > Flavonifractor > Flavonifractor phocaeensis_A. The sequence goes on from NZ_JACJLC010000122.1 coordinate 5,635, forward strand.
GTTCAATACCCGCCCCAGAGATTTTTACGATGCGTACATACTGGCAACCACGCAGAAATTTGATAAGGCTGTGTTTACCGAAGCGTTGAACGCCACCGCAACCCATCGCGGCACCGCCCAGCAGATTGTGGATGTGCCTGCCATTTTGCACAACATTGAAACCAGCCGAGAACTCAAATCCATGTGGGAGAAGTACCGCAAGCAATTTGCCTACGCCGCCCACATTGAGTATAGCCAGATCATAGATGTGCTGAAAACGCTGGCTGGCTGACAGTGAACTGCACTCGAAATTAAGATGCCCGCAACACGGTTCGGGTTCGATTAGACAAAATACGGCCCTCCCGATACGGGAAAGGTCTTCTTGTGTCAAGTAGGAACTAAAAAATTTTTGAGATTTTACAAGCCGTTCATAGGTGGACAACCACCAGTGAACGGCTTGCTGCATCTCTATTGAGCCTTGACAGTTGTATTTTCCTTGGCCTCACCAGAGCTAATCTGTTCTACCGTAGCCACTCGCACATAAACCGCAACAGTCA
>NZ_JACJLC010000123.1 GCF_016901955.1 Pseudoflavonifractor phocaeensis
CACGCCCGCGGCCGCCATGCACCATTTCCGCGGAAGCAGTGCACCATTCCAGCGGTGGTGATGCACCATCATCTGCGGTCAAGCTGCACTTTTGGAGCGGCGTATGCATTTTTCTCATATCCATAATTAAATCCCATTATTAACCTCCTGTAGATTCAATTTGCAAAATTCACCATGCAAACTAAAATCAGGAGGAGATCGACAACGAGAATCTCTGGGTTGTTTTCCATCCCCAGAAACAAAAATGCCAGCTGATCTTAAGGACCAACTGGCATTTTTATTCGCGCACAAAGAAAACGCATTATTAAGATTTTATAAGTACAACAAGTATACCAAGCACAATTCGATACCAACCAAACACCTTAAAATCATGTTTTTTGATAAAGTTCATTAGGAATTTAATTACTAAGACAGATACCGCAAATGCCACAGCCATACCGAGAACAAGAGCGAGCAGTTCTGCACTTGTAAATTCAAACCCGAATTTTAACAGCTTAAAAGCACTTGCTCCAAGCATAGTAGGTACTGCGAGGAAAAAAGTAAACTCTGCTGCTGCCACTCGTGAAACTCCTATGAGTAAAGCACCTATAATCGTTGCTCCCGACCGTGATGTGCCGGGTATAAGTGATAACACTTGAAATGCCCCTATCAAGATTGCTGTTTTATAGCTGATGTCAGAAAGTGCCATAGTAGTAGGAGTACGCTTTTTATTCCAATTTTCTATGAGAATGAATAACAAACCATAAAAGATTAACATGATTGAAATCACAATGGGGGTTTGGAGGTAAGCATCCAAATAATCATCAAATAGAATCCCCATAATAGCTGACGGTACACAAGCTACCGCAACCTTGAACCACAACGAGAAAGTATCCTTTTTAACAATTGACTGTGCTTTGTTCTTAAATTGAAAGGGAAACATCTTGTTCCAAAACATTACAACCACTGCGAGTATAGCTCCAAGTTGAATAACAACAAAAAACATTTCTTTAAATGCTTCGCTCATATTAAGTGTGATAAATTCGTCCACAAGAATCATATGTCCTGTGCTGCTGATAGGTAGCCACTCAGTAATACCCTCAACAATTCCAAGAAAAATAACTTTTAAAATTTCTATAAAATCAAGTACCATTATTTCAAATCCTCCTTTTTAAAATGATGAAAGGTCATAAGAAAACCAACTGCTGATACAAGAATAATAATAGATACAGACAGCAGTGTAGGATAGCCGGTACTCTGAAGTTTACCCTGCACCAAGAAATAGGTGGCTGTCCACGGATACAACGCTCCCCATTCTTGATTTGAAAGTGCGGCACTTCCCATGACAATCACGGCAGAGCCAATCATCGGGGCGACAAATCCTTTTGTTTTCATAGCAACAAACACAAAAGGAGAAACTGTTAAAAACATCAGGATACTGCCAAACAAAAACTTGGGGAGCCATACTATTGCCACTAGTAAGCTATATCCCTCCAATGTAAAGACAGCGTCATATAGCCCACAAACGATAAATATACCTGCCCATGTTACAAGGGTTAGCATAACAATCCAAAGAAGCAGGGTGCAAAATTTTCCAATTAATAGTTTTGTCCTTGAAATGGGTATGGGCAATATGGTTTTGAGGGTGCTTTCTGTGTACTCTCTGCTAAACAAGTAAGCTGCAATTGCCACATATATCATAATGTTTACCAGCAGCATGATATACAGTACACTGTCGCTGTATATGTCAGACAAGGTAAAGATAATCTCCGGCTTATCAAAATGTGTTTGCAAGGCTTCTATTAACATCAAAAGTGGGGTAGATAATACCCCTGCCACACTAATTAGCACCATTTTTGAACGCTTTAGTTTTAATAATTCACAAGAAATAAGATTAAGCAATACCGCCACCTCCAATCAGTTTAGAAAAGTAGTCCTCTAAGTTTTCCTCACTATCATTTATCCTTGTCACGAGCAGTCCATTTCGTGCAAATTCTCGATTGATTTCTCCAACACTTTGGCTAAAGTCATAAATTCTCACCGTACCGTCCTGCACTGTAAAATCCGTCATGTGGTAGTGGTTTTCTAAAATCTTTCCGGCTATCTCACTGTCAGATAAATCAAATTGAATGTATTTTCGATTCCTTTTGTGAAGCTCGGATATATTCACTTCCTCTACTAAATGCCCCTCGTGCATAACGCCGATAATATCTGCTATCTGTTCAATCTCGCTTAAAACATGGCTTGAGATAAAAATGGTAATGCCATGATTGTGACTAAGTTCAGATAAAAATGAGCGTATTTCAACTATTCCAATGGGGTCAAGTCCGTTAATCGGTTCGTCAAGTATTAAAAGCTCCGGCTCGTGCATAATGGCGGCGGCAATACCAAGCCGTTGCTTCATTCCGAGGGAATAATCGGAAAAGACTTTTCTTTTCTCCTTATGCAGCCCCACAACTTCAAGAGCTTTTTCTACTCCACTTTTAGATACTCCCCCTCGCAGTTTAGCGAGAATTTGCAAATTCTCATACCCTGTTAAATTACTGTAAAATCCCGGTGTTTCGATAATAGAGCCTACTTTGCTATAAAGGGTATGGATATTTTCCTTATAGTTTGTGCCAAACAAGCGTACCGTTCCCTCCGTTGGGAAAGCAAGCTGCAACATCATTTTCATTGCTGTGGTTTTGCCTGCTCCGTTTCTGCCGAGCAAACCATAAATTTTGCCCTTTGGCACATGAAGATTTACCTTATCGACAACGGTGGCTGTTCCGTATCGCTTCGTAAGATTTTCTGTTTCAATGATATAATCCATATTTGATTCTCCTTTCCGTGGGTTGCTGTTCTTGTTTTCGCTGACCACAATCTTATTATCCACGAGTATTGCATAGAAGCCAAGAAATCTACCGTCACAATGCCGACACAATAGATGTCAGCACGAAAAAAGCTCCGACACTTATCGTGTCAGAGCCTATTTTAAAGGGTTTATGGCATTTTACTTTGTTTGGGTTTGCTTTATCCAGACAAATATTTTAGCAACAAATAGCAGAAACATAAGGGCGGTTACATAGGGTTGTCTTGCCGCAGCGAAGAAGCAGATAAAAAGCGTACTCAGCACGAGAGAGCATTTTGTGATTATGTTGCTCCATGATTCCTTTTCAAAACAAACACACATCAGTTTCGCTATCCCAAGTGCAATCAAAACAATAAAAACAATCCAATAGATTGCAAGATATATTGGGGTAGTGTCTGTAAATGAAAGTAGATTGACAGAATAAGTATATCCGTCAACAAGGTTACCATACAACGGCAAAAGTATAAAAGTAACCGCCATCATATCTAATATTCCATAAATGAAACTGTAAATTTTTTTCAAGTTGGAACGATTTTCAGTTTCGGCAAGTGTAATCAGTTCTTCGCCCGATAGCAGTTCATCTATGGTCACAGAAAAGAATTTAGAAATACACTTGAGCGACTCAATGTTAGGGTAACCCTTGCCGCTTTCCCATTTTGAAATGGCTGTTCTTGATACATATAATTGCTCCGCAAGTTGTTCCTGCGTTAAGTTCTTTCCAGTCCTAAGCTGTTGTAGCTTTTCATTAAATTCCATGATTCTCCTCCTGTTTGTTCCTTGTTTTCATACGTCCATCAACGGGTTTTTCTGCATCTTTTGGTATCATCCATGCACGACCAAATTTTTCAGTTCCGTCAATGCGATTTTCCTCACATAATTTTTGTATCCGTCTTTCCGATATGCCCCATTTTTCAGAAGCGGCTTTCACAGAAATGTAATTCATAATATCAACTTCCTTTCGCAAAGAGTATATAATTATTATATACGGAATGACGAATAATAGCAAGTTTCTCTCCACTAATACGAAATTATACACTACTAAACATAAAATCATACTTCGTTCAAATATCATCACCCGAAATGTACAATGATATAGGATGATATTAAAATGTACCAAGATGAAAGAAAACTTGATTTTAAGCCGTTAGGTATAGCGATAAAAAAAGCTCGGGAAGCAAAAGGGTGGACACAGGAATATCTTGCCCAACTGGTAGACCTTACGCCACGCTCTATTATGTATATAGAGAACAGGGGGCAGCACCCAAGGCTTAACAAATTTTATCTCATTACTACCTTGCTTGACATCTCTGTAGACCAGTTCTTTTTTCCATGCAATGAAGATGGCGACAACAATCGCCGCAAACAAGTTGATGTACTGTTGAATGATATGGAAGAAAAGGAGCTTATCGTGATGGAAGCTACGGCTCAAGGCTTGAAAAAGGCAAGAGAAACTGCGGAATAATTAACGCTGTTTTCGTAAGCCAAGCCAACTGAAAAAAGTGCGACACCTACACAGGCTATCGCACTTTTTAGGTTATTTTTTTATTCTCCACACAAATCATAAAGCTGTTCACATCGGTTTTGAATATCTAAGATTTCTGTTTCGGTTAAACTCCTGCGGTTATGAGTAAGTTGTTGCTCTAAAAAATCACGATAGCCATCAAGTAAGGCATCCCGTAAAAGCTCGGGGGCTTTGCAATGTTCCACACCAAACCATTGCTCATCTTTTTCATCCCAAATCATAACGGTGTATCCTCGCTTAGTGTTCACCACCTCCAAAACACTATCTTTATTTAGGTAATCGTTGAATACTTCTAAAACCTTTTCAAAGGTCATCATTTTATCAGCCCTTTCATATTTTAGGTGCTTATATGTAAGTAGTTTATATACTTATTACGACTATGATAATAAAAGTAAATCATCGTGTAAAGGATACGGATATTGTTTGCGAACAAAAGTGGCAAGCAATGCCCCTGGATAGCCATTCGGCTTCCGGCGCTGCTTGTTGAGGGTATCCCCCAAGCCCCCATGAACGCAGAATTTCATTCTGCGGCTGCGCGTCCGATGGACGCTTTTGACCATGACCAGCTCACCGCTGGTCGTGGTCTTTTTCTTTTTCGGCATCATGTTCCGCCTCCATTTTTAAGAGCCGATCCACATTGGCCTTTGCCGCCAGCAGCTCCCGCATTTCCTCACGGGAGCGCCGGTAGTCGGCGTAACTTTTTTTCTTTTCCTCCAGGAGCTTGGCATACTCGGCTTGCAGCGCTTTGACCTTGGGGAGCTTCTTGACCCCCATATCGTCAAAGGCATTTTTGGCCGCCTGATGGAGCAGGAGTTCTTCCTCATGTTCCTCACGGAATTTCTTGGAGTAACCGGCCTTCCGGTAGCCCACATAGGTGTCGCGGGTCTTGGCATAGTTGATGATATGGGTCCGCAGGACAGCGATCTCCGCCATGCGTTTCTCCGCTGCCTTGATTTTGGCAGACAGCTCATTGTGGTGGGCCGTGGCCGTCGCCGCCTTTTCCTCCAGCACCGCATACTCCAGCAGGTTATGCTCGGTGAGATAATTCACGGTCTGCGCCATCTGTTTCAGATTGAAAATCTTGGCCCACCGCGCATACCCGGCACCTTTTCCGGCCCGGAGCTTTGCCTGGATGTCCACCAGCAGATTGACCTTGGGCGGCTCCGGCTGTATGATGATTTTTTTGCGTGGGATGTGCTGCTTATGACCGGCAAGAACGGCCAGCAGGTCCTTCTGGGTGTAGCCTTCGCCCAGGCTGTCCAGCCGGGCCACTTTTCCCCAGCCGGGGAGCTTCAATCGGTAGGATTTTCCGCGCTTGGATACTTCGCAGCCGGATTCCCGGAGCAGCTTCAGCAGCTCGTCCAGGTCAGTGGGCTTTTGTGCCAGGGCGTTGTCAATGGCAGCACGGAGCGATTCCCGATGGGATGGCTTCGCCTGATCCCCCAGCCATTGGTCGTAGCTTTTTCCGTGGGGCTTTGGGTTTTCGACAATGGACAGCCCGTTCTCAATGCAGAGGGTATCGCTCAAATGCCGGACGGCTTTTGTGCTGCCCCAAAAGTTGCGGAACTTCCGGTCACAGTCCAGGTTGACCGAACTCCAAATAATATGGTGGAGTAGGGAAGCACCGCCTTGTCACATTGCTGTGGTAGGTTTGCGCCACCCTCTCCGGGAACCGTACGTACCCCTCTCAGAGTATACGGCTCTGTTACTGCTC
>NZ_JACJLC010000124.1 GCF_016901955.1 Pseudoflavonifractor phocaeensis
GCTTCCTCAAGCATATTCTAACAAATTACGACTTGCTGCGTTAGAGGCTCCTGTGTTTCATACCCTTTGGTGCCTTGCAGCGCAGCGGAAAGGAATGGTCATAAAAATGGACTGCCTGACGGCAGTCCATTTTTTATCCGTGAAATCAATCCTCCGGCAGCTCGGCCACCACGGTGTTGAAGGTGTGACGCAGGAAGATAAGGCAGAGGATGAGAGAGGCGATCTCTGCGATGGGGAAGGCCCACCACACCGCCGTCACCTGTCCCGTAAGGGAGAGCAAATAAGCCGCGGGCAACAGCACCACCAGCTGGCGGACAATGGACATAATCATGCTTAGCACCCCGTTGCCCAGAGCCTGGAAGGTGGAGGAGCAGACGATATTGAATCCGGCGAAGGTGAAGCACAGGCTGATGATCCGCAGGGCCGGTACACCGATAGCCAGCATCTCCGCCGAGGCCTCGAACAGCCCCAGAATAGGAGCGGCAAAGAGCTGGACAATGGCCAGGCCCACCAGCATGATGCCCACCGCCAGGGCGGCGCTAAACCGCACCGCCTCCACCATGCGTCCCCGCTTCTTGGCTCCAAAGTTATAGGACACAATAGGCACCATGCCGTTGTTCAGGCCAAATACCGGCATGAATACGAAGCTTTGGAGCTTGAAGTACACATTAAACACCGCCACGGCGGTGGAGGTGGAGATGGTCCCCAGGATCAGGTTCATGCCGAAGGTCATAATGGAGCTGATGGAGTTGAGCACAATGGTGGGGATACCCACGCTGTAGATCCTGCCGATGACCGATCCCCTCGGCCGGAAGCCCAGCAGTCTGGGCTGAATCTCCGGATTACGGGCCATGTTGAAGTAGATAGCCAGGATGGCGGCTACGATCTGGCCCAGAACGGTGGCGGCGGCGGCCCCCGCCACTCCCATCTCAGGGAAGGGGCCCAGGCCGAAGATGAGCACCGGGTCCATGATAATGTTGATGACCGCGCCAACACCCTGGGTGATCATGGTGTAGAAGGTACGCCCGGTGGACTGAAGCAACCGCTCGAACATGACCTCCAGGAAGAGGCCGAAGGACAGCCCGGCGCAGATGGTCAGGTAGGATACCCCCTTGGCCACAATGTCCGGGTCACTGTTCTGGGCCAGGAAGAAAGGCCGGGCAAAGACCACGCCCACCACTGAAAAGAGGATGGTACTGAGCACCGCCAGGAACACGCCGTTTTCGGCGGCACGGTTTGCGGTCTCGTAGTCCTTGGCCCCCAGGCTGCGGGACAGCAGGGCGTTGACGCCCACGCCGGTGCCCACACTGACGGCAATCATCAGATTCTGGAAAGGGAATGCCATGCCTACGGCAGCCAGAGCGTTTTCGCTCACCTTGGCTACGAAGTAGCTGTCCACCACGTTGTACAGGGCCTGCACCAGCATGGAGATCATCATAGGCAGGGACATGGACAGCACCAGCCGCTTGACCGGCATGACGCCCATTTTATTCTCTTGTAGTTCTGACATAATATCCTCCCCACCGAAAGAGGGCCGCGGCAGACTGCCGCGGCTCCGACTCTCTGTATATCGCCCTTATTCTATCGAATCCCGTCAGATTCGTCAATAGGATTTCCGCAGCTTCCTCTTCGATCCGGCGCACCTTCTCTCCCAACGGTCAATAGGATAGGATTGGAGGGCCCCGCCTGGGGCCGGCCATTCAATTCAACCGATCGCAAGGAGCGTTTGCTATGGATACCTATACCTTGGATGTCCTCCGCCCCGGCCAGTGGGGCCAGGTGGCGGAGGTACGGGCGGAACCGGCCATGTACCGCCGTCTGCTGGACCTGGGACTGGTGCCCGGTACGGCGGTGGGCTGCACTGCGGTGAGCCCCGCCGGAGATCCCTCCGCCTATCTGATCCGGGGGGCGGTGATCGCCCTGCGGCAGCGGGACGCCCGGGGCGTCTGTCTGGAAGGCCCCCTATGGGAGTGAGCCAGGCCGCCCAGGGCAGGACAGTGGCCCTGGCGGGCAATCCCAACGTAGGCAAGTCCACCCTGTTCAACGCCCTCACCGGCCTGCGCCAGCACACCGGAAACTGGCCGGGCAAGACGGTAGAGGTGGCCCGGGGCCGCTGTGCCCGGGACGGGCGTACTTACACCCTGGTGGATCTGCCCGGCACCTATTCCCTGCTGGCCCACTCCCCAGAGGAGGAGGTGGCCCGGGACTTCCTCTGTTTCGGCGGAGCAGAGGGGGCGGTGGTGGTGTGCGACGCCACCTGTCTGGAACGGGGGCTGAACCTGGCCCTCCAGACCCTGGAGCTGGTCCCCCGGACGGTGGTATGCGTCAACCTGCTGGACGAGGCCGCCCGGAAGGGGGTGCGGGTGGACCTGGCCGCTCTGTCCGCCGCCCTGGGGATACCGGTGGTGGGCACCGCCGCTGGCCGGAAGGAGGGTCTGGAGGAGCTGTTGGAGGCGGTGGAGGCCACTCTGGCCGCTCCCCAGCCTCCAACACCCGCCCAGGTTCGTTATCCCCCAGCGGTGGAGTTCGCCGTCTCCTCCCTCCGGCCCCTGTTGGAACGGCGGCTGGGAGACCGTCTACCCGCCCGGTGGGCCGCTCTGCGTCTGCTGGAGGGTGACCCCACCCTTCCCCCCGCTCTTGCAAGAGCTCTTGACTGGGATCCCCGACAGGACGCCCCACTTCAGACCGCCCTGGCTGAAGCCCGGGCTGGGCTGGCCCGCAGCGGGGTGACTGATCTGGGAGGCCAGATCGCTTCCGGACTGGTGGAGGCCGCACGCTCCGCCGCCCAGGCCGCCCTGCCCCCGACTGCCACCCTCACCGGTGGGGAACGGCTGGACCGGCTGCTCACCAACCGAGCCCTGGGTATCCCCTCCATGGTGCTGCTGCTGGCGGGGGTGCTGTGGCTCACCATCCAGGGGGCCAACTACCCCTCCCAGCTCCTGTCCGCCGGGCTGTTCTGGGTGGGAGACCGTCTCACCGACCTGTTTGCCTGGCTGGGTGCTCCCGCCTGGCTCCACGGAGCTCTAGTTTTGGGGATGTACCGGGTGCTGGCCTGGGTGATCAGCGTCATGCTCCCCCCCATGGCCATCTTCTTCCCCCTGTTTACCTTACTGGAGGACTTCGGCTACCTGCCCCGGGTTGCCTTCCTGCTGGATCACGCCTTTCAAAAGGCGAAAGCATGCGGCAAGCAGGCCCTTACTATGTGCATGGGCTTCGGATGCAACGCCGCCGGGGTGGTGGGGTGCCGCATCATCGACTCCCCCCGTGAGCGGCTCATCGCCATCCTCACCAACTCTTTCGTACCCTGCAACGGCAGGTTCCCCACCCTTATTACCCTTATCACCCTGTTTTTCGTAGGAACCGCCGGAGGGCTGTGGCAGAGCACGGCAGCCGCCTTGGCCCTCACCTGCGTCATCCTGCTGGGGGTAGGCACGACCTTCGGGGTGTCCCGGCTGCTGTCACACACCCTGCTGAAGGGAGTACCCTCCGCCTACGCCCTGGAGTTGCCCCCTTATCGCCGTCCCCGGATAGGCCAGGTGCTGGCCCGCTCGGTGCTGGACCGGACCCTTTTCGTCCTGGGCCGGGCGGCGGTGGTGGCCGCTCCTGCTGGGCTGGTGATCTGGCTGTGCGCCAATGTGGAGGTGGGCGGCGCCTCTCTGCTGGCCTGGGGCACCGGATTTTTGGATCCCCTGGGCCGGCTTATGGGTCTGGACGGGACCATCCTCATGGCCTTTCTTCTGGGATTCCCCGCAAACGAGATCGTCATCCCCATCATTCTCATGTCCTACCTGTCCACCGGCGTACTCCAGGAGGCCGCCAGTCTGGAAGCCCTGGGGACCCTGCTGGCCGCCAACGGCTGGACCTGGCTCACCGCCCTGTGCACCATTCTTTTCTCCCTGTTTCACTGGCCCTGCTCCACCACCTGCCTCACCATCGCCAAAGAGACCCGCAGCGTCAAATGGACCCTGCTGGCGGTGGCCATCCCCACCGGACTAGGCATGGGGATGTGCATGGGAGTAACCTTCTTTGCAAGGGTTCTGGGCCTGACCTAAAATTTTTTTGCCAAGAGCGTAAAATTTCTCTTTACAAATAGGTGGGAGCTTGCTATAATAATCTGGCACGTGAAAGAACGTGTCAGACGCGCCCGTAGCGCAATTGGATAGAGCGTCAGATTCCGGTTCTGAAGGCTGGGGGTTCGAGTCCCTTCGGGCGTACCAAAATAAAAGCACCTGCTTTCTGATAGTTCCCATAGGTACATTTTCTGAACCTTGTGAATTGTCAGGCACACAGGCGGACAGCGGAAGCTGTCCGCCTGTTGTGTTTTATGCCAGCAATCGCTTGATTTCTTCAATATCTGTAATCTGCTTTGTGATATGCGGTGCTTGCTCTCCCTCCTGCATAGGGCTGTCCACTCTGCCGATGTCTCGGTACACGATCCTGATACTTTGTCCTGCAGAGCGGGAATACTTTTGGCTCCGTTCTCCCACCTCAATCCGCTGGATGAAGAGCCGCAGCAGTTCTGGCGTCAGTTCGTCAATGGTGGTGTACCGTTTGGCCTTCTCAATGAAGGCGTCCACATTGGCGGCTGAGGCTTTCAGTTTCTCCAACTGTTCCTCCTTGGCCGGAATGGCGACAGACAGATTTTTTTGCTCAGTGTTGTAGTCTGCGGAGAGCATGCGGAACTGTTCATTGGTCACCCGCCCCAGAACATTATCTTCATAGAGACGCTTGAACAGCGCGGACAACTCATCATATCTCCGATACATGGAATCCAGTTCCCTCTGCAGGCGGTTGATTTCCCGGCGCAGTTCTGCGGTGTTCCTCTGGTTGATGTACTGGGCGAATTGCCGCTCCTTCATCCGTGCGAAGTGCGTGACCCTGCGCAGGTCGTCCAGCACGATGGCTTTCAGGTCCGCCTCCCGGATCTGGTGGGGCGAGCAGGCGGTTTTCCCGCGCTTGCCATAAGTGGAGCACCGGAAATAATACTGATCCTCCCGCATCTTCTCTGTCCGGCAGAGCACCATGTATTTTCCGCAGTCGGCACAGTAGACCAATCCAGAGAACAGATTCGGCTCCTCCATGTGCTTGGGCGGCCGCCGCTTGTGCTCCCGCACATCCTGCACGATCTCCCAGACCTCCATGGAGATGAGCGGCTCATGGGTGTTCTCCACAAGGATCTGCTCGCTCTCTGGTTTCTGGATCTGCTTTTTATTTTTGTAGGAGAGCGTTGTTTTCTTCATGTTGAGCGTGTGCCCGATATAGACCTTGTTCTCCAGAATGTTGGCTACGGTTTTTCCGCACCAGGTGTAGGGACGGGTGGTATCCAGATTGGTACAAGCAGCTCCGGTAGTCTGATAGTACTGGTTGGTCGGATTCAGCACCTGCTCTCGGGTCAGGATTCTGGCGATCTGGTTCGGCCCCTTTCCCGACGCGCACAGATCAAAGATCCGACGCACGATGGGGGCAGTTTCCTCATCGGGAATGATCTCCTTGGAGTCCTTGTCCTTCTTCTTGTAGCCATAAGGCGGTTTACCGCCCAGCCGCTCCCCTCGCTCCGCCTGCATTTTCTTGATGGCGCGTACTTTCTTGCTGGTATCCTTGGCGTGGAGTTCGTTAGCCCAGTTACGGATGGGGTTGAAGTCGTTGCTGCTCTCCACCAGGGAATCCACGCCGTCGTTCACTGCGATAAAGCGGACGCCTTTCTCCGGGAAGTAGATCTCCGTGTACTGTCCCACCTGAAAGTATTCCCGTCCCAGACGGCTGAGATCTTCTTGTGTCAAGTAGGAACTAAAAAAATTTTGAGATTTTACAAGCCGTTCATAGGTGAACAACCACCCGTGAACGGCTTGCTGCATCTCTATTGAGCCTTGACAGTTGTATTTTCCTTGGCCTCACCAGAGCTAATCTGTTCTACCGTAGCCACTCGCACATAAACCGCAACAGTCA
>NZ_JACJLC010000125.1 GCF_016901955.1 Pseudoflavonifractor phocaeensis
ATCAACACCTGGTTTGACGACGCCACCCCGGTGGCTTTGGAGTCAGACCGCTTTGTCCTCCACACCCCCACCAACTTCAAGCGGGATATCATCACCTCCCGCTACCTGCCCAACATCCAAAAGGCCCTTCATGAACTGTTTTCCGCCGATTTTGAGGTGGTGGTCCTGGGAGAGGGGGAGCTGGAGGGCTATGGCAAGAAGAAAAACGACGACGTTTTTCTGCCGGGTACCGAGGAATACACCTTTGACCGCTTTGTGGTGGGGGCTTCCAACAAGTTTGCCCACGCCGCCGCCCAGGCGGTGGCCGAACAGCCCGCCCAGACCTACAATCCCCTGTTTATTTACGGCGAGTCCGGCCTGGGCAAGACCCACCTGCTCTATGCCATCGCTCACAAGATCCACCGCAACCACCCGGACTACCGCATCGTCTATATCAAGGGGGACTCCTTCACCAACGAGCTGATCCAGGCCATCCGGGAGGGCCGCAACCCGGAGTTCCGGGAAAAGTACCGCTCCGCCGACGTGTTCCTCATGGACGACGTGCAGTTCATCGCCGGCCGGGAGTCCACCCAGGAGGAGATGTTCCACACCTTCAACACCCTGTACGAGGCGGGACGGCAGATTGTGTTCACCGCCGACCGTCCCCCCAAGGAGATGCTGCGGCTGGACGACCGGCTGCGCACCCGGTTCGAATGGGGTCTGCCCGTGGACATCCAACCCCCTGACTACGAGACCCGGGTGGCCATCATCAAGACCAAGGCCATCCGCCGGGGCATGAACCTGCCCGACCCGGTGCTCCAGTATATTGCCGAAAACATTACCTCCAACGTGCGGCAGATCGAGGGTACCGTCAACAAGATCCTGGCCTTCCAGGAGTTGATGGGGGAGAGCGTGGACGTGGACACCGTTACCCGGGCGGTACGGGATATGTTCAAGGACAAGGCGGAGTTCCTTCCATCCCCGGAGATCATCATCGACGAGGTAAGCAAGTTTTACAACATTGACGTGGAAGCCCTTCGGGGCCAGGGTCGCACCAAGGATACCGCCCTGGCCAGACAGATCGCCATGTATCAGATCCGCCGGATGACCAACCTGTCCCTGAAGGAGATCGGCAAGGAATTTGATAACCGGGACCACACTACCGTTATGCACTCCATCGACCGCATCGAAAAGCTGACCAAGCAGTCTCCTGAGATCGCCGAGGTCATCAAGGACATCAACGCCAATATCAACGCCAGGTACGAATGAATACAGAATCCAATTCTATGAATATTCATTGAATATTTATCCCATTCAACTGGAAACCCGTCTGGAAGATCCCTTTCCACATTTCCACAGTGGTTCGGGGATATGTGGAAAGGGTCATGTGGAAAACTTTTTTGGTTCTGCGCCCCTGTGGAAATCCCCCTTTTTTTGTCCACATCCCCTGTGGACGGCGCGCTCCATGGGCCACAAGGCTTTGAGGGACTTTTCCACATGATTTTCCCCTACGGCTTACTATTACGAACTTATCCCCTCCTCTCTCCTGGAGGAGCGCGGAGAGGGGGCGCTGGCGCCCTCTCCTGTCGAAACGGAGGTCTGAATCTGTTATGAAATTTTCCTGCGAAAAAGCCCTGCTCCAGTCCGCCATCTCCACCGCCGCCCGGGCAGTATCCCCCAAGAGCTCCATTCCAGCTCTGGAGGGTATCCTGCTGGAGGCCAATGAGGACGGGCTGCGGCTCACCGGCTATAATCTTGATACCGGCATCCGCACCACCGTGCCCGCCGAAGTGACCCAGGCCGGCACCATGGTGCTGGCCGCCCGGCTGTTTGGCGAGATCATCCGAAAGCTGGACGATGATACCATCACCTTTCAAAGCGACGGCTTTATGGTGTGCATCACCTGCGGCCCCACCCGGTTCAATATTTTGGGCACCGATCCCGAGGAATTTCCCGAGCTGCCCGCGGTGGAGTACCAAAATTCCCTGGTCCTGTCCCAGTCCAAGCTGAAAGCCATGATCGCCCAGACCATCTTTGCCGTCAGCGACAACGAAAGCCGGCCGGTGATCACCGGCTCCCTCTTTGAGGCCGACGACACCGGCCTTACCGTGGTGTCCCTGGACGGGTTCCGGCTGGCCCTCCGCCACGAGGCGGTGGAGAAAAAGGAGGGAGCCCCTTCCTTTTCCTTTGTGGTGCCCGGCAACGCCCTGTCAGAGGTAGAAAAGATCTGCGCCGACTGTGACGAGCCGGTGTCGGTGACCCAGGGCGCCCGCCACATCATGTTCAAGGTGGGCTCCACCATGCTGGTCACCCGCCGGCTGGAGGGAGAGTTTTTGGCTTACCGTCAGGCCATTTCCCGGAACAACACCATTTGTCTGGAGGCGGATACCAAGGCCCTGCTGATTGCCATCGACCGGGCCTCCCTGATGATCACTGAAAAGCTCAAATCCCCCCTCCGGTGCGTATTTGGGGACAGCGTGCTGAAGATCTCCGCAAAGACCGCCATTGGCGACGCCTACGATCAGTGCTCCATCGTGGGTGACGGCAAGGGGCTGGAGATCGGCTTCAACAACAAATACCTGATGGACGCTCTGAAGGCCGCCCCAGCCGACCGGGTACGTCTGGAGTTGTCCACCAGCGTATCTCCCTGCGTGATCCTTCCCACCGAGGGAGAAGAAAATTTCCTGTATATGGTGTTGCCCGTCCGGTTGAAGGCCGGGGAATAAGCCAGTGTGGAGTTGTAAGATAGGAGATAAAAAGAGTTGGAACTGAAACCATATCTGCACAAAGTGCAGTTTTATGAGACAGACGGCATGAGCATCGTCCATCATGGAAATTATATCCTATGGATGGAGGAGGCCCGCACTGATTTTATGGACCAGATCGGCTGGAGCTACCACCGGGCGGTGGACGCTCAGCTGGACTTTGCCGTTACCGACGTCAGCTGCAAATACCGCTCCATGACCCGGTTCGGGGAGACGGTAGCCATCCACATGGCGGTCAATTCCCTGTCTCCCGCCAAAATGGAGCTGAGCTACAAGATGTACAATGCCGAGACCGGGGAGCTGCGGGCGGAGGGCACTTCCGGCCACTTCTTCTACGACCGGGTAAAGGCCCGGCCGGTGGCCCTGAAGCGGGCCATCCCGGAGCTGTGGGAGCTGCTGGTCTCCATCCAGGAGGGGCGGAAATGAAGACCATTCAAGTGAAGATCCACACGGAATTCATTAAACTGGAGGCGCTGCTGAAATTTGAAGGCCTGGTGGAGACCGGCGGCGAGGCCAAGGAGCGCATACAGGCCGGCGAGGTTGGGGTCAACGGGGAGACTTGCACCATGCGGGGCAAAAAGCTGCGGCCCGGCGACGTGATCACCCTGGACGACCTGCGCGTGGAAGTGGTATGATCGTCCGCCGGATTGATCTGGAGCAATTTCGCAACTATTGCCGGTTTGAAGGGGAGTTTTCCCCAAAAGTCAATGTGATCTGGGGAGAAAACGCCCAGGGCAAGACCAATCTGCTGGAGGCCGTGGCCTATCTGTCTACTGCCTCCTCCCACCGGGCCCGGTATGACCGGGAGCTCATCCGAATGGGAGAGGACCACGCCCTGGTGCGGGCGGAGGTCTTTTCCCGGGACCGGGACTTTACTTTGGAGGCCAGGCTGGGTCGGGGGGTGCGGCGGCAGCTATACGCCAACGGAGTGCGCCTCAAAACCGCTGGAGAGCTGGCGGGAGTGCTGAACACGGTGCTCTTCTGTCCGGAGGACCTGTATCTCATCCGGGAGGGGGCGGCAGTGCGCCGTCGGTTTTTGGATACCTGTATCTGCCAGCTGCGGCCAAGGTACGCCCAGGCCCTGGCGGAATACCGGCGGCTGTATGAGCACAAGACCCGGATCTTGCGGGATTGGGAGGACCACCCCTCTCTGCTGGACACCCTGGAGGAATTCAACCTGCGCATGGCCCAGACCGGGGCCCTGGTCATCCATTACCGGGCCCACTTCATCAAACGTCTGCGGGAGGTCACGCCTCCCATCCACCGGGATTTCTCCGGGGGACGGGAGGCGCTGGGGCTGGAGTACCAGACGGTGAGCACTGTCACAGACCCTCTGGCCCCCGCCCGGGAGATCCTGGAGGGGCTGCTGGAGCACCAGAAAACCCACCGCAAAGCGGAGCTGGAGGCCCGGCAGTGCCTGTCAGGTCCTCACAAGGACGATCTGACGGTGACTTTGGACGGCATGAGCGCCAAGACCTTCGCTTCCCAGGGCCAGACCCGCACCGCCGCCCTTTCTTTGAAGCTGTCCTCCCGGGAGATTTTTTTTCAGGATACCGGGGAGTGGCCGGTGCTGCTGCTGGACGATGTTCTGTCTGAATTAGACGAAAAACGGCAGGAATTTGTACTCAACCGCATCAATGGCGGCCAGGTGTTTATTACCTGCTGTCAGGAAATGGGCCTGGACCGGCTGGGAGAGGGGAAGACCTTCCATATCCACAGCGGTGCTTTGGTGTGATGAACACCTGGCTCGGCGGTTACGCCGCGGAGTGATGAGCGGTCCCGCCCATGGAAACAGCGTTAGGAGAACAGGATGATTTACCTTATTTTGGCCTTGATTCCCCTGGTGGGAGGCTTTTTGTTGGAATTTCTGGTATGCCAGTTTACCCGGAAGGGGAGCCGGCTGTGGAAGCTGCTTCCCCCCGTGGTTTCGGCGGCAGTGGTGGCCGGTATTGTGGTCTACCGGCTCAACCTGTGGAAATCAGACAATTCCCCCGCCACTCAGCTGATCTTTATCCCCGGCCTGCCTGCCCTGGGATTTTTCCTGGGGCTGCTGCTGGGCTGGCTGCTGTATCGGCGGCTGTGGCGGCCCAGGATCATTGACGACAGGGGGAAAGGGTAATGTATCTGCATCTGGGTCAGAACGTGGTGGTGGCCCACAGGGACATCGTGGGCCTTTTCGACCTGGACAACACCACCTCCTCCCACCTGACCCGTAAATTCCTGGAGCGGGCGGAAAAGGAGGGAAGGGTAATCAACGTTTCCGACGATCTGCCCCGGGCCTTTGTGCTGTGCCGCCGGGAGCAGGGCCCGCCCATGGTCTACCTGTCCCAGCTTTCGGTGGCCGCCCTGCTGCGCCGGGCGGAGAACAACAGCTTTGAGTAAACGCCCCCACTGGAGATACGGAAAGGAGCGCAACAGCATGGAGCCCATCAATTATCTGTGGAAGGACAGAAAGCGGATCCTGGGCCTGCCCATTACCTTTACCCGGTACCGGATCAGTGAGGACCGGATCTTTCGGGAAACCGGCCTGTTCAACCTGAAGGAGGAAGAGGTCCTTCTCTACCGGGTGCGGGACCTGGAGCTGCGCCGGTCTCTGGGCCAGCGGATCTTTGGAGTGGGTACCGTATGCGTCCACTCCTCCGACAAGACCACCCCCCACCTGGATCTGGTGAACATCAAAAGTCCCCGGGAGGTCAAGGAGCTGCTCCACCGTCAGGTGGAGGAGATGAAGATGTCCCGCCGGATGCGGGCCACCGAGCTGCTGGGGGACCAGGCCGGCGGGCCGCCGGAGGAGGAGCCATGGGGAGAGGACGACCAGGATCTGTTTGACTGACGCCATCCCGGATCTTACATCAAATTCCGCTGGGTGCGGCGCGTGGGAGCGGAAAGACCGTTTCCAGGCGCCACATCCAGCGTATCCAAACATATTGCGGAGGTTAGTGTGAAAGCAGGTAACGGTTCAGGACAGATGAAAAAGGGTGCACGAAACCGGCCCTGCCAACATCGAAGTTTTCAGGGCAAAAGGCAAAAGAGAAGAAGCTGTCA
>NZ_JACJLC010000126.1 GCF_016901955.1 Pseudoflavonifractor phocaeensis
TCGTGGGAATCCGTCTCCTTTTGCTGGGAAAACGGATTGCCACGCCAGTGTGCGCACTGGCTCGCAATGACAGGTTTGTGCAAACTGTCAATTTTGCAACAGGCCCTTTGTTCGATGAGTCTTACATCTCGGTGGTGAGGACCTTCTTCAGGCGGGCAAAGCGGGGGAGAGAGTTCTCCAGGGCCCGGTTGGGCTCGCCCTGGATCAGGGGCAGCACGTAGTCGATGAAGGGCTGCTCGATGCCGTTGCCGGCCTCGTTGATCCACTCGCGGGGCACCTTCTTCTCGAAGTTGGCCACGATGTCCAGGGGCTGGAGGACGGTCTCGCACTTGTAGCCGCCCTCACGGGTGCACTGGAAGGCCACCATCTTGTCAGTGGTGCCGGCCACAGCGGCCTCCACGGCGGCCTTACCGGCGGCAAAGGCCTCCTGGATGTCGGTGTCGGAGCCCACGTGAGAGCCGCAGCGCTGGAGCAGGGAGAGCTCGATGCCCCGGACCTTGGCGCCGGTCTTGTTCTTGATGATGTCGGCCAGCTTGACAGCCAGGCCGCCCAGCTGAGCGTGGCCGAAGCCGTCGGTGGCGGAGGTCTCAGCCTCGGAGACGAAGCGGCCGTCGGCGTAGTGGATGCCCTCGGACACGGCCACCATGCACTTGCCGGTTTTGTTGTAGATGGCGGTAACGTCGGCCACGAACTGATCCATATCGAAGTCCACCTCGGGCAGGTAGACCAGGTCGGGACCGCAGCCGGTGAGGGAGGCCAGGGCGGCGGAGCCGGCCAGCCAGCCGGCGTGACGGCCCATGATCTCGATGACGGTGACCATGCCGGTGTCATACACGTGGGCGTCCTGCCAGACCTCGGCGCAGGAGGTGGCGATATACTTGGCGGCGGAAGCGAAGCCGGGGCAGTGGTCGGTGCCGTTGAGGTCGTTGTCAATGGTCTTGGGCACGCCCATGATGCGGCACTCATAGCCTACCTTCTGCATGTATTTGGAGATCTTGTTGCAGGTGTCCATGGAGTCGTTGCCGCCGTTGTAGAAGAAGTAGCGCACGTCATACTTCTGGAAGATCTCCAGGATCCGCTTGTAATCGGTGTCGTCCTTGTCGGGGTCGGCCAGCTTATAGCGGCAGGAGCCCAGAGCGGAGGAGGGGGTGTACTTGAGCAGATCCAGCTCAGCGGCGTCCTCCTGGCCCATGTCGTACAGCCGGTCCTCCAGCACGCCCTTGATGCCGTTGGCGGCGCCCAGGACCCGGGTGACACACTCGGTGTCCAGGGCGGTGCGGATGACGCCCAGCGCGCTGGCGTTGATGACGGCGGTGGGGCCGCCGGACTGGCCGATGATACAAGCGCCTCTCAGTTCACTCATGAAAGTTGCCTCCTGATGGTTAAAATTTTTACAAAATAATTTTTGCGGGAATATCATACCACGCCCTCTTGAAAATATCAATGAGAACTGTTAAAATCATGGTGCAACAAAAAAAGGAGATGATTGTTATGCCGCTCGTAACAACCAAAGAGATGTTCCAGAAGGCCTATGCCGGTGGGTACGCCGTAGGCGCGTTCAACGTGAATAACATGGAGATCGTCCAGGGCATCACCGAGGCCGCCAAGGAAGTCAATGCTCCCATGATCCTCCAGGTGTCCAAGGGCGCCCGCGCCTATGCCAACCACACCTATCTGGTGAAGCTGGTGGAGGCCGCTGTCATCGAGTGCCCCAATATCCCCATCGCCCTGCATCTGGACCACGGCCCCGACTTTGAGACCTGCAAGAGCTGCATCGACGGCGGCTTTACTTCCGTTATGATCGACGCCTCCTCCAAGCCCTTTGAGGAGAATATCGAGATCACCAAGAAGGTGGTCGAGTACGCCCACGACCACGGCGTGGTGGTGGAGGCTGAGCTGGGTACCCTGGCCGGCATCGAGGACGACGTGAAGGTGGCTGCCCATGCCGCTTCCTACACCCGCCCCGAAGAGGTGGAGGAGTTCGTCTCCAAGACCGGCTGTGACTCCCTGGCCATCGCCATCGGCACCAGCCATGGCGCCTACAAGTTCACCGCCGACCAGTGCACCCGCAACGAGAAGGGTGTCCTGGTTCCCCCTCCGCTGCGCTTCGACGTGCTGGAAGAGGTCTCCAAGCGCCTGCCCGGCTTCCCCATCGTGCTCCACGGCTCTTCCTCCGTGCCTCAGGATTATGTGAAGATGATCAACGAGAACGGCGGCAAGATGCCCGACGCCGTGGGTATCCCCGAGGAGCAGCTGCGGAAGGCCGCCTCCATGTCCGTGTGTAAGATCAACATCGACTCCGATCTGCGCCTGGCCATGACCGGCACCATCCGTCAGTTCTTCAACGAGCATCCCGACAAGTTTGACCCCCGCGAGTACCTCAAGCCCGCCCGTGCCAACATCAAGGAGATGGTCAAGCACAAGCTGATCAACGTCCTGGGCTGCGACGGCAAGGCCTAAGTTCATATGGCTGTAAAAAAGGAGAGGGGAGACCCTCTCCTTTTTTTGCCCAAAGAGCAAAAAGAGTGTGGAGGTATCGTAGGGGCGGGTCCCAGACCCGCCCGCCGCACCGTTTCCCGCCCCGTTACCCCGGCCGCCATGTATGGCGGCCCTACGGAACAGGGTCGAACCGTCTGCGTGGGCCGCGACGACCACGGCGCGGCCACCCACCGTTTCCCGCCCCGGGACGTGCGGGCGATTGATAATCGCCCCTACGGACAAACCTGTGTCGTTTGTGTAGGGGCGGCCTGTGGCCGCCCGCCCCACCGTTTCCCACACCGGCACCGCCGGGCGACCACAGGTCGCCCCTACGATCTCTCCAATCTCCACTCTTTCCGCTCACCCTTTCCCCACGAGGGGCATAGACTGTGGGGAAAGGGGAGAGGCAGCATGTGGGAATGGATACCCTATGACCGCCGGGCGGCGGTGGACTACGCCCACCAGTGGGCCTACAGCCGCAATCCGGCTTATTACGACTACGAGGGCATCGGGGGGGACTGCACCAATTTTGCCTCCCAATGCCTGTATGCCGGCACGGGGATCATGGATTACCGGCCCGATCTGGGATGGTACTACATCGACGCCAACAACAAGGCCCCGGCCTGGTCGGGGGTGGACTATTTTGAGCGGTTCCTCACCCGCACCGAGCAGACCGACGGCCCCTTTGGAGCCCTGACCGATCTGGAGCTGCTGCTGCCCGGCGATTTTGTCCAGATGAGCCCCCGGGGGGACAGCTTCACCCACACCGCCATCGTGGTGCAGGTGGGGTGGCGGCCCACCCTGCGCAACACCCTGGTGGCCGCCCACTCCATCGACGTGGACCGGCGGCCCCTCAGCTCCTACCAGTTCCAGACCCTCCGATGTATCCATATTATGGGTGCCTGGCGGGAAATTTAAAAAAGTTTTTCTTCCGGTGTACACAAACGTGCAACTTTCCCCCTAAAACCCGCTATGGGTAGAAGGGGGAATTTTTTATGGACGTGAAGCCCTATACCGCCGCCGCCCGGCTGAGCAGCTTCCTGCCCCTGCCCAAGGCCCTGCTGACGGCGGATCTGTCGGGCACCGCCCTGCTGCTCTACGCCCTGCTGCTGGACCGGGGCACCCTGTCCGCCAAAAATGGCTACACCGGCAGGGGCGGGCAGGTGTATGTGGTCTATCCCATCCAGAAGCTGGCGGCCGCCCTTGGGAAAGGGGAAAGCGTTGTGAAGGACCGTCTGAAGGAGCTGGAGCAGGCGGGGCTCATCCTTCGGACGCACCCGGAGCGGGGGAGAGCCAGCCATATTTTTTTATACCTGCCCGAGGGTCCTTTTCGCACCGGGGGAGGGGTCCAAAAAGACCTGGGGGAGGGGGCCAAAAAGCCCCCACCCCCGGGTCCAAAAGAGCCCACTAACCAACAGAGGAAACCAACTGATAAAAACCAATCTTCTGAGCAAGGTTGGGGAGAGGAGAGCTTATGAGGACGGAAGAAAAACTGTTTCTGGAAGAAGAGGAGCAGGAGAGAGCGCTGCTGGAGCAGTTCCGGAAGCGGGAAGAGGAATTTGTGCTCTCCGAATACCGGGAAAAAGCCTTTGGCCAGGCCAGGCTGCTCTGGCAGTGTACCTTTGACCGGGACAACGGAGACGTGCCCCAGCTGGACTATGCCCGGCGGTACGCGGAGCACTGGGAGGATATGGAACGGGAGAACCAGGGGCTGCTGCTGTGGGGGCCCACAGGCACCGGCAAGACCTTCGCCGCCGCCTGCATCGCCAACGCCCTGGTGGAGCGGCTTGTGACCGTACGGATGACCACCCTGGGCCAGGTGCTGCTGCGGCTGTTCGGCCTGGACGGCGGGGCGCGGATGGAATATCTGGAGGATCTGGTGGGCTGCCGGCTGCTCATCCTGGACGATTTCGGTATGGAGCGCCAGACCCAGTACGCCCAGGAGCAGGTCTATGAGCTCATCAACCGGCGGTACCTGTCAGGGCGGCCCATGATCGTCACCACCAATCTGACACACCAGGAGCTGACCCAAACGCCTGAGCTGGAGCGGCGGCGGATCTATGACCGGGTGCTGGAGCGGTGCGTGCCGGTGCGCTTCGACGGGGCCAACCAGCGCCAGGCCCAGGCCGCCGAGGCCCAGCGGCGGATGCGCCAGCTGCTGGACGGGGCCGGTTGACAAAGAGAGCCGGTGGTGGTATGTTGAATTTGTTTACTACAGATACAACACAGCGGAGCTTCATTTTATTGCTGTGGGACAGGCCTGGGGCCGGAACCGGGCTGGGCATGGCCCGGCGGGGAGGCCCTGTAGGCCCAGATTATAAACTCAACAAAATAAAAATTTTGTTGAGTTGAGAGGAGGGGAAACGCCCCCATGGACCGTAATGACTATAAACTCACCGCCCCGGAGCTGCTGCGCAATTTCCTGGTCTATCACGAAACCATTCAGGGCCACTCCAAAAAAACGGTAGACGAATACTATTTGGATCTGCGCAACTTCTTCCGCTACATCAAGCTGGAAAAAGGCCGCGTACCCAGAGACACGCCCCTGGATCAGATTGAGATCGATGATCTGGACCTGGACCTGGCCCGGTCGGTCAACCTCAGCGACGTGTACAGCTACATGAGCTATCTCAGCCGGGACCGGGCCAAGCACGCCAACAGCCCCACCTCCGGCTACGGCCTGGAGCCCTCCGCCCGGGCCCGGAAGATCGCCGCCATCCGCTCCTTTTATAAATATCTCTCCAGCAAGGCCAAGCTCCTGGGCGAAAACCCCATGCAGGATCTGGACTCTCCCCGGCTGAAAAAGGCACTGCCCCGGTTTCTGTCCCTGGACGAGTCCATCCAGCTGCTGGAGGCCGTGGACGAACCAAACCAAGTGCGGGACTACTGTATTTTGACCCTCTTTCTCAACTGCGGGCTGCGGATCTCAGAGTTAGTCGGTCTTAACCTACAGGATGTGCGCCAGGAGCAGCTGCGGGTGCTGGGCAAGGGCAACAAGGAGCGGATGATCTTCCTCAACGAGGCCTGCCGGGCCGCCCTGGACGACTGGCTGGAAGAGCGGAGCCACCAGGCGGCGGCGGACAAGAACGCCCTCTTCCTTACCCGCTCCCACACCCGAATGACCACGGCTGCTGTCCATTATATGGTAAAGCAGCGGCTGCTGAAGGCGGGGCTGGACCCCTCCCTCTACTCCAGTCACAAGCTGCGCCACACCGCCGCCACCCTCATGCTCCAAAACGGCGTGGACGTGCGCACCCTCCAGGAGGTGCTGGGCCATGAAAACCTGAACACCACCC
>NZ_JACJLC010000127.1 GCF_016901955.1 Pseudoflavonifractor phocaeensis
AACTACTGCTTAGGCTTTTAGCATAACTTCATTTTTCGCCCGCTTTTAGGGGGCGTGGTCTTATGCGCTCTTTTTCGGAATGGTACTTAAATCACAATGTTTCAACCTTATTCCTTCCTTCTTTTTCAAACAAAACAGGAAAGCGGCAGGTCCCAAAGGGACCTGCCGCTGGTTCTGTACGTATTGCTGCCCCTCCGAACGGAGGGGATCCCGCACGGAAGTAGTGCTGCGTCCCTACGTTGGCATTACCCAAATCAGGTCAGGTCGAGGGACTCTCCCCTCCTCTCAGCCTCCTCGCGGAAGCTCCCTTGCACAGTCGATTTTAACTTGTCCGGCGGAATTTGTCAATCCTCAATGATTGAGCAGCCGCACCCGGCACACCCCGTCCAGGGCCCGGATCTCGTCGGCCACCGTCTGGCTCACCCGGGTACCCACGTCCACCACGGTGTAGGCATACTCCTTCTTGGACTTGTTGGTCATGTTCTCCACGTTGACCCCGTCCTTGGACAGCAGGCCGGTAATGTTGGCGATGGCGCCGGGTACGTTCTTGTGGATAATGCACAGCCGGGACTCGCCGCTCCACTCCTGCACCAGGGTGGGCAGGTTGACGGAGTTCTTGATGTTGCCGTTCTCCAGGTAATCCTTCAGCTCCTGAGCAGCCATGACGGCGCAGTTTTCCTCACTCTCGGGGGTGGAAGCGCCCAGGTGGGGGATGGCCACCACGTTCTTGCCCTGGAGGATCTTGTTGTTGGGGAAGTCGGTGACGTAGGCGGCCACCTTACCGGATTCCAGAGCGACCAGCATATCGTCGTCGTTCACCAAGCCGCCCCGGGCCAGGTTGATGATGCGCACCCCGCCCTTCATCATGTGCATGGCATCCTCGTTGATCATACCCCGGGTCTCGGGGGTCTGAGGCACGTGGAGGGTGATGTAGTCGCAGTTCTTATAGATGGTTTCCAGATCCATGGCCCGGTGGACCAGACGAGACAGGGACAGAGCGGCGTCCACGCTGAGGAAGGGGTCATAGCCGAACACAGTCATACCCAGCTTGGTGGCGATGTTGGCCACCTGTACGCCGATAGCGCCCAGGCCGATGACACCCAGCATCTTGCCGGATAGCTCGGGACCCACGAACTGGCTCTTTCCCTTTTCTACCACCTTCTCCACATCGGCCCCGGCACCGGCCTGGGTACGAACCCACTCGGCGCCGGCGGTAATCTTCCGGGAGGCCATCAGCAGGGCACACACCGCCAGCTCCTTTACGGCGTTGGCATTGGCGCCAGGAGTATTGAACACTACGATACCTGCTTCGGAGCAGCGGTCAATGGGGATATTGTTGGTACCGGCCCCGGCTCGGGCAATGGCCCGAAGATTGTCGGAAAACTGGTACTCATGCATATCGGCGGAGCGGACCAGAATACCATCCTCGTTCTCCACGTCATCGCTGACGGAAAAGCGGGTCTGGTCCAGCACGGACAGGCCGGCAGGGGAAATCTTGTTCAGGGTCTTAATGCGAAACATGAGGGGTTTGCCTCCTTATCAGCATACTTAAAACCGGGCAGGGGCGGGCCGATGTGGGCATCGGCCCCTACCCAACTTTACAGGGACGGCCTGCGGCCGCCCGCACATTTTAGTTATTCTTATCAAACGCCTTAATAAAGTCGCACAGCTTCTCCACGCCTTCGGTGGGCATGGCATTGTAGATGGACGCACGCATGCCGCCCACGGAGCGGTGGCCCTTCAGGTTGGTGAAGCCAGCCTCGATGCTCTCCTTCACAAACTTGGCGTCCAGCTCGTCGCTGCCCGTACGGAACACCACGTTCATATCGGAGCGGGAGTCTTTCTCCACGGCACAGGTAAACAGTCTGGAGCTGTCGATCACGTCGTACAGCATCTGGGCCTTGCCGTGCTTGATGGCCTCCATGCCGGGCAGGCCGCCCTTGGACTCCAGCCAGTCCAGCACCAGGCCCAGGATGTAGATGCACCAGCAGGGCGGGGTGTTGTACATGGAATCCTTGTCGATCATGGTCTTGTAGTTCATCATCAGGGGGGTATAGGGCAGCTCCTGGCCGGCCAGCTCCTCCTTGATGATGACCACGGTGAGACCGGCGGGGGCCATGTTCTTCTGGGCGCCGGCAAAGATAATACCATATTTGCTCACGTCCACCGGACGGGACAAAATGTCAGAGGACATATCACACACGATGGGCACCCCATTGGTCTCGGGAACATACTGCCACTCGGTGCCGTAAATGGTGTTGTTGGCGCAGTAATAGAAGTAGCTGGCCTCAGGGTCCAGGGTGAGCTGCTCCTGGGTGGGGATGTAGGTATGGTTCTTGTCGGCGGAAGAAGCGGCCAGATTGATGGTGCCGTACTTCTTAGCCTCCTTATAAGCAATGTTGGAGAAGTTTCCGGTGACGGCGTAGTCGGCCTTGCCAGTCTTGCCAATGAGGTTCAGGGGCGCCATGGAGAACTGGGAAGAGGCGCCACCCTGGAGGAACAGGATCTTATAGCCCTCGGGCACGTTCATCAGCTTGCGCAGCTTGGCCTGGGTGTCGTCAAAAATCTTCTGGAAAACCTTAGACCGGTGACTCATCTCCATGACTGACATGCCGGACCCCTGATAGTTGGTGATCTCGGCTCCAGCACGCTCCAGCACTTCCAGGGGGAGCATGGACGGGCCTGCGGAGAAATTGAACACGCGCTCGTTACCCATGATAGATGGCCTCCTCAAAATCGAAAAAGTAGTTGCAATGCACGCGGACTCGCTTCGCTTTACATTGATAAAGTCTATTATAGCCACCACCCGCCTGTGCTGTCAAGTGCCCGGAGTACCCAAAAGCTTACTTCGGGTGGTAAAAACTTTGTGAATGTTTTAAGGTACCCTTTGCACTCCGGCGGGTTTTGTGATACAATGCCAATAAACTAAGAGTTTAGTTTTCCCAGGGGAGGGATTGAAAGCTTATGCTGCTTTCCGAGATCAAAGAGATCCTGAACGCCACCGTTCTGTGGGGCGAGGAGCACCTGGACCGGGAGGTCATGTCCGCCTGCGGCAGCGATTTTATGAGCGACGTGCTGGCCTATGTGAAAAACCAGCCGGTGCTTCTCACCGGCCTGGTCAATCCCCAGGTGGTGCGCACCGCCGACATGGTGGAAATGTGCTGCATCATCTTTGTCCGGGGAAAGGTGCCCGGCGAAAACATCGTCAAGCTGGCGGAGGAACGGAACATCGTGGTCATGACCAGCCCAAAACGCATGTATGAGGCCTGCGGCCTGCTCTACTACAATGGATTGCGAGGAAATTGTGATGGAAACGATTAAACTTGTCTACCCTGTGGAGGGCGGCGACCTGATCGAAGCCGGCGAAGCCTCCAGCAAAATGAAGCTGACCCTGAAAAAGCTTGGCCTGCCCCAGGACGTAATCCGGAGGGCCTCCATTTGTATGTATGAGGGCGAAATCAACATGGTCATCCACGCCGACGGCGGCGAGGCTCAGGTGGAGGTGGATTCCGACCAGATCACCATCCGCATGATGGACTCCGGCCCCGGCATCCCCAATGTGGATCAGGCCATGCAGGAGGGCTTCTCCACCGCCGATTCCACCGCCCGGGAGCTGGGCTTTGGGGCCGGTATGGGTCTGCCCAACATGAAGCGTTACTCCGACGAGATGACCATTGATACCGTGGTGGGCACCGGTACCACGGTCACGGTCAAGATCAAGATTCCCCAGTAATGAGCGTTTCCACAGCAAAGCGAGGTGAGACAGGCACATGGCTATGAGGCATTCCGTGGTACTGGACAGCAGACGCTGCCGCGGCTGTACCTCCTGCATCAAGGGCTGTCCCACCGAAGCCATCCGTGTCCGTGGCCGCAAGGCCACCATTCTGCCCGACCGGTGTATCGACTGCGGTGAGTGCATCCGCATCTGTCCCCACAAGGCCATCAAATCCGTGGGCGATCAACTGGATATCCTCACCCGGTTTGAGTACTGCGTGGCCCTGCCCGAGCCCGCTCTCTACGGGCAGTTTCATAATCTGGACAATATCGACATTATCCTCAATGCCCTGCTGAAGATCGGCTTTCACAAGGTGTTTGAGGTAGCCAAGGCCGCTGAGATGATCTCCGATTTTGAGCGGCAGGCGATCTGTGCTGGCCCGCCCAAGGTGACCCCCCTGATTTCCTCCTCCTGCCCCACGGTGCTCCGACTCATCCGGATGCGCTTTCCCAAATTGCTGCCCCATGTGGCCTGCACCATTTTGCCTATGGAGTTGGCGGCCATTCTGGCCCGGCGGGAAGCGGCGGAGGAGACCGGCCTGCCTCCGGAACGCATCGGCGTGTTTGCTATCGTCCCCTGCTCCTCCAAGGTCACCGCCGCCCGGGTATCCGAGGGACTTCAGGCCCCTGTGCTGGATGGCGCCTTCGCCATCCGGGATATCTACCTGCGGCTGCTTAGCCCCATGAAGCACCTGGAGCAGATTGAGCCCATGTCCTCCGTTGGGATCATGGGTCTGGGCTGGGCTTCCTGCGGCGGAGAAAGCGCCGCCCGCCTGCGTGAACAGTGCGTAGCGGTGGACGGAGTCCCAAATGTGATCCGTATGCTGGAGGAGATCGAGGACGGCCGGCTGCCTGAGGCGGATTTCCTGGAGCTGTCTGCCTGTACCCAGGGGTGCGTGGGCGGCTGCTTTACAGTTGAGAATCCATATGCCGCTAAAATGCGGATCAAGGGTCTGATGAAGGGCCTGCCCGTCTCCCGCAACCGGTTCCCCTTCCAGGGCGAGGAGCGGGACATTGTCCGGCGGGACAAGGATCTGCAATATCTGCCCACCTTTGTACTGGATCAGGATCTGGGAGCCGCCCTAAACAAGCAATTGCGCATCCAGGAGCTGGAGTCCAACCTGCCCGGGCTTCATTGCGGCTCCTGCGGCGCTCCCTCCTGCCACGCCTTTGCCGAGGACGTGGTACTGGGCCGGGCCACGGTGGACGACTGTATCTTCAAGGTGCGGGAGCGGATGCGCTCCATGGCCGGTAAGGACGAGGCGGACGACTATCTGCCGCCGCCTTTCCGCCGCCAGCAGCACGATACTTCCAGAAGATGACCCAGGGGCCTGTTGCAGTTCACCGCAACAGGCCCCTTTTTTGTGACGATCATAAAGGAGGATACAAGCATGACTGTTCAGCAACTGATTGAAACTATGGGACTTACTGTATTCCACCTCACCGATCCGGAGCGTCCTGTTACCGGGGGCTACGTGGGTGACCTGCTCAGCTGGGTCATGGGCCGGGCTGGTCAAGACTGCGCATGGCTCACCATTATGTCCAACCAAAACGTGGCAGCTGTAGCCCTGATGGCCGACGTGGGCTGCGTTATCCTCACCGAAGGGGTACAACCCGATGCCGACCTGCTCCGCCGGGCTCAGGACAAGGGGGTCAACCTGCTGGGCACCAGTCTGGACACCTATACCGCCGCCTGCCGGCTGGGCCAGAGCCTGGGCTAAGTATCTGGTCCCGAAAGAAGGGTCTTTTTTGAATTTTTATTACGACCTCCACCTTCACTCCCGCCTGTCGCCCCACAGGTCCTCGGCCCTGCGGGGACCCCTTGATTTTACTTCCTCGGGCGGAGTGAATCCGCCCTGCGGCAAGATTTTTGCCCCAGGCAAAAACGCTTG
>NZ_JACJLC010000128.1 GCF_016901955.1 Pseudoflavonifractor phocaeensis
AGCACCCTCAAAACCGAACAATGCAGATTTCCAGCCCAGGCAAGCGCCTGCAATCATCATGTTTAGGTCAAGCCCTCGGCTGATTAGTATCGGTCAGCTACATGCGTTACCGCACTTCCACCTCCGACCTATCAACGTCATAGTCTACGACGTGCCTTACTCCATGAAGGATGAGAGATCTCATCTTAGGGAGAGTTTCACGCTTAGATGCCTTCAGCGTTTATCTCGTCCGTACATAGCTACCCAGCCATGCCCTTGGCAGAACAACTGGTGCACCAGAGGTACGTCCATCCCGGTCCTCTCGTACTAAGGACAGCTCCCTTCAAATCTCTTACGCCCGCAACAGATAGGGACCGAACTGTCTCACGACGTTCTGAACCCAGCTCGCGTGCCACTTTAATCGGCGAACAGCCGAACCCTTGGGACCGAATTCAGCCCCAGGATGTGACGAGCCGACATCGAGGTGCCAAACCTCCCCGTCGCTGTGGACGCTTGGGGGAGATCAGCCTGTTATCCCCAGGGTAGCTTTTATCCGTTGAGCGACGGCACTTCCACTTGCATACCGCCGGATCACTAACTCCAACTTTCGTTACTGCTCGACCCGTCGGTCTCGCAGTTAGGCTCGTTTATGCGTTTACACTCACTGCACGGTTTCCGTCCGTGCTGAACGAACCTTTGAGCGCCTCCGTTACCTTTTAGGAGGCGACCGCCCCAGTCAAACTGCCCACCTAACAGTGTCCCCCGACCGGATTCACGGCCGCAGGTTAGAAAACCAGCAAATCAAGGGTGGTATCCCAAGGGTGGCTCCACCTAAGCTGACGCCCAGGCTTCCAAGCCTCCCACCTATCCTGTACATGATTTACCGATTTCCAGTATTAAGCTACAGTAAAGCTCCATGGGGTCTTTCCGTCTAGTTGCGGGTAACTGGCTTCTTCACCAGTACAACAATTTCGCCGGGTGGGCTGTTGAGACAGTGCCCAAATCGTTACGCCATTCGTGCGGGTCAGAACTTACCTGACAAGGAATTTCGCTACCTTAGGACCGTTATAGTTACGGCCGCCGTTTACTGGGGCTTCAATTCAAACCTTCGCTTGCGCTAAGCTCTCCTCTTAACCTTCCAGCACCGGGCAGGCGTCAGCCCCTATACGTCATCTTTCGATTTAGCAGAGACCTGTGTTTTTGGTAAACAGTCGCTTGGGCCTATTCGCTGCGGCCTCCCGTAGGAGGCTCCCCTTATCCCGAAGTTACGGGGTCATTTTGCCGAGTTCCTTAACAACCCTTCTCCCGTTGGCCTTAGGATTCTCTCCTCATCTACCTGTGTCGGTTTGCGGTACGGGCACCTTAGCATACCATACACCTTTTCTCGCCACAGAGCATCGCCCACTTCCCTACTTGATTTCGGTCCCTTACGCCCGGGTCAACCAACGCCCGGGTCAGGCTATCTCCATGTGTCAGTGTACTTAAGGTTCGGTGGCTACGGAATTTCAACCGTATGTGCATCGACTACGCCTTTCGGCCTCGCCTTAGCTCCCGGCTTACCCTGGGCGGACGAACCTTCCCCAGGAAACCTTAGATTTTCGGCCATTATGATTCCCACATAATTCTCGCTACTCATTCCGGCATTCTCACTCGTGTAAAGTCCACCGCTGCTTCCGCTACGACTTCACCCCGTACACGACGCTCCCCTACCCCGCACCTTACGGTGCAGCCCAAGCTTCGGTGTTACGCTTAGCCCCGTTATATTTTCCGCGCAGAGTCACTCGACCAGTGAGCTATTACGCACTCTTTTAATGAGTGGCTGCTTCTAAGCCAACATCCTGGTTGTTTTCGCAACTCCACATCGTTTTCCACTTAGCGTATCTTTGGGACCTTAGCTGTGGGTCTGGGCTGTTTCCCTTTTGTCCACGAGACTTATCTCACGTAGACTGACTGCTATCCATCAATTATCCGGCATTCAGAGTTTGATAGGGTTCAGTAACCTTATCGGCCCCTAGCCCATTCAGTGCTTTACCTCCGGTAATCTAAGATAACGCTAGCCCTAAAGCTATTTCGGGGAGAACCAGCTATCTCCGAGTTCGATTGGAATTTCACCGCTATCCACAGGTCATCACCGACCATTGCAACGGGCGTGTGTTCGGTCCTCCATGGGGTTTTACCCCCACTTCAACCTGCCCATGGATAGGTCACCCGGTTTCGGGTCTATTGCCACTGACTTTATACGCCCTATTCAGACTCGCTCTCGCTTCGCCTCCGGTACTGAATACCTTAAGCTTGCCAGTAACAATAACTCGCCGGACCATTCTACAAAAGGTACCTCATCACACATTAACGTGCTTTGAGTGCTTGTAAGCACAAGGTTTCAGGTTCTCTTTCACTCCCCTCCCGGGGTCCTTTTCACCTTTCCCTCACGGTACTGCTCCTCTATCGGTCATCAGGTAGTATTTAGGGTTGGAGGGTGGTCCCCCCAGCTTCCCACCGGGTTTCACGTGTCCGGCGGTACTCTGGAACTCGACTAACAGAACTCGGTTTTCGCCTACGGGGCTCTCACCCGCTATGGCCGGCCTTCCCATACCGTTCGGCTAACCTATCCTGCCGTTGTGTCGGTCCACAACCCCGAAGGATAAATCCTTCGGTTTGCCCTCTTCCGCGTTCGCTCGCCACTACTAGCGGAATCTCTGTTGATTTCTCTTCCTCGCCCTACTTAGATGTTTCAGTTCAGGCGGTTCCCCACCTACGCCTATTTGATTCAACGCAGGCTGACAGAGTATTGCTCTGCCGGGTTTCCCCATTCGGAAATCTGCGGGTCAAGGCTTATGTGCAGCTCACCGCAGCTTATCGCAGCTTGTCACGTCCTTCTTCGGCTCCTGATGCCAAGGCATTCCCCTTGCGCTCTTATTAGCTTGACCTTCGTCGGGGCAAGCTCCGTATCATTCGCTTCCGTGTGAACACGAAAGCTCACTCACTTCGCTGCCCCTCCTCCTCCTCGCAAACCCATTTCATTGGGCTTTGCTCGGATCTATGGTTCTCATGAATTATGCAGGCCTCACAGAAGATTTGCGCTCCATTGTTTTTACCCATCTAGAACGGCTTTCGCCATTCTATCTTTAAGTTCCACAACATTGCTGTTTGTCCTCTGTTGCTTGCTCTTGTACTTTCCATCTGCATTGTTCAGTTTTCAAGGTGCCAACTTCCAGTCTCTTTCAAGACCAGATCGAAATACCTGAGCCTCAGATACTTCGATCCAATATTGACTCTTCTATGGAACTTCTTTTTGCTTACTTTTTCTTTCATGAAAAAGTAAGTGGTGGGCCCAAGTGGACTCGAACCACCGACCTCACGATTATCAGTCGTGCGCTCTAGCCAGCTGAGCTATGGGCCCGTCTCGCTCCACTCTGGTGGAGATAATCGGGCTCGAACCGATGACCCCCTGCTTGCAAAGCAGGTGCTCTCCCAGCTGAGCTATACCCCCATCAACGCGTGTACCCTCTAAATTAAACAACGTGAAAGCTCCACCCGCTCCAGAAAGCTGACCTTAGGACGTTACTGTAGTTGTGCGGGCGATTGATAATCGCCCCTACAGAACTCTCCTTAGAAAGGAGGTGATCCAGCCGCACCTTCCGATACGGCTACCTTGTTACGACTTCACCCCAATTATCGAACCCACCTTCGGCCGCGCCCCCATTGCTGTTAGGCTACGGACTTCGGGTGTTCCCGACTCTCATGGTGTGACGGGCGGTGTGTACAAGGCCCGGGAACGTATTCACCGCGGCATGCTGATCCGCGATTACTAGCGATTCCAACTTCATACAGGCGGGTTGCAGCCTGCAATCCGAACTGGGATGGCTTTTAGGGATTTGCTCCCCCTCGCGGGTTTGCCTCCCTCTGTTGACCACCATTGTAGTACGTGTGTGGCCCAGGACATAAGGGGCATGATGATTTGACGTCGTCCCCACCTTCCTCCGTTTTGTCAACGGCAGTCTCGCTAGAGTGCTCTTGCGTAGCAACTAACAATAAGGGTTGCGCTCGTTGCGGGACTTAACCCAACATCTCACGACACGAGCTGACGACAACCATGCACCACCTGTCACCGGTGCCCCGAAGGGAAAGCCTATCTCTAGGCCGGTCACCGGGATGTCAAGCCCTGGTAAGGTTCTTCGCGTTGCTTCGAATTAAACCACATACTCCACCGCTTGTGCGGGCCCCCGTCAATTCCTTTGAGTTTCAACCTTGCGATCGTACTCCCCAGGTGGGATACTTATTGTGTTAACTGCGGCACGGAGGGGGTCAGACCCCCCACACCTAGTATCCATCGTTTACGGCGTGGACTACCAGGGTATCTAATCCTGTTTGCTCCCCACGCTTTCGCGCCTCAGCGTCAGTTACTGTCCAGCAATCCGCCTTCGCCACTGGTGTTCCTCCGTATATCTATGCATTTCACCGCTACACACGGAATTCCGATTGCCTCTCCAGCACTCAAGAACTACAGTTTCAAACGCAGGCTATGGGTTGAGCCCATAGTTTTCACGTCTGACTTGCAATCCCGCCTACACGCCCTTTACACCCAGTAAATCCGGATAACGCTCGCCACCTACGTATTACCGCGGCTGCTGGCACGTAGTTAGCCGTGGCTTATTCATCAGGTACCGTCATTTTCTTCGTCCCTGATAAAAGAAGTTTACAACCCGAAAGCCTTCATCCTTCACGCGGCGTTGCTGGGTCAGGCTTGCGCCCATTGCCCAATATTCCCCACTGCTGCCTCCCGTAGGAGTCTGGGCCGTGTCTCAGTCCCAATGTGGCCGGTCAACCTCTCAGTCCGGCTACTGATCGTCGCCTTGGTGGGCCGTTACCCCGCCAACTAGCTAATCAGACGCGAGGCCATCTCAGAGCGATAAATCTTTGGCAGCCAGAGTCATGCGACCCAGCTGCATCATGCGGTATTAGCAACCCTTTCGGGCTGTTATTCCCCACTCCGAGGCAGGTTCCTCACGCGTTACTCACCCGTCCGCCACTAAGTAACTCTATCAGTTGTCCGAAAACTCCGTCAAGAGCACTCCGTTCGACTTGCATGTGTTAAGCACGCCGCCAGCGTTCATCCTGAGCCAGGATCAAACTCTCAATAAAATGGTATCTAAAGAACCGAAGTTCCTCAAATCACTTTATTGAAGCCTAATTCTTAGCTTCAAAGAAATTTGTCAAGAGCCTTCTTCATCAAGCTTTTGCTTGCTTCAGAAGGACTTCTCGTCCTTTCTGGTGCTTCGTGTTTCTCTCACGTTGTTTAATTTACAAGGTACACGCTCCGGTCAGCCCGGCGGGCTGACGTGCTATTTATTTTAGCACTTCCGGTTTGGTTTGTCAAGAACTTTTTTCAAGTTTTTTCGGAGCTTTTGGGCTCCCAAACCTTGATCTCAGTCCTTTTTAAACTCGCTCTCGCCCTTCAGCTCGAACTCGTTTATTTTACCACGCACTGTCCGGTATGTCAAGCACTTTTTCAGAAGTTCTTCCGGAAGGCCGTCCAGGTTCCCCCCGGTCTCTTCCAGTTTTGGTTCCGTTTTCAGTGCCTTCCGTAAGGCGCTCAGATAGAATACCAC
>NZ_JACJLC010000129.1 GCF_016901955.1 Pseudoflavonifractor phocaeensis
AGTTGGCAGACCGCACTTCTATTATAGCAAAGGGAGTTTTTTTATCATTTTCATCGCCATAGGCTTTTTTGAACCACTCGCCTAGCGAGTGGTTTTCTTTATACAAAAATTCCCTGGACATGCGTTGTCCAGGGAATTACTTTTTGCTCGGTTTATATTCCTGACGATCTGCCAGCCCCTGCATATATACCAATGCCAACTCCTTGCTGGTGCTGTCCAGCCTGTCCCAAATGACGAGGCATTGTTTTTGATCTGTGGTAAGCTTTGCTGCCTCGTCTTGGTCCGAAAAGAACTGAGCCAGAGTGATACCGAACCCATTGCATATTTTCATCAGGGAGGGTACCGAGGGTACATTGGTCTTGTGGAGCATGGTGCTCAGGGTAGAGTAAGGGATTCCAGACTCCTTGGCCAGACGGTAATAGGTCCATGAGCGGGCCTGACAGAGTTCCTGAATCCGGGCCACAACATCAAATTCCTGCATGAGATACCTCCTGGAACTATTATCTTTATTTTATCCAGGAGTACGGATTTTCGTTAGATTATAAAAGCCGATATAATAAAGTTGAAAATACTTCAAAATACAGTTATAATAAGGAATCATGCAGAGGAGGGAGCTCTATGTTCTGCCCACACTGTGGCAAAGAAATTCCAGACGACGCAAAGTTCTGCCGCTACTGCGGAAACGCCTGCAAACCGCGTCAAAATATGGCCAATGATACATATCCCTTACCATCAACGGATACCACGCCTGTTCAAGAGAGTCGGGAGGCGAAAAAGGAACCAACCGGCCTTCCTTGCCCGAGATGTGGGGCCAGAAACAGTCAACCTATGGCCCATACGACTACTCACACCAAAGCTGGAGGCTATAGCTGCTGCGCGGGTGCTTGCGGCGGGATTCTGCTGGGGCCTTTGGGGCTCCTGCTTGGACTATGCGGAAAAAGTGCAAGTACAACCTCTACGACACAGACAAAATGGGTATGCATGAACTGCGGCGCAGAATTTATTAACCGCCAGGATGCGGAGAACAGTCTGCGCTCATTGATGTTTCTATGCACAATACTTACACAAGTTTCCGTTTTTTTGATCCCCCCTGGATTCATGTCTTTCACAATCTTTCTGATAGCGGCAGTGGTGATCGCATGTACAGTAATATGCTGGATCGCCTTGAAAAACAATCAAACCGGCTACAAGCTGGAAGATCTGATGCTTTACGGAGAACTGGAACGCTGGAAGAAAAAATGGCTGATAATCAATCTCGGGATTGCGGCAGGGATTATCGTCTTTTGGCTCCTTCTGTCGAACTAATACCATGATCTATCAGATTCTAATGAGACTCGGGCATCTTGCCGGCTGTCACCAACTCCCGGACCGAAGTTTCCATATCCATGGCTGTCAGTTTCCGCTCTGCGCAAGGTGCACGGGTATCTGTGCAGGATATGTCCTTACAGTTCTTTTGACACCCTTCTTTCAGCTTCCTTGGACCCTTGCGGGCACTTTCTGTACAATTATGTTTTTAGATTGGCTGTTGCAGTATACACAGCTCAAAAAATCAACCAACCTGCGCCGGTTTGTCACTGGAACACTTTGCGGGTATGGCCTCATGAGCATCTATTTCAAGCTCTTGCTTATCTTGGCAGAAATTATTGTAAAGAGGAGAGGATAGCATGTTTTGTCCAAAGTGCGGGAAAAAGCTGGCTGAAGATGCTATGTTTTGCGATAGCTGCGGCACACCGCGGCCAGATATCCCAACCCAAACCACAACAAGCAGTCCGGAACCACCTATTGAGGGAAATGATATTGCTCAGCTGCTAAAACGGGGCGCCTTCCGTCTTGAAGAGCAAGCGTGGGAAACTGCCAATCGCATTTTTGATTATGTCCTCACCCTTGATATTGAATGCGCGGAAGCATATCTGGGGAAGGTTTTGGCAGAGCAGCAATGTCCCGATTTTAACTCGTTTATTACAAAGCTTTTGGAAAAAACCAACGTTCCCAGAACTGAAACCTTCCATGCCTGCGAGGAAGATAAGCAACGAATTGAACAGGCCGCAGAGACTTATGCAGTTTATGGTTATCTGTACAAACAGACGATCCGGGATCAGTTCCAGTACGATCTGACGTATTCATCCTCAGTCGCTTCCAGAAAAGAGGACTATCAGGAAATATGCCATTTGTTTGAGACTGACATGTCTCTCAAGCGGGCGTATCGGTTTGCAAAAGGTGATTTAAAACAGCAGCTGGAAGAGGGAAAACAAAAGCTGTTCTCTGAACTGGAGTGTCGGATCTCCTTGTCTGAGCAGGAAGATGAGCAGGCCATACAGCGGATCAGGACAGAATATCCTGCACACCTGACTCGGGCAGAAGAAGAGGTTGCAGCACTGAGCCAGCAAGCTGCCCAGCAACGGGAACAGAACTACCAGAGTGCCTGCACCTTGATGTCCGCTGCACGAACGATGGAAGAGTACGAGGAAGCGGAGTCTCGTTTTGATGCGCTTCTGGAATATAAGGACAGCAAAGAAAAAAGCGAGGCGTGTTTTCAGAAAGTTTTATCAATGAAAACGGTGTCGCAGCCCGTACAGCAGCCGCCTAAAAAACCATTCAGGTGGCTGATACCAGTAATCGCAGTGTTCGCTTTCATAGCTATCGCTTTCCTTGTCGTCCAGGTTGGAAAATATTTGGGAAACGCTCCACAGGAAACCATGTCAATACCATCTGATTCTGACACTCCATTGGTATCTCCTACTCAGTCTGCTTTTCCCTCTGACAACGCAGGATCTTATAGTTCAAGCGAAGACAATTCTTTGGATACGGTAGCCTCCTCGGATTTTGTGGACAACTATGCAAATTATAGTGGACAGAAGATCGGTATCAATGCTTCCGTCACAGATGTTCTCGATACAACTATTGAGGTTGGTGTAAGTGCAACTGATACCAGAGGTGTCACAACAACGCTGTTTGTATATCTTCCTTTCGATAAATCCTCCATTTTGGACTTCTCAATCGGAGATAAACTATATATTTACGGCGACTTCTATGTATCAGATGACGGAATACGCTATTTTGATGATGCAACGATCTACATTCTTGAGCATGCAAAAGAGCCCTCCGAACAAGTAACAGACGATGTTCAGGATACTTCTGGCTATACAGATCCCAATACAATACCGCCCGCTGATGCAGTGCCGGCAATCAACCTCAATTATAATTCCTATGATTCAAACTGGAACTTTGTCAATGAACACATTGGCGAATGGGTTCGCATGTACGGTGTCATAGCCGATATGCGTTGTACTGATTATTTCTATGGCCCAGAGTCTTATGTTTACATGGATCCCAATGACCCTCTAAACTATTATGGTGATTTTATTGTGTACGGCGAGGATATGAGCATGAGTATCCCTATCGCAGACAGTCTGACGGATGATTTTCTCATTTATATCACGGCAGGTGGTGGCAGAGTCATCGGTATAAACGCCACTCCCGCCGATAATAACCTGTCTTCTGACCCCGGATACGGGGCCAGTGAGCCTTACTAAGCACTCAAATATAAGCCTAAATAAAATTGTAAGACTTTAATTGATATACTGGGTGTCATACCAATAACAATAATAGGCCTACAATACAATCAGCCTCATACATCTTGGTACAAAAGAGATCTGAGTCATTTTATCAGATGGTACAATACTCTTTCAGGGAAAAGATTTCTAACATTTTTTCTAACACAGATGTCAAAAAAGAAAGCGCCCAAGCACCTCACAACTCATAAGTCTGGGAAACTCCTGAACAAATCTACCAGGAAACGCAATAATAGGTTCTCAGATTCACCTAATATGAATGAATTTGGGAATCTATATTGCTAAAATGACCCTCATAACCTAAAGGCCGAGGGTTCGAATCCCTCCCCCGCAAACAGAAGAGCCCGTTGTATAATAAGCCGATAAAATGAGCGAGGTTTGGAGCCCAAAAGGGTTTCCAAACCTCGCTCATTGCTATATTCTGTTCGGGTCCGGTGAAATCAACCAAAATGGTTAATTTCTCCCAACCCTAACA
Source organism: Pseudoflavonifractor phocaeensis (assembly GCF_016901955.1). Classification (GTDB taxonomy): domain Bacteria; phylum Bacillota; class Clostridia; order Oscillospirales; family Oscillospiraceae; genus Flavonifractor; species Flavonifractor phocaeensis_A. Next base: position 4,048 of record NZ_JACJLC010000129.1, read on the forward strand.
CTGGGCCTGGTTTGCTGTATACATTTTGGCTGAGTGATGCAATATTTTATAAACATTTAGACCGGTTTGCACTTTTCCGAGCAAAGAAAACCTGCCGCAGATTTTTTCCATTCTGCGACAGGGCCCTTTTATTGTACAGTAAGATATGTTGATCAGCATGAATACCTTGCTTTGCAGACGAAATCATCGGAACTGATATTTATCTACACTCTTATTTGTGTTATAGTTTTGCGTAAAGGGGATGATTATATGGGACGTCATGCGGATTATAGTAGAAAAGAGGAAAAAGAAAAGATTTCATTAGAAGGTGCCCGGGCAAAGCTTGGCAAAGATATTATGACACCTGCGGATTACATTCCACTTGTGCACGAATATCAGGGGCTGTTAGTAGAAGAAAAAACGATTAAAAAGCGTATCCAAGCAATATGCGAAAATAGTGGTGGGCTTTTATCTGTAAACGACTTAAAATCCGGGCCAAGGGGAGCGTACAGATTTGACCCGTCCTATAATGAGTTACTGTTGACATTGGTAGCGACGGAATGTTTTGATGGACGTAAAAATGATACCCGGGCATCAACACGAGGGATAATTTACCCGCAGCTACTAAAAAATATTGAGAAATTGTCCAACACGGATCAAAGGACAATTAAGGAACATCCATCATACATAAGCACAAAATTAGAATGTTGGTTAATGGAGCATATTACTTATGAATTATGTGCTACTTCGGGCTCACTAAGCTTTGCAAATACAACTGTGCGTACTACTTTAATGTATGAATTTTTATGGAATCTTATGAAATTTAGAAGACGGGCAGAAATAGAGGATGCTTTTTCAAAGGCGGAGAAACACATTGATAGCCACACCTTATATCCACCTGGTAGAAGCAGCGATGGCAATAGTAATAATGATATCCTGTACTTAGCAAAACGGAAAGCCTTTGAATCTGAAAAGTTGGATGAATTCTTAATCGCCCTAATTGTAATCAAAAAATTAGGAGAAGATTTTCAGTATGTCTCCCCGGATGAAGTGATTTCGATTCCTGCATTGGCTCTAGCAAGAAGGAAATATCAGCTCGCATTGACGCCTGAAGGACAAAAGAAACTTAAAGCATTTGAAAAAAATATTACTAACGAAACCAGGTACAAAGAACTTGCAGGAGAATTGAAAAGAATTCTTAATTTAAATGACAAAAGAGAGCGTAAAATATATCGTAATTTTATTAAAATTCTTGAAATTGAATATATCCGTCCATATGTATCTTCAGAGGATTATGCCAAAATGATTCGTTTCCAGGAAAATAGTGTGAAAGCAGGTAACGGTTCAGGACAGATGAAAAAGGGTGCACGAAACCGGCCCTGCCAACATCGAAGTTTTCAGGGCAAAAGGCAAAAGAGAAGAAGCTGTCA
>NZ_JACJLC010000130.1 GCF_016901955.1 Pseudoflavonifractor phocaeensis
TTCCCGTGTCAGCTTTCGCCTTTCGGTTAGGCCGGTTGTTTCCCGTGTTATCTTACGGGGCAGTACCTTCTACTGCTTTTCTCATTGCCCTATCCGGGCGTACATTATGAATATGCCCCTTATCAATATGGGTGGTAAGTACAAACTCGTACTTGCCACCCAATATTTCTTTTGCCAGCTGCATCCCAATCTCATGGGCTTCCTCGGCGGAAACCTCCCCAGGCTCAAAGGCTTGGATCAGGTGGCGGCCTAGGTGCGTGCCCTTGTCGATGGCATAACGGCGTGTCCAGCTAAACTCGATGTCGGCAGTTTCGGCGGCACAGCCGAAAGAGGACACCAGCAGCTTCTCGTCTGTCTTATCGGGATTGCAGATATAGTCAATCGCCGCTTTCAGCGTTGACTTAATAGGATGCGTCTTTGTAACTGCCATATCTGATCCATCCTTTCCCGGATTTCCTCCATGTCGGCCTGATAGGTAGGGCCTCCGGCGTTGACCCGCTTGGCAATCTGATTGATGTTCCGACCAATGGCGGACAAGAGCTTATTCATTTCCTTGATGTCTCTGGTGTCCACATAGATGATATATCCGTCAATCGCCATCTTCCGCAGGTAGGCGCCAATCCGCTTTGTCTGGAGCTGGGCCATCTTCCGCTCTATCAGTTCCTTTTCCTCAGCGGTCACATAGAACTTCACCTGGATATTCCGTTTTCGGTTTGCCATCGTGGTATCTCGCCTCTTTTCGTATCAGGGTTTGGGATGTTCCCAACAAGCATTTTTTGAGTTTAGGGGGAGGGTTCCCTAAAGCCAAAAATCGCAAGTGGGTACTCACTTGCTGTGCTTGCTCTATGCTCCTTCCCCTGTAAATACAATGCCGGAAACATCTTCATCTGCCCACAAAATTCCGGATTTTTCAAAAGAAAAGGGCGGCAGAGCCGCCCTGGAAAAAGGAAAACAGAGGATGCTTTCACACACCTTCCGTTTCATCTGCTGATTCTTTAGTTTTCAGCGCCCCGTCAAGCGCACCCTCGGTGACGGTCAAATACTGCTTCGGACAGAGTTTCAGTTTGTGGCTGATACGCTGCCGCTGCGCGCTTTCCTCCCGCATGACCCCTGGAGTCAAGATGCTACTTCATATACAAAAAATTGCCTGAAATCTCAGCCTCTCAAGATCTGCGGCAAAACGCCAAGATTTCAGGACAATGAGTGAAGGGGATCTAAGTATTATGGGAATGCGTAAATCTGAATCACATGGTTTCTTAGAATTACCCAATGTAGCCAGAGCGGATGGCCTGAGCCAGTTCCTTGGCATAGTAGGTAATGAGCATATTGGCCCCCGCCCGGAAGACGGACAGAGCGGACTCGCACATGATGCGGTACTCGTCAATGAGGCCTGCGGCGGCGGCGGTCTTGATCATGGCGTACTCGCCGGACACCTGGTAGGCGCACATGGGCAGGTCATAAGCATCGGAGCACTCCCGGATCACGTCCAGGTAGCTGAGGGCGGGCTTGACCATGATGATGTCGGCACCCTCCTCAATGTCCAGGGCGCACTCCTTCAGGGCCTCCTTCCGGTTGTGGGGGTCCATCTGGTAGCCCTTCCGGTCCCCGAAGGAGGGAGCGGAGCCCGCCGCCGCCCGGAAGGGACCGTAGAAGGCGGAGGCATACTTGGCGGAGTAGGCCATGATGGGAGTGGCGGTGTAGCCGTGCTCGTCCAGGATGGCCCGGATGGCGGCCACCCGGCCGTCCATCATGTCGGAGGGGGCCACCATGTCGGCCCCGGCCTGGACGTGGGACAGGGCGGTCTTGGCCAGCACCTCCAGGGTCTGGTCGTTGTCCACCTCATGGCCGCAGAGGATGCCGCAGTGGCCGTGGTCGGTGTACTCGCACATGCACACGTCGGTAATGACATAGAAGTCGGGATACTTGGCCTTGATAGTCCGGATGGCCTCCTGGACCACGCCGTGCTCGTCCCAGGCCGAGGAGCCGATGGCGTCCTTGTGGGCGGGCAGGCCGAAAAGAATACAGTGAGTTACCCCGTTGGCCAAGCACTCCTCCACCGCCTGGCACACGCTGTCCAGGCCGTAGTGGTTCTGGCCGGGCAGGGCCTCGATGGGCCGGACCCCCTGGAGGGTCTCATCCACAAAGATGGGGTAGATCAGGCTGTCGGGGGACATGCGTGTCTCCCGGCACAGGTGGCGCACCGCGTCATTGCCCCGCAGGCGGCGGGGCCGGTAAGTAAGGTTCATTAGGAGTTCTCCTTTTCCTTTTTGTTGGAGCAGCCCTGGCGGATAAATAGAAATTTATCTGCCAGGGCTGCTTAATATGTTGTGTGGATCTAGTTAATTAACCAGCCGCCATCCACATAGATAATCTGTCCGGTTACATAGCCGGAGGCATCGCAGGCCAAATACACGGCGGTAGAAGCCAAATCCTCGGGCAAACCCAGACGTCCCATGGGGATCTTTTCCTGATACTTACGCATGACCTCCGGGTCGGACAGCAGGGGCTTTGTCATCTCGGTAAAGTAATAACCAGGTCCAATTGCGTTGACGCAGATACCATACTGAGCCCATTCGTTGGCAAGGGCCTTGGTCAGCTGCACAATACCACCCTTGGAGGCGCAGTAGGCCACCATGTTTTTCAGGCCGATCATGCTGGACAGGGAGCCAATGTTAATGATACGTCCCTTGATACCGTGCTCCACCATGTAGTTGCCCACCGTCTGATCCATAAAGAAGACGTACTTCAGCTGGGTGTCCGTCACGCGGTCCCAGTCCTCTTCCTCAAAATCCAGGGCAGACTTGCGGATATTAATGCCGGCACTGTTAATCAGAATGTCAATGCGGCCGAATTTCTCATCGACCCGGGTTACAAAATCCTGGATCGCAGGAAGGGAGGTTACATCCAGTTGCATGGGAACACACAGCCCGCCGGTCTCCTTGCTTATTTCTTCCGCGGCTGTCTGCAGGGCTTCAAATCCTCGGCTGGCAATGATAACTGTGGCGCCGGCGTTTGCCAGCCCGACCGCCATGCCCCGGCCCAGCCCACGGCTGCCGCCTACAACAATGGCTACTTTACCAGTCAAATCAAAAAGGTTTTTCATATGGAACTTACCCACCTTTCTTAGATGCTGCAAAAAGGATATACTGTACCAGCGTTTCTATTCTACACTGGTAAGAACGTAACGCCCAGCATGAAAATGGGTCCGCTCAGCAACATAATTGCAATGGTATATCCCATGATATCTTTTGCCTTCAGACCGCAGATACCCAGTGTGGCAATTGCCCAGAAGGGCTGGGCCAGGTTGGTCCAGGTGTTGCCGTAGGCCACGCAAAGGGAGGTCTTCAGCACATCTGCCCCAATGGCATTTGCCGAAGCAATGGCAATAGGTCCCTGAACCGCCCATTGACCACCGCCGGAGGGGACAAACATGTTGATAAACGCCGCGGTCAGGAAGGTGATCAGCGGGAAAGTAAAGGGAGTGCTGATGGAGGCCAGGCCGCCGGCCACAATGTCAACCAGACCAGAATACTGTACCATGCCCAGCACGCCGCCGTACAGGGGGAACTGGAAGACGATACCGGTAATGCCGCCGATGGAGTTTTTAACCGCCGCCACATACTGAGTCAGGTCGCCGTAGAGAGCGATACCTACGAACAGGAAAATTGCATTGACCAAGTCCATATCCAGGTTGAACCCTTTTGTGGCAAAGTTATAGATGATATAGACAAAGCCAAGCAGGGCCAACAGATAGCCCAAAATGCGGCTGTGGCTGATGCGTTCGCCAATGGTGGCGCCGCTCAGGTCAACCTTTGTTGTGTGCAGATCGGGGGCATCCAGAACTGCAATGGTCTCGGGACGCAATTCAGCACACTTTTCCGGCTTCGGATGCAGAAAATAGCAGATCAGGGGAGGAACAATGGCAAATGCGATGAGCAACGTGATATTCATGGGATTGATCAGGTACTCGGTAAACGGGATAACGCCCATCTCGGACTCCAGGAAATGTCCAGGCTGCGCGATGGTAAGGCCGATAGAGGCAGACAGACCGCCATGCCAGCACATTTCTCCCGTGAAACCGGCTGCAACAATCAGCGGGTAGTCGAATTTAACGCCTTTACGTCTTAGTGCGCGGGCGATTTCCAGAGATGCAACGGCTCCAACTACAATACCCAATCCCCAATGGATATAATGACCTAGGATACCGAAAAGAGCTGCCACAAGAGCCCCTTGAGGGCCATTCTTGGGAACATCGCAGATCTTCCGGATCCACTTCTTTACCCCTGGCGCATTGGCGATGGCCGAGCCGGTAATGACGCCCAGAGAGATCTGCATACTAAACGCCAGCAGGCTCCAGAACCCCTTGTACCAGTAATTGACCATGTCCAATGGACTTTTCTTGGCCAGGAGCAAGCCGCCAAGAAATGCAATGATGGTAAAGATAACAGCAAATGTGGAAGGCTCCGGCATATACTTCATGGATAAGTTCGCCAGCTTATCGCCAAAGCGCATCAGAAAGTTTCCTTTATCGTCCAACCGTCTGTTTGCTTGGTTCATGTTGGTCACATCCTTTGCCTGAAATCATATTTTTTTATGTATGCGTGACATAAGGATTCGCTTCTATCTATAAGTGTCACAAAAGATTCTTGCCGCGTCAAAGCTGCTTTTGAGGTTACTGATCAGTAACTACGACTTTTTCTGAATGGATGCGAGGGTTAAATTTTAGTATACCATCTCGGCACCGGCGCCTTCAACCACACCGCGGCAGCCGTCACCGAAGGAAGTTTTTGATCTGCCCCACAGGAGTTCACTGCTGATACCTATATTGGCTCAGGGGCATTTGGAAGGGAATAAGGCACCTCCCTTACATCTTGCTTAACACCTAATCGCTTGGGATAGTAACCGTCTCCATGGCGCGTAAAGCGTCATGGAGACGGTCATATTCCTGAAGGGAACGGACCCATACCGGGTCATGGGCGCTGTTGGTACAGGAGAAGGTAAAACATTCCTCCATGCATCCGCAGATAACCACCACCAAATCATAGGATACGGCAGCATCGTAATTGGAAAAGTGGGCATGGGGAAATTCACTTTGGGCACGAGTTATAATGGAACGGCGTTGATAGTTTGGATTGCATCCTCCGCAGTATTTCACACCAATCTCCATCATAATCACCATGCCGACCGCTTCGCTCTCGGCACAAATAGGGATGAAAGAGAGCAGACAAACGGTCGCCTTTCTTATAAAATTAGATTGGGGAGGAAGCACAC
>NZ_JACJLC010000014.1 GCF_016901955.1 Pseudoflavonifractor phocaeensis
TTCCCGTGTCAGCTTTCGCCTTTCGGTTAGGCCGGTTGTTTCCCGTGTTATCTTACGGGGCAGTACCTTCTACTGCTTTTCTCATTGCCCTATCCGGGCGTACATTATGGACATGGGCCTTGTCGATGTGGGTGCAGACGATGAAGGCGTGTTTGCCCTTGGTGAACCGCTTGGCAAACTCCACGCCCAGCCGGTTGGCTTCCTCCGGGGTGATCTCCCCAGGGCAGAAGGACTGGCGGACATGGTAGGCGATCACATCGTCCGTGCCCCGGACCCGTCCGGTGGCGGCAATATACTGGCGCTTGGCCAGCATGAACTCAGCGTCAGCCACACGGCTGTCACACTCATAACCAGTGATGAGCCTGCCGTGATCTGTCTTTTGCGGGTTGGCCACATAGTCGATAATTGCGCTGATGGCACGGCTCTCGGTCCGGCCCTTGCCGATGTGCAGCGGCATGATGCGTGTGGTTGCCATGAAGTTTCCCTCCCTTCAAAAAATGGGCAGCCTCAGCTGCCCATCTCGTCACGGTATGAAATAATCTGTTTTTTTTCTGTTTGGCGCACCGCAGCGTTGTGGCAGCTCCACCCCAATCATGGAGAACATACGCTACTACCACATCAGCGGACTCCACCATCCAGCGATTCCTATGAGAAATCGCAAAACGGCGCGGCACAGTTTCCAGCGGCGGGTACACGGTGCTGTCGTAACCAGAAGTGTCTCTCCCGGTGTTGAGATAGGCCAAGACAAGAATCAGCTCGATCTGCGGATACCGCTTTTTCTGCTCTTGCAGAACAGATGCCGCCAAGCTGTCAAAGGCTCCATAGCCGCCCAGGTAAAAGGTAGTCGCGCCTTGCTCGATCAAGTTCTGCGTTACAGAGTACAGCCAACACTTCACATCCTCACACTGCGAGATCTGTGCATGGCCGCAAAAGGTCACGGTCATAAAAACACCCCTGCTTCCATCATAGCGCAAATATCGCCATTAGTACAGTTGCAGGGACTAATTTTCACACGCCTGCCCATATAATACTTTTAGTACAGGGACAGGGACGGTGAGTGCGATTGAAGCTAAATCAGGCGGTCAGCAGACGCCTTTCAGAATTGCTGGAAGAGCGTAAGATGACGCAATATCAGCTGTATATGAAAAGCGGCGTTCCCAAGTCCACCATAGGCAATATCATCAACTGTTCTTACGATTCCGTAAAGCTGCGGATCATCCATGAGATGTGCCAGGGGCTGGAAATTGGAATAGACACCTTTTTCGCTTCACCGCTTTTCAAGGAAGATAATCTGGAACCATAAGACCTCCGACGAGCTTCGCCGGAGGTCTTATGGTTGTTATTTTGGCTTTTCCTGTTTTGATCGAATTGCGGGGCGCTGCTTAACCTTTTTTTCATTCTTTACTCGTTCCAGCGTAAAAACCATATCGCTGGTGCGCTCAAAAAATCCAACATCCTTTTTCCAACTCATTCCGCATTTACAATGCTGCAATCCGTGAAATTGACATTTCATTTTTCGGCCACATACAGGGCACACCTTATTGCTTTTTCCCACTGAACTACTCCTTAACCATAGACCAAATCCTGTATTGCGTATTTCAAATCATGCACTTTCCCGAGCAGCCAAAAGGCCAGCTTGGGAAGTCCAAAAGGACTGATAAGAAACGCAATCGCCAGCAGAATGAGGCCGTTCTGCGGGGAGTATGTCACCAGGACGGCCACGCCCAGCAGGGCGACCACCGTACTGAGAAGTCCCAACACCAGACCGGATACATAAACCAGACCCACACAAATCCAGATGGCCAAAGTGAGAAGCAGTACCACCGGAGCGACCACGATCTTCAAAATCAGCTTTAACAGACCAAATGCGATTCCCACAGAATCATCACCTCCAGCTTTATTCTAAACTCATTATGCAGCCATTTTTGTCAAATGGCAAGGATACGGGCAAAAAGAAAAAGCGGAGGGAAGTGCGGCGAAAAGAACGCCGTTCCTCCCTCCGCAGATGGGATATATACCCCTGTCACGAAAGATTGGCGAGCTGGGTCAGGATTTCCTTCACGCCCTCCCATAGCTGCTCCTGGCGCTGGGCTATATCCTCCAGGTCAGCGTCGTAGACACGCCCGGTCTCATGTACTCGGCGGGTAAGCTGGTTCAGATTGTTGCTGCTCCGGCGCAGCAGGGACACCAATTCCTTCAGCTCCGGCAAGTCCAGCTGCACCACATAACCGTCCAGGGCCATCTTCCGCAGATAGGCTTCCCGATTATTGGTCCCAAGTTGGGACATTTTCTGCTCGATCAGCGCCAGCTCCTCCGGGGAGACCCGGAAATTCACTTGGACATCCCGCTTGCGCTTTGGGGCGTTCACCGCTCCGGCTCCCGTTTCTTCAGCACAGCAGGCTTGCGGGCTGGCGGCTCCTGCTTGAGCTTTTGCAAGACAGAGCCTTTCTCCGGTTCTTGAAGCGTTTTTCGTGCCTGCCGTGTAAACAGATCGGTCAGGCCAGGATTGACCCCATCCACAACCAGATAAGCACAGTGGTGCGAAGTGCCGCTGTCCTCCGGCATGGGAATGGTCTTTGCCCAGGCTTTGTTGTCACGGGAAATGCGACCATCGCTGTCCTTATGCTGAATGGTGTTAGCAAGGATGAACTGTACTCGTTCTGCTCTGAACTTTTCCAGCACCGTCTTAACCGCAAACTCCGTATCCAGCCGGTTATCCGCATAATGGGCGCTGATGGCGTGTTCAATGGCCTCTTTGCAGTCGAGATTTGCCTGATAAGAACGGTTATATTGTGCCATCTCCCCATGCTGGAACGCATAAGCAGCAGAATGGAGATAGAGAGGGGCGCAGTACTGTTCATCCAAATCCCTGCACATATCATCGGCCCTGATTTCGATACAGTCCCGAACCACATCCATGTGGTCAGTCTCCACCTTCTCAAAGTAGTGGTACACATCGGCCAGCGGCGTGGGCGAATCCAGCAGCGCCTGGGCCTGGGCATCGGTCAGCTCCAGTTCCTCCATCGCCATCACGATGTCCTCCCGGACGGTGTATTCGTAGGCGTGGTTCAGGACCTCTGCCGGGGGCTGGCTTTTCAGCCAGTCCCGGTATTTGTCCTGTTCAGCGGCCATCTTCTCATAGAGGGCCGTATTCAGATCGTTGGTATTCATGTTATCGCACCTCCTCATGCTGTTTCGGTTTCTTTTCGGGGCTGCGGGGCGGCACCGGACGCTTCAAACTGTCCAGCACCGAGGGTCGTGCGCTCTTGGCGATCATGGACTCCGGCTGAGAGCGGCCCCTGCCGTCCAGATTCAGAAGCGTGTCCAGCTCCACCAGACGGGCGGACTTTACCCGCAGATCATCCTCATAAGAGAAAGGCTTGCCCACTTCCTCCTTGGCGGCGGCCTGCTGCTGATACAGATTGTCCAGCTGGGCCTTGGCCGCCTCCAGGCGCTGGGGCATTTGAGAGAGCGCATTATCAATGCGGGTCAGGTTGCCGCGTGGGTCTGTGCCGAGGCTTGCCCGGTGGGTCATCTGGCCTTTCAGCAGGAGCGTATATTCCTGTTTCCAGGCCGAAAACTCCACGGACATAGTGAAGCCCCGGTAGCTGCCGATCTGCACAGGCTCGGAGCCTTTGACCTCCTTGCAGGCATCCAGCAGGGCAGCACCGGCGTTCTCCTTGTCTGTCAGGGTATCGCCCCGGATTTCCATACCGGCAAAACCGTCCTCCGGGTGAGGGTGGGTAGCCAGGGTCTCCAGGTCTGTTTCAAAGCCCTGAATAAAGCCCTTGTGCTTTTCGATTTCCTCCGGGAAGTATTTCAGCAGCTGGTCCTCCAGACGGTACTGTTTGCTCTGGTGGTCGGCTTTCATCAGCTTCAGCTTAGAGACCTCCAAATCCAGGTCCATGCGCTCCTTGATACGGGGGTCTCCGGCGCACAGGGCCTTGATCTCGGCAAAGGACAGCGCCGTTTCGTCCACATCGTCGCAGCTTCTCACCGGCGATTTGGAAGTCATAATCTGGCTGATGAATTTCTGCTTGTTCTCCACCGTCTGCCACAAATAAGCGTCAAAGGTTCCCTCAGTCACATAGCGGTACACATGGACCAGTGGATTTTGGTTGCCCTGGCGCTCAATACGACCCTTGCGCTGTGCAAGGTCTCCCGGCCGCCACGGGCAGTCCAGGTCATGGAGCGCCACAAGCCGATCCTGCACATTGGTGCCAGCGCCCATTTTGGCGGTGCTGCCCAGCAGGACACGCACCTGGCCGGTGCGGACCTTGGCGAACAGCTCCTTTTTCCTGACTTCGGTATTGGCCTCATGGATAAAGGCGATCTGCTCGGCTGGCATCCCCTGGGCGATGAGTTTTTGCCGGATGTCCTCGTAGATGGTAAAGACCGGCTCCGGCTTTTCCAGCGGCACAGCCTGTTCCAGCGCATGGAGCGTGGGATTGTCCAGCGCCTTGGCCGCCTTTTTCGCAGGGGCCGCCTGGGGTGTGGAAATGTCGCAGAATACCAGCTGGGTCAGCTTGTCGGCCTCGCCGTCCCGCCAGATCTGCATGATGTTTGCGACACATTGGTTGACCTTGGTGCCGGGTTCGTCCGGCAGCAACTGGTTGATGATACGCTGGTCCAGCCCCAGCTTGCGGCCATCGCTGGTGATCTTGAGCATATTGTCCTGGGAAGGGTCCACCGTGCCGCTGTGTACCAGGGAGGCCCGCTCAGAGAGGGCCTTCACCATTTCCTGCTGCTGTTCAGTGGGCTGTGCCACAATGTTGTGGTACTCCACCTCCGGCGTAGGCAGGTGAAGCTGATCGGCGGTTTTGATGTCGGCAACCTCGCGGAACAAAGTCATGAGTTCAGGCAAATTGAAAAACTTGGAGAAGCGGGTGCGCGCCCGGTAACCGGTGCCTTCCGGTGCCAGCTCCAGCGCCGTCGTCGTTTCACCAAAGCGCGACGCCCAGCAGTCAAAGTGGGTCATGCTCAGTTCCTGCAAGCGGTCATACTGGAGATACCGCTGCATGGTGTAAAGCTCGGTCATGGAGTTGCTGACCGGGGTGCCGGTGGCAAAGATAACCCCTCGGCTGCCGGTGATCTCGTCCATGTAGCGGCACTTGGCGAACATATCGCTGGACTTTTGGGCATCGCTGGTGGAGAGGCCCGCCACATTCCGCATCTTAGTGTATAAAAACAGGTTCTTGTAGTTGTGCGCTTCATCGACGAACAGGCGGTCCACACCCAGCTGCTCAAAAGTCACCACATCGTCCTTACGGCTCTCGGCCTGGAGCTTTTCCAGTCTGGCCTCCAGGGATTTGCGGGTCCGTTCCAGCTGCTTGACCGTGAAACGCTCACCGCCGCTGGCCTGCACCTCGGCAATCCCCTCGGTGATCTCGTCGATCTGCTCGTAGAGGAGCCGTTCCTGGCGCTCCCGGCTGATGGGGATTTTTTCAAACTGCGAGTGGCCGATGATAACGGCGTCGTAGTCGCCGGTGGCGATCCGGGCGCAAAACTTCTTTCGGTTATGGGTCTCAAAGTCTTTCTTGGTCGTGACCAGGATTTTGGCGGAGGGATAGAGCCGCAGAAACTCCGAAGCCCACTGCTCCGTCAGGTGGTTTGGCACCACAAAGAGGGACTTCTGGCACAGCCCCAGGCGCTTGGATTCCATCGCAGCGGCCACCATCTCAAAAGTCTTGCCCGCGCCCACCTCGTGTGCCAGCAGCGTATTGCCGCCATAGAGAATATGGGCGATAGCTCCCAGCTGGTGATCCCGCAGGGTGATGGATGGGTTCATGCCGCCGAAAGTGATGTGAGACCCGTCGTATTCACGGGGGCGGGTGGAGTTCATTTCCTCGTTGTACTGGCGCACCAGGGTCTGACGGCGCTCCGGGTCTCTCCAAATCCAATCGCGGAAAGCGTCCCGGATGGCCTGCTGCTTTTGGGCGGCCAGAGTGGTCTCCCTGGCGTTCAGCACCCGGCGTTCCCTGCCGTCCGCGTCCTCCACGGTGTCGTAAATGCGGACATCCCGCAGGTTCAGGCTGTCCTCCAAAATCTTGTAGGCGTTGGCGCGGCTGGTTCCGTAGGTGGTGTAGGCCGCCACATCGTTTTCGGATACAGAGTTTTTGCCAGTGACCTGCCATTCGGCGGTGAAAGAGGCGTAATTGACCTGGATGGCGCGCTGGAGGTAGTACGGGGTGTTGAAGGTCTCATACATGAATTGCTGGATGTACTCCTTGTCGATCCAGGTAGCGCCCAGGCGCACCTCAATCTCCGAAGCGTCCAGGTCTTTGGGCTGCGCGGCGGTCAGGGCCTCCACATTGATGGCAAAGGATGGGTCCTGCTGTGCGGCCCACTGCGCCTGCCGCAGCTTGCGCCGCACATTGCCGGACAAATATTCATCGGCGGTCACATAGATAGGCCGTTCTCCCTCCGGCACCGGCCCAGGCAAGCGGAAGATCACGCCTTGCAGCTCAGCGGCCAGCTCGTCGCTGGTCTTGCCGGTAAGCTGTTCCATGTACTCCATATCCACACGGGCCTTTTCCGCAATGGATACGGCCAGGGCTTCGCTGGCGGTATCCACGGAAGTCACCGCCTCATGGGGCTTGATGGTTCTCGTTGTGAACATATCCGCCTTGCGCTCCAGCCTGCCGTCCTCGTCCACGATCTCCAGCGCGCAGAGCAGATAATAGCTGGAATCGTCGGCAAAGGCCAGCCGGTTTGCCCGGTCATTGATAAGGCCGTACTTGGCGGAGAAATCGTCATAGCGGCGGTTCAACTCGGCCATCTGCGCCTGGATGTCGGCATCCGGCGCGGCGGCATCCATCTCCAGGTCGATGAGCTGCTGCACACAATCCCGCAGCCCCACCAGCCCTTTGACACGGGCTTCGGCGGTGGCGTTGAGGTCAGGCCGCACCATGCGGCTGTTTTCACGGTAATACACATCGCCGTCCACAACGGTGTAGGAGTAATTTTTCACATTGGGGTCAGCAGGGATAGAAGTGTCGATGGCTTCGCCCTCGCCCAGCTCCGGCAGCTCAGCCTCCTGGTAGGTGCCGCGAATGTACTTCACGGCATCATGCAGCTGATCGGCCAGTTCCAGCCCCTCGATGGGGTTCACGGTGTAGTCCATGCCATGGGCGGTGCTTTCCGGCTCCTGTCGGCCCAGCACCATCTCCGCGTGGTCCAAGAAATAGCGGTTGATAGTAAAGCCATCCTCGGTCTGGCCAGTCTGCGTCCACTCCGGCACAATGTCCAGCGGGCGATCTCGCTTTTGGAGGAAGATGATGTCCGATACAACCTCGGTCCCGGCATTGGCCTTGAACGCATTGTTGGGCAGACGGATAGCCCCCAGCAGCTCGGCGCGCTGGGCCAGATACCGGCGCACGGTGGAATCTTTGGCGTCCATCGTATAGCGGCTGGTGACAAAGGCCACCACGCCACCAGGACGCACCTGGTCCAACGCCTTGGCAAAAAAGTAGTTGTGAATGCTGAAATTCAGCTTGTCGTAGGCTTTGTCCCGAACCTGATACTGGCCGAAAGGCACATTGCCCACCGCCAGATCGTAGAAATCCCGTCTGTCGGTGGTCTCAAATCCTGCCACGGTGATGTCAGCCTTGGGATAGAGCTGCTTTGCAATACGCCCGCTGATAGAATCCAGCTCCACGCCGTACAGACGGCTGTTTCGCATTTCCTCCGGCAGCATACCGAAGAAGTTGCCCACACCACAGGACGGCTCCAGGATGTTACCGGTATGGAAGCCCATCCGCTCCACAGCCTCATAGATGGCACGGATGACGGTGGGGCTGGTGTAATGGGCATTGAGGGTGGACCCTCTGGCAGCGGCGTATTCCGACCGGGTCAGCAGCTCCTTCAGCTGGGCATATTCCTTGCTCCAGCTTTCCTTGTCGGGGTCAAATGCGTCGGCAAGGCCGCCCCAGCCCACATACCGGGAAAGGACTTGCTGCTGCTCCGGCGTTGCCTGCCCGGTGGTTTCCTCCAGGTATTTCAGCAGCTTGATTGCCTCAATATTGGCTTGGAACTTGGCCTTGGGGCCGCCTTCGCCCAAGTGATCGTCCGTGATACGGAAATTCTCGGCGGTGCGGCGCAGGTTCTCCTTGTACTCCCCATAAGCGGCTTCCTCGGCGGCCCTGGCATTGGGGAAAGTCTGCCACTCGCCGTTGACCTGGATGGAAATGGGATGTTCGTCCAGCACTTCATCCAGGGTCTTTTCCGGTTCGATGGCAGGTGCGGGAGGCTCCGGTTCATCGGTCCGCAGGGTCTGAACCACAACATCATAGGGCAGATGGTTCTTGTCGCCTGGATAGACGGCTACAGTCTCGGCGTGGTAAGCCGGGGTTTCAGCAGCCGGTTCCGGGCGTTCCTGTCCAAAACCGTCCAGCTGACGGGCATACAGCCCGCGCAGCAAAGGTACAGCCTCGTCCCAGCGGAAGAACAGCATAGCCAGACGCTTTTCCTCTGCGTCCAGCACTTCCAGCTCGATACCTTCAGGCGTAGAGCGGTAATCGGCTGTTTCTCCGGTTTCCAGCTTCATCGTTTCCACGCTGTTGGGATAGGTTCGGCTGAGCCAAAGGGCGATCTCCCGATTGCTCTTGCCGTTGCGAAGAAGCTCGGAAAGCTCCGCCTTGTCCGCCTCACCGATCAGGCCGTGGGCCAGCACATCCCGCAGGTCTTGGTCTACCGCATCCGGGTTTACCGGAAGAAACTCGGTATAGAAGTCGTTGCGGTTATCTGCCCGAAGAAGCTGCTCAAACTGTTCCTGACGCTCGACCCGGTAGATGGGATAGCTCATGCCGGTGGGCAGCAGCTCCACGGTGTCATCCCGCAGCTCTGTGATCTGGTGAGCGCGGTCATCCAGATAGACAATATCCCCCACATGGTAGGGAGGGACTGTTGGATCATAAGAAGTCCGCTCCCGGACCGTGCCACGGGCCGCCGCATATTCTTCGTCTGACACAGGAACACGCGAATCACCGGAAGAAGGCTGTTCCGGCTGGTCTGCTTGGCTGGTCTCCCTGGATATGGCCTCCACATCCCGCATGACCTGCTGAATAAAGGGGTCGCTGTCCAGCTTTTCCGGGTCCACCACTTGGCCATCCACAATGCCGCGCTGGGCCAGGGCCTCCCGGATGGCGATGGGGTCCACATCGTCCAGATTGTCCTGTTCGACCTGGGTGTAGAAACGGTCCTCCTTGATGAGCTGGGCGATCCGGCGCTGTACCTTGGGCCAGGGCAGCGCCGTTCCTTCAGGGCTTTCTGGGCGTACTGCAAACGGGGTCTTACCGTCGCCGCCGTCAAATTCACGAGCCAGCCATGCAGCGGTGTCTTTTTCCCGCGCGTGGTCTTTCATGTAGCGGGCAACGGCGTGTTTGCTCTCGATCCTGCCGTTCCACTTCTGGATAGCCCGGTCAATGTCATTGTCCGAGAGCGGGCGCAGCAGTTCATGGAGCTTGGGATAGGTTTCGTCTGCCACTTCCCGGTGCAGCCGCTGGCGAAATTCCGGCACATCAGAGAACAGGCGGATCAGCTCTATATCGTGGGAATCAAGAATGGCGTGGCGCACAGCAGCATTACACTCGATCATAGCGTTTTCATAATCACTGTGACCGCAGGCGTTGCGGTATCGGATGTCCTGGGTAACGGCCTCCAGCACCATGGGCTTGTATTGCTCATGCAGCTCCCGGAGAGTGGGTTTTGCCGCCTCCGTCTCATGGCTGCCAGTTTCCGGCTGCGGCTGTTCCTGGGCAAAAGAAAAAGCAGAGGATGTTTGCACATTCTCTGCTTCGTCTATTCTTTGGATTTGTTCCGCTTCGGAGAGGAACAGGTTTAAGGTCAGCTGTTGATAAGCTCCGCCATCAGAATCTCCTCGGCCTGGGCCTTGCAGGTGTTCATCAGGCCCACCCAGCGCATCGGATCGCGGGCTTTCAGCTCCTCCGTCGCGCCCGCCGACTCCGCCAGCTGGGGCATCATCTGCTCCAGACGGCTGTTCGCCGTCTCGTCGATCTCGATGAGGTGCGGGTACAGCTTCTCGGTCAGCAGCAGCTGGTTGTAGATCAGGGGCCGGTGTTCCTTCAGATACGCTTTCCGCAGCCGCCCGTACTTGCCCAGGGGCTTCTCCGGCTGTTCGCTCAGGCTCAGGTCGGGAATCAGGTAATCGCCGTTCCTCGTGTAAGTCAGGTTGTTCTCCATGTGTAACGCTCCTTTCCGCGAGTTGTTCGCGCTCATAGTTCTGGATAGTGACGCCGATCTGCCGCAGCACCTGCTGGTTGATTTGGCTGACCGCCGCTCCCAACGCCCCAACCGTGGCCGGGGTATTGAAATCGAAAATCGGCATGAAGTCCTCATGCTGGAAGTATTGTTCCGTATCCAGCCCACAGCGGGACATCAGGGCGTAGGCGATGCTGACGGTGGCGGCGGACTTAAATTGGACTTCGATGTTGAGATCATCGTACTCCTCCAGAAACGAACCGTCAACGATATAGCGGAAGTCCTGCTGATGCTCGTCCCAATACTCACTGGCCAGCTTTCCGGCCACATCGGTGAGCTGCTGGGCGAGATCGTCACCGGCAACGCCGTAGCTGCGCTCCAGCATAGCCGACACAGGCCCGATGTGTTGTTCCTCCAGCTGCCACAGCCAGGGGGTGCGGGAATGTTCACGGGTCCCGGTGTCGGAAATATCGAACACATAGCGCAGCCGGGGCCTGTCGCCGGAATCGTCCACCAGGGCAATCCCCTTGGAGCCACGGCGCACATACCGTCCCATTTTTTCATTCCACAGGTCATACTCGGCGCAGGCGGTGGCGTCCGGGCGCTGGGCGTAAATCATCATCTGTTCATGGAACGGATATTTGTAGAGGCGGGCGGCAGTAGTGAGAAAGGCCGTCCATTCCTTCCAGCTGCCCACAAGCTGGGTCGATACCTGCTCGGCCATCTGCCGGTAAAATTCAGCTTTGGATGGCATGGTTTTCTGTCCTCCTTTCGTTTTTTAGGTAAAAGAAAAGAGCGGCTCAATGCCGCTCTTTCAAGTAACTACTAATAAGTGTTCGGATTTTCTGTCTAAACTCGTTTAACAATTCTTCTGTTTCTTGAAGGCTCTTTTTTGTCAGTTCAGCATCGCTCAACAAGTATTTCATGTATTCAAGACAGTCATTTGCTGCCTCAACATCGCACAAGAGAATTTCCATTTCAAACATGATTCGTCGGGGTTTCTCTGTGGTAGCTCCTAACTCAATTTTTTTCTCTGCATCAATACTTTGCCCTTGTGCTTGATTATATAGCATTTTCCATTTAGACCGATATGCCATCAACTCAATACAAAAATCGGAGGATAGCGATGCGATGTGATTGCATAATTGACGCCGTTCATCTCTGCGCTGTAATTCTTTGCTGCTCACAAGTGTCTTTTGCATTACAAGGAGTGTAATAATGCCTCCGAGTATAGAGCCAAAATAACTTCCTAAAAAACCAATCCAGTCGTTGCTGGTTTCAAGACATGGGAAAAGCGACACAGATACAATTATAGCTGTTATAGCGGGGATGATGATGAACAATGCGACTGCAAATCCGACACCTTTAATTACTTTTATAACCACTCCATTTTTATCTTTATCCAAGCCTGTACGCCCCTTCATGTAAGATTAAAACCATTATAACACATCTTGTACAAGGGGGAATATTGAATTTACTCGTCGAAGTCCGGGTACAACTCCAGCTCGGCAAACTCGGCGTCGCTCATGGCCTGGAGCTTGCCCAGAGTGCTGTCGGTCAGCTCCCGCAGCTCGGCTTCCTCCGGCGAAAGCTCACCGCGCATCTCCGTCAGAGCGGCGATCAGCCCGGTGCGGCTGCCGGTGTTGTAGATACAAAGCAGGTTCGTTTCCTCAAAAGTGAAGTTTCCCATATCAAATCTCCCTTTCCGCGCTCTTTTTGGGCGCTGTCTTTTTGTGTTCCGCCTTGGGCTGGCTTTTCAGCTGCTCCATGACGGACTTTTTCTTTTCCCGGTCCTCCCGGTGGGCGGCGGCAGCCAAATCCATGAGGGAAATCGGCTGGCCGCTGCGGGCCTGCTGTTCCAGCTGGGCCACTGTCGGCTCTTTGGGGCCGTTGTTGATGATACCGTCGATCATGCCATAGTCATCCTCCAACATCATCTCCGCATTTTTCAGCGGATTGTCCGGCAGGAATCCGGGAACCTGCTGAAAGCCGAAGCTGTCGCAGTAATGACAGGATACCTTGCCGTCCCGCTTGATGGCAACGATGTCGCTGACGCTCATGGACGGATGGCCGTAATCGGCGGGATGTTCATTGTTGAAACGGTAAAAGAGCTGTTCGGTGGTATCGCCTTTCAGGTCAAAGGGCAGCAGCGGAGCAGTGTAAACCAGCTCATAGTTATCCCGCTGCACCGTCCGCCCGATGGATTGGAGCCATTCCAGGCCCTCGTAGCGGATGTCCCGCAGCTCGTCGGTGTGCTTCACCTGATAAATGGCGAAGCAGTCCCCCTTGTGGGAGAGAAACGCCTGCTCCCGTTCCTCCTGGTGGTCCATGCGGTCCTTGACCAGCTTATCAAACTCCGGGCTTTCCTCCCATTCCTCGCGGGACACGGCGAAGATGCCGTCATGGGCGTCCAGATCGGCGGTATCAAAGGCCATAGCCGGATTCTCGCCCTCCTGGATGATATAAACGGTCAAATCGCGCTCCATCAGCTCATAGGCCCGCTCTTTGGAGAGGGGCAAAAGGTCGCTGTCCAGACAGCCGCATTTCTCCAGATCATCCTGGGTCAGCACCGGGTCCGGCATGGGATACTCGTCCAACGCCTGTTCCTGGGCATCCGGCAGCTGGGCGGCTGCGGTTTCTGTGGTCTGCTGGCTGACCTGTTCCTGCATCTGCTGGGAGGCTGCCTCCTGCAAAGTCTTGATCATGGACAGCGAGGCATACTTGATGGACTTGCCGCCCAGCCCCAGGTCCTCGCAGATATGGCTGACTGCTGCGGAACGGCCCATGTCGGCCCCGTCCAGCTGGCCGCCGTCCAGCTGCTTCATGGTTGCCACATCATAGAGCGTGTAGTCCCAGCCGGTGTCGCAGGGCTGAACATGGAGATAGGCGGTATCGTCCAGCACCAGCAGGGCCTCCCGGTACTCGGCGCTGGGCTGGGATACTTCTTCCGCAGGGGCTTTTTCCTCCACAGCCTGCTGGGGTGCCTGCTCCGGCTCCGGGGCGGCGGTCAGGTCAATGCCGCGCTCCTTACAGATTTCCTTGTAGTTGCGCTCGATGTCGTTAATCAGCTCGCAGGAAGTCTTGTTGATGGTCTCCAGGCTGGCCCGCAGCTCCTTCAGTTCCTTGTCCTTGGACCAGGAAGCGATGTATCCGAAGCTGTTTTCGCCGGTCTGGATGCCGAAATACTGGCAGACCGCATAGGAAATGCTCTCGGCCTCCACTTCCTCGGTGTTGCGGTTCTTGGCGGCCTGTTTCACCGCCGTCAGATCTTCCTGTACTTCCAGACGCCACTCGAAGCGATTTTCGTCCACAAAGCGCCAGTTTTCCTCAGCAGCAGCCTGTTCAGCCTCCGCTTCGGTTGCAAAGTCCAGGCGATAATCGTGCTTGACACCGCCCTCACTCACCATCACAATTTTCCAGGTCGGCTCCGCTTCATACTTTTTGGGGTCATGGAGCTTACTGTGCGCGGTCTCATGGACAGCGGCGGAAACAGTCTGCACCTCGCTCATGCCTTCCCGGAGGGCGATCCGCTGCTGCTCGGAGGAAAAATAGCCGTCCATGTTCGCGGCCATCGGCTCAAACTCGATGGGAACCGGGGCGGAGCGCCGCACCGCCTCCAGAAATGCCTCATAGTGCGGCACCGTCCCGGACAGGCTGGAGGCCAGCTCCGGCAGAGGCTTTCCGTCCGTCTGCGAAACATCAAACACCTTGACTGGGCGGAACATGGGGATTTCGATTTCCTTTTCCTCCATGACCGCCTTGTCATCCGCGTCCAGGATGAGGGCATGGGTGTCCGGGTCGCGCTTCATTTCCTCAATCTTCTTTTTGTAGGGCGTAGGGGCGATGATGGTAATGCCATGCTCACCCTTTTTCACATGGCGTTCAAACTGGTTTTTCCATTTGTTGAACCCGGCCACCAGGGTGGCGTCTGGGCGCTGCATATAGATGAGCATGGTGTTGTTGACGGAGTAACGGTGGAACTTGGACATGACGGACAGGTAGCGCATATACTTTTCACTCTCGAACAGCTCCTTGATACCCTGTTCAATGCCTGCCGTGATTTCCTGCAACCGCTCCCGGTTGGTGGGCTTATCAGCCATGATTTTCACTCTCCTTTCCAAATTGGCGATTTCTGATTGATGTTCGGCAATCCACAGCTTTTGTTCCTCCGGGCCGTCCTCCAGAAAAAAATCCAGCAGATAGCCCGTATAGTCCTTTTTCTGGATTGCCTCCATAAAACGGGGATGGGGATTTTCTTCCGGCGTTTTGGGGGAATAGTCGGTTTCCCACTTTCTCAGCAGATGATAGTAGTCAGCCAGGACCTGAAAGGCATGGTCCCGGTCCTCCTTGAATTTCTGGGCCTCGGATTTCTGTCGGATATAGCGCCTCCGGGGAGGGGCATGACTGTCATAAGCCAGGCCAAAATCCTGGGCCAGCTTTTCGGCGGCCTCCTTGGGAGACAGATTGTAGAGTTGGGCGGTGAAGTCGATCACATCGCCGGTAGCTCCGCAGCCGAAGCAGTAGAAGTAT
Source organism: Pseudoflavonifractor phocaeensis (assembly GCF_016901955.1). Classification (GTDB taxonomy): domain Bacteria; phylum Bacillota; class Clostridia; order Oscillospirales; family Oscillospiraceae; genus Flavonifractor; species Flavonifractor phocaeensis_A. The sequence continues at coordinate 14,749 of NZ_JACJLC010000014.1, forward strand.
TCCTCGTTCAGCTTCATGCTGGGATTTTTGTCATCGTGGAACGGGCAGCAGGCCATGCCGCTCCGGTTGACCTCGATCCCGTACATCTGCGCCGCTTCCCGGACGGTGATGGACTGCTTGACGGTCTCAAAGACGCTCTCGGCCATGCTTACTCGCTGCCCTTCTTGGGGGTGGGCGGCCTGTACCCGGCAGCCTTGGCCCGTTCACTGGCTGCCTTGCGGCGCTGGTTGCTGTACGGCTCCCGGACCGACACGCAGCGTTTGGGAACCGTGAAGGTCTGCCGGTCCTTTTTCACGATCTGGTCCGGATATTTCTCCGCCAGCCGCCGCAATTTCTCCAGCAGCCGGGAATCATGGGTATAGACCTCGGCGGCGGCCTCGGCCTGGTTGTAGAGGATAATGGTTTCCTGCTCATAGAGGGAAAGCTTCATCGTTTGCCGCCTTTCTGCCGGTCAAACGCCAGCTTGAAATTGGCGTACTTCCCATCGTCCTCCAGCACCACGGTGGCGTCGTAAGTCTTGCCGGTTTTCTCGGAGTACAGGCCGGTCACATGGGCGCGGCCATCCTTGAGCAGCGCCGTCACGATGGCCTTGGTGGGCTGCTTGCGCTTCAGCTCCCACCACTTGTTGTTTTTCCAAATGGCAAATTTACAGCCCTCGTTCTGGCAGAAGAAGCCTTTTTGCAGCTCCGCCACATCGCCACCGCAGCGGGGGCATTTGCCCACCACTTCGCGGGGCGGCGTGAACAGGTACTCGGTCCCCTTGATGACCTGATAGGTCCTCACTAGCTCCTGGAGCATGGCGCTGATCCCGGCCATAAAGTCCTCCGGGGCCAGCTCGCCGCGCTCAATCTCGCCCAGCCGGTACTCCCATTCAGCGGTCAGCAGAGGCGATTGCAGCTGCTCCGGCAGCACGGTGATAAGGGACACCGCATCATGGGACGGCAGGAGCTGTACTTGCTTTTTGCTCTTTTTGCGTTCCAGAAAGCCGGTGGACACCAGCTTTTCCAAGATACCGGCGCGGGTGGCCGGAGTTCCCAGGCCCTTCCGCTCGGCGTCCTCCGGCATATCGTCCTTCCCGGCAGTCTCCATTGCGGAAAGCAGCGTATCTTCGGTGAAGTGCTTGGGCGGGGTGGTCTTGCCCTCCTTAACGGCAACACCAGAAAGGGGCAGCGTCTGACCTTCAGACAGCTCCGGCAGAGCCTTGTCCTCGGTTTCTTTGTCCTGCTCCACATTTTTCAGCCCTGTGCGGTATGCAGCGTCCAGCGTCCGCCAGCCGTGATTTTTCACCGTGCGGCCCTTGGCGGTAAACTCCGCACCGGCGCACTCGACAACAACGGCGGTTTCCGCAAAGGTATAGGGCTGGGCTACGGCGCACATCAGCCGCAGAGCCACCAGTTCCAGCACAGCCTTTTCACCCACCGGCAGGCCGGACAGGTCTACACCCTGGAGGTTGCGGGTAGGGATCACCGCATGGTGGTCGGTCACTTTCTTGTCGTTGATGACCTGGGCCGCATCGCAGGAAATGACGATCCCTTTCCGAAACGGCATAGCATTGGCGACCAGATTCACCAGCACCGGCAGGCTTTCAGCCATGTCAGAGGTCAAGTAGCGGCTGTCCGTCCGGGGGTAGGTGCAGAGCTTCTTTTCGTACAGATTCTGCAAATAATCCAAAGTCTGCTGGGCGGTGTATCCTAGTAGCCGGTTGGCGTCCCGCTGGAGGGTAGTCAGGTCATAGAGGGCGGGCGGCTTCTCGGACTTGTCCTTGCGCTCCACCTTTTTCACCGTGGCAGCCGCACCCTGGCAGGCTGTTTTCTGCTGCTGGGCGGCGGCTTTGTCCGCCATGCGCTCCCCGGAAACGGTGAAGCCGGGCAGCTCCAGCGTGACCGTGTAGAACGGCACCGGCTTGAAAGTGTCGATCTCGGCCTCCCGCTGGACGATGAGGGCCAGCGTCGGGGACATGACGCGCCCGATGTTGAGGGTCCGATGGTACAGCACCGAAAACAACCGGGTGGCATTGATCCCCACCAGCCAGTCCGCCTTGGCGCGGCAGAGGGCCGCATCCCGCAGACCATCATAGTCCGCACCGGGGCGCAGGTTTGCAAAGCCCTCCCGGATGGCGGAATCCTCCATCGAGGAAATCCAGAGCCGCTTCATAGGCTTCTGGCAGCCCGCCAGCTCGTAGACGCTGCGGAAGATCAGCTCCCCCTCGCGTCCGGCGTCGCAGGCGTTTACCACTTCGGTCACATCCGGGGCGTTCATCAGCTGTTTCAGCACATCAAACTGTTTCTTCTTGTCCTTGCTCACCACCATCTGCCAGGGTTCCGGCAGAATGGGCAGATCGTCATAGCGCCACTTGGCGTAGTCCGGGTTATAAGCGTCGGCGTCGGCCAGCCCAGCCAGATGGCCCACACACCAGCTCACTCGCCAGCCGCCGCCCTCCAGGTAGCCGTCCTTGCGGGCGGTGGCCCCGATCACGGCGGCCAGACTTTGGGCAACGGACGGTTTCTCAGCGATCACCAGTTTCATGGTTTTTCATCCTCCTTTCCCGCAGCCATGCGGTCAGCTGCCGGTGGCAGAATCCCACGCAGGGCTGACCGTCACGGTAATTTCCGCAGCCATAACAGGGGTGGCCGGGAGATAAAGAAGGAGAGCGGGAAGTTTCCTTCCCGCCCTCCGGCCTGCGTGTCATCATGCGTTCATAGGGGCTGTCGGTGAAGCGGGTCAATCCGCCTTGTCCTCGCTTTCCTCATCGCCGCCCCCGTCAGCGTCCGGCTCGTCGGATTCCTCGGTCTCCCAGGGGTCCTCGTCCTCCTGGTCGGTGTCGTCCTCGCCGTAGTCGTAATCGTCTAAATTGTCGTTGCCCTTGGTCTTGGGCTTATTCCTGATGAATTTGAAGTAGGCAAAGGCACCGCCGCCGCCCAGCAGGGCCAGTACCGCCAAAAGCAGGGCCGGATTCAGCCCCGTGGTTTTCTGTGCCGTTTCCTCCGGCTCCGGGGTTTCCTCCGGGGTCTCCGGTTCCGGCTCCTTGCCCGTGCAGGCGCTCATATTGGTGGCGCACACCGGGCAGGCCGTGTTCACCGCACCGGCCACACATTTCTCCGTACAGGTACAGGTGGCGGGCTGCTCCTGAGTGGTCTGCTCGTCCTCCATCAGCGCCTCCAAATCGGCTTCATCCACCTGGTTCAGAAAATGTACGGCAGTTTCCTTGTCCTCATTCGCCCTGTCAATGAGGATGTAGAAGTAGTTGCCCGCCTTGGTGGTGACGGTGATGAGCTGCTTGTTGCCGCCGAAATCATCTACCAGGGCAGCGTTGCCCTCCGGGGTCAGGGCCGGACTGTCCTCGGTTTCCTCCACCACCACATTGGCGTCGTTGGTGGCGTCCTCTGCCGGGGACTGATCCGTCCCCTGGGCAAAGGCAGTCACGGAAAGGCCCATCATCAGCACCAGGGCGGCGCAGAGGGCCGAAAAGGTCTTGAAAATTCTCTTATTCTTCATGGTCGGTGTCCTCCTGTTCGTTGTAGTCGGCGGAGGCAGCGGCCATGCCGGGGGCCGTGCCGCCGGAAAGCATGGCGTTCAGCTGCTCCGGGGTCAGCCGCAGGGCGCGCACCATCTGGACGATCTCCAGGTTCTCCGCCTCGGTTTTCTGCGCCTCCAGGGTTTTCAGCTTGTCCTGGTACTCCGCGATCTTCTCGCGGACCTTGGCAATCTCCTGGTCAATGCGCTGGATTTTATTCTTAGCCATAATCAATCACTCCTTCTTGAAAAAACTCTGTTACCAGTTCATCAGGCCGTAGCCCTTGATACACTCGTAGGTCAGGGAATAACTCTTGATCTTGCAGGCGTCGCCGCTGTTACCCTCGACCGTATAAACTCGGCTGCCATCGGTGCCGACAACGATGCCCACATGGTCGGCGCTGCCGTCCAGGTCCCAATCGAAGAAGATGGCGTCGCCGGGGGCGATGTTGGCGTAATCCCGCCCGCCCCATTGTCCGTGCGACTGGAACCAGGGGATGCCCTGGGACTGGCAACCCGAAAAGCGCGGCTCCGTCAGCCCCATCTGGCCGTAGCACCAGGACACGAAGCAGGCGCACCACTCCACGCGGGAGGTAAAGCCGTACCAGCTCCAATAGGGCTGGCCGCCCACGTTGCCCACCTGGCTTTTGGCGATGTCCACCACCGCCTGATTGCCGGGCCGGGTGCCGTTGACAAATTCCACACCGGCCAAACTCTCGGAATCGCTGGTGTCGGCGGACCCGCCGCCGAAGATCAGGGGCTTGTTGCCCAGCGTCTGCCGGTACACCTGGTACATCTCCAGCTGGTCCGGCGTCAGCAGTTCTGACGCCACAGAGGAGATGGGCTTGCTGGTGAGGGTCACATTTAAGATGTAATAGTTGTAGGGCACTTCCACATCATACTCGTTGCCCTCGCTGTCCGTCCGGGTCTCGGTACGGTAGCGCACCTCCACTTCCTCGGTCAGCGTCAGCAGGTATTGGGCTGCGAAGATGTGTTCCAGCTCCGCCTGGGCGCTTGCCCGCGTGTAGCCTTGCAGCACAGCGGACAGGTAGGCCGCCAGCTCATGCGGGTCGTGGCCGATCATGTCCAGGTCATAGCGGTACTCGTCATAGCCGGGGTGGCTGCTCTCGATGTTGTCGATCTCGGCTTGCAGCGCGGCCTCCTTGGCGGCGTAGTCGGCCTCCACCGCCACCAGCTCCGGGTCATCCGAGGGGTAGGTGGTGCCGGAGATCATCGAACCGATGCTCTGCGCCATCATGGAACAGGAGGACATGGTGTTGAGCAGCAGGCAGACCAGCAGGAAAATCGCCAGCACGATGCCAAAGCCCTTTTTGTGGCGCATCACATAGGCCCCGGCCTGCTGGGCTTTCTCCTTGACCGTCTTGGCCGCCTTGCCGGTCTTTTGGGCGGCACCGGCGGCGCTCCCGCCGGACTGTGCGGCCCGTTTGGCGGCGGCGTACTGTTTCTTGATTTGCTGTTTCTGCTGCCAGCGGGACAGTGGATTACTGGTTGCCGCAGGGTTTTCATAGACGGATTTCTGGAACAGCGCCTCGATGTTGGCCTTTTCCAGCTTCCGCTCGGCCTGGGCGGCCTTGCGGTAAGGTTTCAGTTTGTGGCTGCGGTAGCCCTCCCGGACCAGATGCACGCCGGTCTCTACGGCTTCCTCGGACTTGTGGGCGCTCTCCACGCCCACGTTATCGTCCTCGGTCTTGCGGATCTCCTGATGGAGCTTACCCGCCACCGCGTTGCCCGGCGCGTCCCGCACCGTATGGGACAGTTTGGAGGGCGGCCGGGGCTTATCCTCCAGCACCAGCTTGGTCGTGACCTTGCCGGTCTTGGGGTCCACCTCGGCCCGCTTGACCTGCTTTTTCGGGATTTTTGCCTGCGCCTTGTCCGCTTTGGCGGCGGCCTTCTCCGCCTTGCGGATGGGCTTTTCCAGCGCCGGGTCGGCCCGTTCTTCCTCGGTGAAGCGCAGGCGCGGTTCCTTAATCAAACCATTCCCCCAGCATGAGGGAGGCCGCCATGCTGGAAAGCTCCGCATAGGCCGCCAGCCCCAGCGGACCCACAAAGCGGCACTCGGTCAGGCAGGCGTAGAGCTGGGCCACCACGTCGGCCAAAATCTGGACCTCGGTGCCCTCCAGCACGGCACCTCCGGCCTGCCCGCGCTGGACCTTGGCGGCGCACAGAATCTCCACCAGCCGCAGCAGGCCAATTTCGCCGGTTTCAGTCAGTTCAGCGGCCTGGTCCGCCGCCGTGCGGCACTCGGAAACGGCGTCCGCCATCGCCGTCAGCAGCGCGGTGCGCTGGGTTTCCAGCGCCCGGTCCAGAAACATCATGTGGTCGTTATGCAGAATTTCGGGTTTCATCGTCCATCAGCCTCCTTCATTTCCTGGGGTTTGGTCGTCATAATGCGATACAGTTCGGTATTCTTGGGGAAGTGGTCCACAAAGGGCAGGATGGTGGAGCCGTAGAACAGCAGCCCCTCGCCCTCGCCGGAGTGGGTCACATAGGACAGCTGGTGCGGGGAAATACCCAGCTGCCGGGCCAAAATCTGCCGGTCACCGCCCGCCTGGTTGAGCATATACACGAAGTCGGAGTTTTCAAAGATGTTCTCCACCTCGCGGGAAGAAAGCAGGTCCTTCACGTTCTGGGTGATGCCCGTGGGAATGCCGCCCCACTTTCGGAACCGCTTCCAAATCTCCACCGTGTAGGCGGCAGTCTGTTCCTCTTTCAAGAGCAGGTGCATCTCGTCGATGTAGTAGCGGGTAGACTTGCGGGCGGCCCGGTTGATGGTGACGCGGTTCCACACCTGGTCCTGGACCACCAGCATCCCGATCTTTTTCAGCTGCTTGCCCAGCTCCTTGATGTCGTAGCAGACAATGCGGTTGTTGATGTCCACGTTGCTGCGGTGGTTGAACACGTTGAGGGAGCCGGTGACGTAGATTTCCAGCGCCGTTGCGATGTACTGCGCCTCTTTCTCATCCTGCGCCCGCAGCAGGTCGTACAAATCCTCCAGAATGGGCATATTCTCCGGGCGCGGATCGTTGAGGTAGTCCTGATACACCAGCCGCACACAGCGGTCAATGATGGTTTTCTGCACCGGCTGCAATCCGTCCTTGCCGCCCACAATCAGTTCACACAGCGACAGGATAAAGTCGGATTTCAGCGACAGCGGGCTTTCATCGTCCGAATAGTCCAGGTTCAGGTCCATCGGGTTGATGTAGTTGGTGGAGGTGGGCGAAATCTTGATGACCTGCCCGTGCAGGCGCTCCACCAGCGGCGCGTACTCGGCCTCCGGGTCGCAGATGATGACATCATCCGAAGTCAGCAGGAAGCAGTTGGCGATCTCGCGCTTGGCGCTGAAGGATTTGCCGCTGCCCGGCGTACCCAGAATCAGGCCGTTGGGGTTTTTCAGCAGTTTGCGGTCCACCATGATGAGGTTATTGGACAGGGCGTTGATGCCGTAGTACAGCGCCTCTTTGCCGTTCTGAAAAAGCTCCTGGGTGGTGAACGGTACGAAGATGGCGGTGGAGCTGGTAGTCAGCCCGCGCTGAATTTCCACCTGGTTCAGCCCCAGCGGCAGAGAGGACATCAAGCCTTCCTCCTGCTGGAAATCCAGCCGGGTCAGCTGGCAGTTGTACTTTTGCGCGATGGAACTGGCCTGGAAGATGTTGTTGCCCAGCTGGCGGGGATTGTCGGCGGTGTTCAGCACCAAAAACGTCACCAGGAACATCCGCTCGTTGCGGCTTTGCAGGTCCTGCAACAGCTTCTTGGCCTCGTTGCCGTAGGTCGCCAGGTCGCTTGGAATGATGTCCATGTCATACCCGGCGCGGACGGCCTTTTTCTGCTCCTCGATCTTGCTTCTATCAAGGTCGGTGATTTTACGCTTCACCGTCTTGATGGCCTTCACCTGGTCCACCGACTGGATATGCAGGTTCACGATGAGGGAACTTTCCATATCGAGAAAATCCGCCAGCATCCGGTCGTTCAGCTCCGGGGCCAGAATCTGCACGAAGCTGACCGCTCCGTACTTCCTGCCCATGCGGAACTGCTTGCCGGTGCGGAACTCGAAGCCGGACGGCGCGATAAAGTCCTTGGTGGAAAGGCCGCTGGGAGCCAGCCAGTCCCACTCGAACTGGAACGGCGCCTGCTCGTCCATGTGGAAGATGGCGTGGAGCTGGGCCAGCCGGGCTTTGCCGTCCAGGACCTCGGCGGCCACGCCCAGCCGCTTGAAGTTGTTCAGCACATCGGTCTCGATACGCTCCAGCCGGGGCTTGGCGGAACGGATGCTGTCGGCCTCGATGGAAAAGGTCAGGTACTTGGTCTTGATGAGGCCGTTGTTGCCCCGCGCCAGCTGGTTTTGCAGCATCTGCGTGTACTCCACCCGGATGGGGTCAAAGTCATCCCCCTGGGCCGGAATGGTGATACTGTTGGCGAAGGTCTCCTGGGACGCCGCCAGGTTCAAAAAGGACAGCTGGAAACGGATGGAGCTGTCGAAGTAATTGAGGAAATCGCACCAGCCTTCAAAGATGGCGGTCTTGTCCTCGTTCTGGCTGAGCTGGTAGTTGATGTCCTGGAACTGGATGGTTTTCGTGTAGCGGCCATCCGCCACCTTGCAGATGCCGTCCGGCCACATCCGCTCATAGGGGATGCTGTCCTGGGCCGACTTTTCTTTCCGGTCCGTGCGATTGGCGCGGGCGATGGCAGCCTCAATCTGTTTTCTGTCTGCACGGGATAATCGTTTCTTCATGGAAACCGGCGGCTGGTTGCCATCCTTATCGGCCTGCCGGTTTTTCTTTGCGGTGAACAATGTCATACACCTCCTTGTCGAGTTTTTCCTGCCGTTCCAGAACGGCATAGAAATTGTTGGTCTTATACGGGCGCTCCTTGGGCCGGATGACGGCCACCTTGATGATGTTGCCCACGATCTTCTCAAGAGGCTGGCCGTGCTTCTCATACATCGCCATCAGAAAGAAAGGCAGCATGACCAGCATCATACACATGGCAGCCACGCTGTTTCCCACAGGCCCCCGGAGCAAAAAGAAAAGCGGTACGCCGATGAGCGCCCCGCCGCCGAAGCAGACAAGCTGCCTCTTGGTTAAGTTGAACGCGACCTTGGTTTTGACTTTCGTAAGGTCTTTGGGAACCGGAACATAGGCCAAGTTTAGCACCTCGATTCTAAAACTAACGCCGCTCCCTGCATGATGTAAGCCACGCAAGGAACGGCTACACTGTTGCCAAGCATTTGAAAGCGGCTGGAATCACTGATGGACTTCCCATCCGACCCATACTCGGTCCACCCGTCAGGGAAACCTTGCAGGCGCTCCGCCTCCACTGGGGTGATCCGCCTGACAAGCAGGTTGGTGGACATCAAATAGGGTATATCATGGGCAGAGGTCAATGTCGGGGACTGTTCCTCCAGGCGCGCCGCATTGGCCTGCCCAGGAGAAGCACAGATTACATGAGGATTCCCCGCACCGCAAAGGGTGGGTTGAATCGGCTTGAGGGTGGAGCGGTTGGCCCGGCTGGTAATCTGCTGAAGATCGAAACCCAATGCTACGACGGGAAGATTTCCGTGGACTTGACTGCGGAGAGTGGGTGAACATTCTGTTTTTTCAACGCTGATCGAGCATCCGCCTTGGTCGTTCAGAACTTCGAGGTGGATGTATGCAGGAATTTCCAGTATTCCGTTGCGTCCGGTAGAAGTTCCGCAGTTTGTCCCCAGGGTTGCCGCAACATGGCCGGTTATCTGACCGTTGTAGCCGTCAACCCCGATGCCTGCCGCTCCAGCGCCATCTTCAGCATAGGCGGCAAGTCCTTGCCTCGGCGTTCCGCCCGCCTCAAAATACCCGCGCAGGCTTTTGGGGACAAATAGTATTTCTCCGGCACTATGGCCTGTAAAATCTGCCGCAAGGAACAGCCGCCGGCGTCGCTGTGCCGTTCCGAAATATTGGGCGTCGTACACGCACCAAGCGAGGTCAACGCCTCGGCCTCGTACCATACCGGCGTTGGCCCATCGTCCAAAACCAGGCATTGGAATTTGGGCTTTTGTGAACGCCGCAAGCACGGCCTTAAAGTCACTCCCTCCGGCTGATGATAGGGAGCCTGGCACATTTTCCCATATGGCCAGTTTTGGGTATTCACCATGGGTACTTTCCCTCATTTCGTCTATAATTCGGATGGCTTCAGTAAACAGGCCGCTCCGGGGGTCCGCCAGCCCCAGGCGATGCCCGGCAATAGACAGTCCTTGGCAGGGAGAGCCAAAGGAAATAATGTCCACTGGCGGGATGTCACCACCCTGTAAGCTGGTAATATCCCCCAGGTGTTCCATCTCAGGAAAATGACGCCTGGTAACGCTGATACAGTTGGGGACGATTTCACTGGCCCACAGGGGACGGATATTGTAAAAAGAGGCGGCATAGGGGAATCCGCCAATCCCATCAAACAGGGAGCCCAATGTAAACTGTTTCATTGGCTGCACCTCCGTCAATGGGCATTGAAGATGGAACGGGCCATGCTGCCAGTTTTGAACAGGGTGAAACATAACAAAACCGTATAGCCCACGCAGCTCCAGATGGCCATGATGATGTCGGATTCGGTGGCGATACTCTGCACCAGCACAGCGTAAATCGCCACACAGACGATGATGAGAAATGCCTGAAAGCCCAGGGCAAGCAGGGAACGCAGATAGTTCTGGCCCATGCCGCCCCATTCCTTGCCCATCATGGTGGCCATAGGGATGGGGGCCACCGAGGTCACAAGGTAAATCTCAATCATACGGCCATAAATCACGATGAAAATGCAAATGTAAAGCGCCCACATGGTAATGCCGATAAAGAGCGACTGGAACCACAGGCCAAACAGCGGCCCCAGGTCCATATCCATCAGCCGGGACTCCATATCGGTCAGGACAGAGGAGATGTCGATGGAAGCGTCGGAACCGATGATGCCCGCCGCCTGCGTCACCACGCTTTGGGCTGCGTCAAACACGCCCATCACGATGTTCCAGGTGTTGGAGACAATGAGGATGGCGGCGGCAGATTTGAACACCCACTTGAAGATCATCCAGGTGTCCACATCATGCAGGTTGTTCTTGTCGGTAATCATCTGAATCAGCTCCAGCGTCATCACGATGGCCAGGATCACGCCAGCAATCGGCACCATGATGGAGTTGGAGAGGTTTTCAATCATGCTGAAAATGCTCCCGTTCCAGCCCTGGGGGGTCTGGCCCACCTGTGTCGCAATGTCTGCGACCTGCTGGTTCACGCTATCGAACATCCCCGATAAGTTGCTCATAATGCCGCCTACCAACATTTCTTTGAGCCAGTCAGTAAGAGCATTGAGTAAGAAATCCATACGGTGTCAACCTCCTTTCAGCCGCCCCCGCTTGAGGGCAGGGGCGGCAAGGATTTCTTATGACAGCTTAAAGACGGGAGCAATCAGGCGGGGAACAGACTGGAGAGCAAGGGTACGAGGATAGTGCCGACCACGGCGACGCCAGCGCCAGCCATGAGCTGCTTCATGCCCTGAGACTTCGCGCCGGGGTTATCGTTGCCGTAACCTTCCAGCAGATTGATAACGCCCCACACGCCCAGGCCAGCGCCGAGGGCGATCACGAGGGTCTGAAGAACGGTGATTGCCTGAGTAAAAAATGCCATATACAGAATGAGCCGGAATCATTGAATCATTGCTTAGTCATAGTTCATAGGCATACAAAAGCCGGAACAATCCGCACCCGGTTTCCGGGGCCTGATTCCGGCTGTCCTCCTTTTTTCATTATTTTTTGGTGATTGTCCGCTTTGTACGCCAATGGCCCCAAAAGGGCAGTTGCGGCGAATAGATAAAATCACTCCCTTCTTAGCGGAACAGATTTACGCGCCCTCTGCGTCCACCGAATACACATCGTAGACCTCGTTGGGCTTGAGTTTGAGCCGGGTGGACAGGAACGCCTCAATGTCAAAGGCATTCTTGGGGTCCGCGTCGGCGGTGTATGGGTAATTGGGGTGCTTGGTGATGTCGTACTTGTCCGAGAGGAAAGGCCGCACACCACGCAGCTGGAGGATGCACTTGCCGCCGTCCATGACGGCCAGTTCATCCTGGCTCATAAGCTCTTTGCCGAGCTTCTGGTAGTTGAGCGAGTGGGAGGTTTCCCGCCCACGGCTCTCCCCGGTGTTGTAGGTGTCGATGGTCTCCTTGCCCAGCACGGCGGCCAGCTCCTTGAGGGTGGTCGGCTCCTTGCCGCCCAGGAAGATGGAGGTATCCATGTTGCCGATGATGGTATCGGCGTTGTCCTTGTAGATGGCTTTCAGCTGGGACTGTGCTTGCAGCACCAGGCAGGCGGAAATCTCACGGCTGCGGATGGTGGCGACCAATTTCTCCAGTTTAGGAATCTGGCCGATGTTGGCGCACTCGTCAATGAGACAGCGCACATGAACCGGCAGCCGCCCTCCGTACACATCGTCCGCTTTTTCGCAGAGCAGATTGAACAGCTGGGTGTAGCACATGGAGATCAGGAAGTTAAAGCTATCGTCCGTGTCGCTCATAATGAGGAACAGGGCGGTTTTCCGGTCTCCCAGGGTGTCCAGCTCCAGCTCGTCGTAGGAAGTGACCTCCCGCAGCTCCGCAATATCGAACACGGCGAGGCGCGCACCGCAGGAAATCAGAATGGATTTTGCGGTTTTGCCCGAAACGAGTTGTCAAGGACTTTTTAATCAAATTCACAAAAAAGCTACAAAAAAAGTGCCAGAAGCACTTTCATGCTCCTGACACTCAGGTGGGTGAGGTTACTTGCATCTGCTTAACAGTTCATCGCAAAGATACGCATATTCTGGCAACTGGTCGATATAGGTTTTCCAACGCCGTTTGATTTCGGCCAGTTCCAGCGGGTCGGCTTCTTCTATCGCGTGGTCGTTGCCTGTCATATACAGAACATCCATCGCAACATCATCCAGGCACTCGTGACAGAGATCGGCGGCAGACTCTATCCTCCTTCCGGTATCAACATAAAGCGGGTTTAGGCCAATCGCCAGCCAGACAAAGCCCACTTTATCAGACCATAGCAGTTCAAAATTAGTGCTTTGTTGAAGATGCTCGGCAAACACCTTTCGTACCCGTTCAATCTCAGTTTTCTCTTTTTCTGTGTACAGCATTTTCATGTCCTCCTTGGCTAAAAGTTTTGGTGTGTACCATCATCAGTTTAACACAAGGCGGCTGGCTTTATCAGCCGGTCACATCTGCTGTATCTCGTTTTTGAGCATACGCTTGATTTTGTCGCTCATGGTTTCAGTGCTGGTCTGGCTGAAATGGACGCGCACTTTGTAGGTGGTCTTTCCGATTTTCTTTACCAGCGCGGGGGCGTCCTCCGGTGCTCTGGCCGGGGTGGTGTCTGCGGTCTGCATGGTACGGATTTCTTCGCTCATGGCGCTCCTTTCTCCGGGCGGGGCTGCACCGTCCGGCACAAAATTACTCATGCTTACGGTTTACAATGTCTTTTGCCGCCTGCTTGGTGGCTCCGGCATTTTCCTCCCGGAAGTTCTTCCCGGCAAAGAGGATCGGGGCGCACCGTTCCAGGATACGGTCATAGATACGGGCGTGGGCCAGGTCAGGCGGGTTCTTGAGTTCGGCCAGCTTCAGGTTGGTGGTGATAATCATGGGCCTGCGGCTGCGGTAGCGGCTGTCAATGACGAAAAACATCTGCTCCATCGCATACTCGGTACTGCGTTCCACACCCAGATCGTCAATGATAAGCAGGTCGTACTCGTCAAAGCTGGCGATAAAGTCGGCCCTGTCCTCGGAAAACATTCCGGTCAGGCGGTTCAGGATGGTGGGAAAGTTCGTCATCAGCACCGGCACATCCCGGTCAAGCAGGGCGTTGGCGATACAACCGGCGAAAAAGGACTTGCCAGTTCCCACATCTCCGAACAGCAGCAGGCCGGTGTTGTTTTTGTATGCCTCCTTCCAGTTCTCCACATAGGCGCGGGCCTTGTCCATCAGCGGATTTTGGCCGTTGTCGTTGGCAAAGGTGTAGTCGTACAGATAACGGTCTTGCAGGCCCTGGGCCTTCCGGCGCTTGATACGCTCCATGCGGCGCTGCCGTTCCTCGGCGGCCTTGCGCTGTTCCTCGGCCTCCCGCTGGCACTGGCAGATACAGCGGGGCATGAAGTAGCCCGGTTTTCCAAAGCATGGCACAACGGTCTGCCTCTGGCCGCCGCACCTCTTACAGTGAATGAGGCCGTCTGCCGGGTCTATGTACTCGTCCCCGGCCAGCTCCACACCGGCGGCTGCCTTGTCGATCAGCGCCCGGATTTCTGCGGTAATCTCCATCATACGGTTTCATCCTCCTTTACGCTGTAATCCCGGTTTCGGGTGGGCGGGGCTGCTTTCTTCGCGTCCTCACCGGCCCAGCGCCGGATGGTGGCGGCATGGCTCTGATACCGCTTGCCGGTAGAGGCCATGTACTCGGACAGCTTTTCGATGTACTGGCCCCATACCGTGGGAAAGCTGGCCTGCAAGTCTGCCAGTTCCTCGTCTGTCAGGAAAACATTCTGGTAACGGCCATAGGCGCGGGCGCTCTCACTCTCTCTATTCTCTATACTCTTATCTCTAATATCTAATCTCTTATCTCTAATCTCTGGTGGACAAATGTCCCCCCGGCTATATGGTGGACAAATGTCCGCCCCTCCGGATGGGAGCAGTTTTTGGCGCTTCAATCGCATACGCTCTTTCTTTTTCCGTTCCCCCTCGGTAGAGGACTGGCCGATCAGCAGTTGGATGTCGGCCATGTAGTAGGCCCCGTCGGTCAAAATTTCCACAAGGCCAAATTCAAGGAACACCTTCAAGGCCCTCTCCACCGTCCCCACCTGATGGCGGGTAAAGGTGGCGATGGTCTGGGGCGTGTGGGGCAGATGGTCGTTGAGCATGAGGATACCGCCGCTTTTGAGTGACATGAGGTACATTTTCAGCAGCAGATTGGAGTACAGCAGACCATCCTGCATACTCTCCAAAATAACCATCGTTTCGCTGTTGTAGAAGTTTTCTTTCAGCTTGAGATAGTAATATTTTCGATTGTCTGACATGGGTTCCTCCTTGGGGTTCGTTTTGGGCTTCTGTACGCATTTAGAAGGCCGTTTTGGGGGCCAGAGGATAAATCTATCAGGCCCCCAGCGACACCCTCGAAAAAGTCCTTGATTTACAAGGGGTTTTCGGCCCCTAAAGCGTGACATTTAGCCCTCTGTTTGCGCTTACGCTGGGCGGCCTTGATACGCTTCATGCGTCCGGCACATTCCGGGCAGTATTTGGCCCGGTTGGAGCCTGGGGTGAACAGCGCCCCGCAGACGGCGCACCGTTTGGCGTCCAGGCGGTGGAACAGGGCCGTTTCCAGTTCCCTGTCCAGCGGCAGCACCGCCGCTCGGAACCACCGGCACAACAGGGAGTAGGAAATGGACTGGACGCAGACACATTCCTCCCCATCATCCAGCGCGATACAGTTGCCGCCGTCATAGTTGCAGCACTCATGTACCAGCCGCCGCGCTCTGCGGTACTGGCGGTAGTCCATGACGGGGACGGGTTCAGGCTTACTTTTCTTCATGCTGGCACTTCCCACACCCGCCGCAGTTGCCGCAGCCCTGGCAGGCATGGGCCTCCGGCTCCGGGCCGGTGGGCGCTGCTGCCGGTTCCGGCTGCAAGAGGGCAAGGGGCAGGCGGATATTCAGATAGACAGTAACGGGTAAAATAATCTGCTTCATAGGGCAATCTCCTTCCGTGAGTGAATGTTGACAGTTCTGTGCAAAGGGGTGTCGTGAAACGCGACGCACCTAAAAGGGGTCGCCAAAACGCCGTACCCTTTACCGTTCCGGTCCCCGGTCATGGGACTTGTCCCGTTCCTGCCGGGCCAGTTGGTCGGCGGCCTTGCGGAGCCGTTCCACGGCTTTCAGTTCCTCCCGCATGGCCTTCATGTCTATGGTGTCCACCTGCTTCTGGGCGGTCAGCAGGTCAATCTCGCGCTGCCATGTTTTGGGGGTAAGTTTTTCACCGCTGTCCTTCAGTTCCTTCAGATACCGGGCCGCCGCGTCATAGAGGATCAGTTCCCGGCTGTGGCGCTGCTCGAACAGTTCCCGCTTCTCCGGCTTCACCTTGGCAAGCTGCTTATGGACAGCCTTGTACTCGTTGTACTGCGCCCACATCTCCCCGCGCTCGGTGAGGACAGCGATCCGGCGCTCGGCCTGGACAATCTTCCCCCGCAGGTCATAGTAGCTACTGTTCATGTCGGAGATTTTATCATGGAGCTGCTGCATGGTCTTAATTTCATTTGCCTGCATAAAGCTGAACAGGGCGGCGCTCTCCTGCAAAGCCCGGATTTTGCCGGTGCGGGTGTCGGGCCGCTTGAGCTGCTGCTGGGCCTCCCACAAGTCCATCATGCTGGGCTGCTGGCCCTCCGGCTTCTCCGCCTCGGCCTTAGACCAGTTGTAGAGGCGGGTAATGCGGGCCTTGATTTCCTTAAGCAGCTTGTTGTCGGCGGCGATCTGCCGGTTGACTTCTCCCTTGTCGGTGCGGATGCCGCGCTTCTCCATCTGGCTGGCTGCTGGCCCCAGGTGGACAGAGGGGATTTTATCAATGCCCTGTCGCTTGTAGCTGCGGTGGTCTACTAGGGCAGGCTGACCGGCGGCCTCCAATGCCCGGTTGGTATAGGCCGCCCATGCAGCCCGCCAAATCTCCACATTCCCTTTGTCGTTCCAGTCGGTGGTGTCCTCCCGGTGGTTCTTCCAGCCGCCTTTCCCGTCCGGGATACGCTGGCCGTTCTCGTCCAGGTCGTATGCCTTGCGGCACTTCGCGCCCCATGCGCCATTTTCTTTCAGGGGCCGGACGGTCAGCATGATATGAACATGGGGGTTGCCGGTTCCCTTGTCATGGATGGCGAAGTCGGCGCACATCCCCTTGTCCACAAAGTTGTCCTTCACATAGGCCCGGACAAGGGCAAGCTGCTGTTCCCTGGACAGTTCGCGGGGCAGGGCCGCCTCAATCTCGCGGGCAAGCTGGCTGTCCCTGGCTTTCTCGATCTGCTCCACACTGTTCCAGAGAATGGAGCGGTCTGAAAACTCTGGCGGGGCGTGGGCGGGCAGCATGATTTCCGCATGGACAACGCCGCCCTTCCGGGTGTAATCATGGGTCAGGCCGTCCCATTCATTCGTCAGCTTGGTTCCGCTGCGGTAGGCGGCTGCGGCAACAGCGGAACGGCCCTCGCTGCGCTTGATGATACTGACGGGGATATGGCAAAAATCTATGAGTGGCACCTCCTTTCGGTGAGGGGTATTCAGGCTCCGTGGAGCCGGACAGACGCGAAGCGGGTGTCTGGCTGCGCGGGGCGCACAAGGGGTTTGGGGAGTGTAGCTCCCCATCGCGCTCGGAGAGCGCAACAGCCCAAACATGGGGCCCCCACGGAAACCCAGCGGAGCGGTTTTTGTGGGGAAAGGAGGAGCAAGGGAGCGTGTGCAGTTTTCGCCGCAAGGCGGAAACGGAACAAAGCGGACTTTGCGACGACGCGCGCACGACACCGGCAACGGTGTATAAGTGCGCCCTTGTAAACAAGGGACTTACAGCTTGTCCCCGGATTTCGGCAGTTTTGCGGCCAGTTCCGCCGCCCCCGGAAGATGGGACAGGGCAATCAGGAACGCCTTGACCTCCACGCCGGAAAGGTCTGGGGCCAGAGGGAAAATGCCCTCCAAAATGGCCCCGCGCTCAATCAGGCGGCGGGTGCGGGCCTTGCGTTCCTCGTTGCGCTGCTTGTTCTCCAAAATCTTCTGGCGGTTCTCAAGCTGCCGGATCTCCTTCAGGACTTCTGCGCGCTCGTCCTTTTTCGGTTTCTCTTGGGCGGTGTGGTCTTTGTGCATATCGCTTTCTCCTTTGGCGGCTCCATCCAGCCGCGCTTGATATAATATTTCTGTAACTTGATGATGGCGTTGCGTACCGTGACAATGGCCGCCGATGTGGTAAAGCCCTCGGCTTCTGCAATCTCCTTAAACTGCTTGCCTTCCCAAAACCGAGCGTGCAGGCAGCTTGCCTGCCGGGGCGTCAGGGTGGCAAGGGCCTCCCGGAGCCGTTCCATCATCAGGGCATGGGCGGCCTCCTGTTCCCGTTCCGTTTCCTTCTCCATCAGAATATCCTCCGGGGAAACGGCCTGCTCCGGGAAATGGTTTTCCATGCCGGGGGATGCGTCCAGAGAGTAACAGTGATAGTGCTGCTTGGCGTCATTGGCTTCCTCTGCGCGGCTTTTCTCTACAATGGCGTCTGCCACCTCGTCCGGCACTTCCACAAAGGTGTCTTTCTTACAAATCGGGTAGTAGTATTTTTTCAGATTGATGGTTTTCATAGGCCGCTTGTCCATTTCCGGTGTATGAAGTACCGGCGCAGCCGCCGAAGCGCCGCATGGATGGACTTCCCCGCCTGGGATGGGGTAATACCTTCCATCGCGGCAATGTCCTTCACTTTCATCCCCAGCATATACCGGGCATGGACGCGCCGGGCCTGCGTTGGGGTCAGAGAAGAAATGGCCTCATAGAGCCGCCGGAGCAGTTCGGCATATTCGGCCTGCGCCTCCTTTTCCATCAGGCAATCCTCCGGTGATGGCTGTGCCCAGCCAATGGCGGCGTTCTCAATCCCATCATCGCAGTCAAGGGAGTAAAACGCCTTGTAGCGGTACATCTTGCGCTCCCTGGCGGCCTCGGCCCGCTTGTCCAGCAGGAACGCTTCAACGATTTCATCCGACACCTCCACAAAGGTGTCCTCGGTGCAGAACGGGTAATATTGCTTGAGGTTGATCGTCTGCATAGGCCCGCCCTCACTCTGCCGGGAAAAGGCAGTTATAGCAGCGGCGCATATTCCGCAGGCCCCGCCGAATGGCAACGCTGACCTTGCTGCTGTCTACGCCCTCCATCCGGGCAATTTTCGGCTGGTTGATACCGGCGATGTAGTAGGCCCGGACGCGGCGGGCCTGTGTAGGGGTAGCATGGGTCAGGGCCTCCGGCAAGGCGGCAACCAGCCGCAGGCGGGCGGCCCGTTCCTCGCGCTCCAAAGGGATTTCCTCCGGCGATCTGCTGTGTTCCAGCGCATAGTTCTCTGTCCAGCTATATGCGTCCAGAGAGTACCAGGCGCGGTGGTAGACCTTCCGGCGCTCATAGTTGTTCATCTCGCGCTGGGCCTGCCGCATGACTTCCCAAACCTCATCGCTGACCTCCACAAACTCGTCATGCCGGTAGTGGGGATAAATCCACCGCAGATTGATTGTTTTCATAGGCTTACCTCCTGAAAATGGGAGAGGCGGGCAGCTTGTCCGCTGTCCGCCTCCCGCTGGGATAAGGGAAACAATCCCTTTCACTTGGTAGCCCGAAAACAGGTCATTCGTGGGGCCTGTTTTCAAAAAAATCTTTGAAAATTTTTCTGACCGCGATAATGGAGTCCCGAACAGAATACTTTGAGCAGCCGCAAATCGTTCCGATCTCTGCATAGCTCAAACCGTCCAGGGCATAAAGAAGGAACCGGCGGCGCTGGGCCTCGGTGCAGGTGTCCAGGACGGCCATCAGCTCGCCCAGCGTTTCCATACGGCACAGGTAATCCTCCGGCGTTTCGCCGTAGATACCCACGCCCTCGGTGGCAACTATGTATTCGTCAAACTCCCGGCCATCCCAATGCCGCCGCTGCTCATGGGACAGGTTCTCGGCTTTGTGGTCGGCCCGGTCAAGAAATTCATAGACTTCCAGCGTGACCTCCACGGCCACAGCTTGTCCGTTATAATTGATGGTGACTTCCATCGGCCTTTCCTCCGTTCAGATTTTTGCGGGAAAATCTGAACGGGGCGGCGGGGAACGACACCGGGGACAAGGTTCGGGCCATGTTGGCCCGATGTTCCGGCCCCATAGGTATGAAAAAACGCTCGGACAGCATGAAGCTATTCGAGCGCAAAAAACACGATATTCAGTTACATTGTGACAATTTTCGCACTGGCTGCCAGACGGGGCCGGTTCGGTGGCTGGGCTTTTTTTGACGGTAGTGCAAACATCGTCTGAATTTGTCGGCGGTCAGTGTGCTTCATGGCGGCTCCCTCCTAAAGCCGCCGTGTCAGCGTATGGGCGTCACTCCTTTGTCGAGGGCATAAGAAACGGCGGCCTTGATTTTCTCAAAGCCGCCGTAGGTGTATTTAGGGCATGGCGATTACCTGCTGGACGACGGCTTTTTTTCTTTGCCGTCGTCCGGCAGGTTATTAAATTATTATGTTTCTTTGTTTTGTCCCCCAAAAGTTCAAACAGCGGTTAGTGAATAAACTGCCCGATTATCTACTATTATCGCGTTAATACTTCTACTGCAACATCACCTTTGGTTTCGGGAACAATAGTGATCGAAAAGCAAGCTGTTTCCGTTGTATTTGCAGGAATGTTTATTTTATCATTACATGGAGCAGAGGAATTGACGATATACATTTTTTCTTCCGCGTTCTCATAGGTAAGACTGATTTCTATTGTCCCACTTTCACAAGTTGCGTCTACTTTGAATTGATAATCTGTATCGGCTTCAAGCGTAATCACCTTTTCATACTCGCTATATTCTTCCTCATATTCTTCGGGGATAAAGTGATATTCAAAACTTCG
Organism: Pseudoflavonifractor phocaeensis; assembly: GCF_016901955.1. Taxonomy (GTDB): domain Bacteria; phylum Bacillota; class Clostridia; order Oscillospirales; family Oscillospiraceae; genus Flavonifractor; species Flavonifractor phocaeensis_A. The sequence goes on from NZ_JACJLC010000014.1 coordinate 34,899, forward strand.
TAAAGAAGTAAACTCGTCGGCTTCACTGTCATTACAGGCCGTAAGAGCAAAGATAAGGCAAATAGCAAGTAAATAAACTCCGATTTTTTTATATTCCTTCATCACTTAAAATCCTCCCGTCTTGAATGGTAATTAGTCTTTTGGCGTATGACGCAACATTTTTATCGTGTGTGATAAGAATGACAGTCTTTCCCATGTTGTTTAATTCCGAAAATACTCGCATAATTTCATTTCCTGTCTTGCTGTCTAATGCGCCTGTTGGCTCGTCCGCAAGTATTGTTTCGGCTCCGCATACAATCGCCCTTGCGATTGCTACTCGTTGCTTCTGACCGCCGGATATATTCGACGGTTTCTTTTTGGCTAAATTAGATATGCCTACAAGTTCCAATGCAGATAAGACCCTTTTCTTTCGTTCAGCTTTTGATAGCGGCTGCTTTATCAATGGGATTTCTACATTTTCCAATACGGTATAATCCCCGATAAGGGCAAAGTTTTGAAAGACAAATGATATTTTTTTGCCGCGAATGGAAGATAAGCGTTTTTCCTTTGCACCCCCTAAATCTTCGTTATCAAGCAAATATGTACCACTGGTAGGAACGTCCATGCAGCCTATAATGTTTAATAATGTTGTCTTGCCGGAGCCTGAAGCCCCCATTATCGCTACAAACTCACCAGTGCCTATTTTTAAGCTGATATTTTTCAAAGCCGGAGTAATAATTTCATCACTCCTGTATTCTTTTGTTATGTCTTTTAATTCAATCGTTGTCATTTGTATCTCCTCCTATCAACTCGCAAGGCTGATACTTCAATAATTTTGTTATAGGAATTAACGCTGCAATTCCCGTCAAAATAAAAGTAAGTACAATACAGATTGGAAGCGTGTATCTGATATGCGCTGTTAGCAAAACAGTTTTGAATAGATCTGTACTTCGAGCAAACTCTATCCATTTCATTCCCCAAGCAAAAATACCCGAACAGAAAATGATGATGAATATTTCAATAGCTATTTCAGCCGCTATATCGGAGAGAGTAAAGCCGTTTGCAATCCAAATGCCATATTGTTTTTTCTTCAATAAAGCATTGGTAGTAAATACTGCAACAACGGAACTAATTGCCATAATAGAAATAAAAATCGCAAGTATCATTTGCCGTATAGTAAATGTTGCTGTTTCTGACTGATATACTTTATATTCGTCCGATAAAAGCATAGCCGACGCTTCAAATCCATGTTGTAACGGATATGTAGAAATCTGCTCTTTAAGAAAATTTATATCCGCACTATCGGAAAGGAGTATATAGGTGTTATGCAAAGAAGAAAGCTGCGTCATAATATCATTACGGCTTTGCTCCGTAAAAGGAGCAATAAACCAGCCTTTTAATGAAATCAAGGGAAAGCGGATTAAATCATCTTCTTCAACCCATTTTGCACCTGTGGGAATATACCCAACAATTTCGTACTGATCTCCTGTGCGCTCATCGGTAAGTATCTGCCCCTCTGATAAAATGTCCTTGAATATTTCGCTTACATAGAGAGGAAGCAAACCGCTTGTAGTAGTTGCATATTCTGTAATACCGCCTTTGACAAATGACAACATTTCTTCGTCGATACTCAATAGCTGTGATATTCCCGGATAATTTTCGTATTTTTGACCTTTTAATAACTCACCATTGATTGCTCTATATTCGTCCATGTTTTCGAGTTCGGAAAAATACATACCTGTTGCGTCAAACTGGCCTACTGCTTGTACGCCCGGAAGTTCTTTGATATAGTCAAGATATTGCCGGATCACATTTGCAAACTCCGGGCTTTCTTCTGTATATTGGTAATCCAAGTGCAATACCTGTTCCATGTCAACGCCTATATTGCTTTCAAATATTTTTTGCTGATAAGCTGCGCTGGTCGCATTTGTGATAGCAGATAGAACCGTCTGCATAGCAATAACACATACAAGTAATATCAATATTGAAAAAAACTTCTTTTTTCTAATTTCCTTGATAGATAATCTTAAAAGTTTCATTTATGAAATCGCCTCCGCTGGGTGTATTTTCAAAATGCGAATAACAGGAATGATAACGGAAATCACCAATGTAAAAAGCAAGAGCAGAAGCGTACCACATAGGAAAAAAGGTGTTATATGAATGGATATGATACCCTCTGTCATGCGTGAAAACACCTCGATTAAAAGAAACCCTATGCAAAGGCTGACAAGCAATATTTCTGCCATTTCTGATACCACCGCGCAAATGAGGTTATAATTTGACCAGCCGAACGCTTTACGGATTGCCATGTCTCGACGCTTCGTAATAATCCAATAGTTTGTAACCACAAGGCAATTCACAATCGAAAACAGATAAATTGAGAGTGCAAGGGAAATCCCTGTGTTTTGCATGGTATTAAATATGGGGATTTCTTGATCGGCTTCTGCTAAAGACGTTAGAATATCATTGGTTGCGCTAATGCCGACCAATACGGACATTATGGAAATGGAAAAGCCTATTGCTAATAAGATTGTGGTAGGGCGGCACTTCCGCTTTAATTTCTGAAACATAGTAAACCTCTCTTTCCTCTTTTCTCTATGACTACGCAACTTGCAATTCGTTACAAAAAAAATGGCGCACTTTTTTGTGCGCCACTTTCCAATCTCTGATATGAACTACTATTTGCTCCAAAGCAAAACGGAATTGTCAATTATTTTCTGCAAATCACCTATATCCATGCTTTCTATTCCTGTATAATCCCCTGTATAGTAAAACACACGGTCAATGCGTTCTGCACCCTTATTAGCAGCACATAACACATATTCGGAAAATACATCATCGTTTGTAAGAATATCGTCCCACTTTGTTCCCGACAGATAGAAGAACAAATAGGTGTCTTTCTGCCCGTTATTCTCGATTTCCACTTGCTTTATTTTAAGATAATTTGCTTGATTGCCTTGTAATCTGCCGATCAAGCTGTCGTCTACCATTGATACAGAGATATTATCCTTATAGGAAATTACCTGCTCGGATTTTTTCAAAAGGCCGACAATCGAAAAAGATACGACCGCAAATATGGCAAATGCGAGTACAACAACAAATATTTGCTTTTTGCGTATTTTTCTTTTTATCGAGCGAAAAGACGCTGCTTTTTTCATTTCCAACTCGGCATTTTGTGGAGCCGCAAAGATTTCATCTGCTTCACAAAGAGAATTGTAGTAGTCCTTACAAGAAGAACATTCCGACAAATGAGCTTCAATAATTTTGTTGCTTTCTTCGCTGCAAACCCCGTCATGGTATAGGGGCAATAAGTCCTGTATCAAACTACAAGGATATTTCATTTTATGCCCTCCTTAATCTTTAATTTTGCTCTATGATAAGTTACCCTCGCCCAGCTTTCAGATTTTCCAAAAAGGCTTCCGATCTCTGCAAAGGAGAGTTCACCAAAAGTACGCATCCAAAATACCTCTTTATAGGGATCGTCTAACCGATGAAGCAATCTGTGAAGTTCAAAAGCAGTTTCTTTATTGAGTAATTGCTGCTCTATGTTTTCAGTAACCGGGATAGTATCTAAAGGATAGTCAGTTTGTCTTTGTTGCCGTTTGACCTCTGTATAAAATGTATTTTTTGCAATCTGGCAAAGCCAAACACTTAATCTACATTCCCCGCGAAAAGTGCCAATATTTTTTAGAGCCTTAAAGAAAGCCTCTTGAGTGAGTTCCTCTGCCCATGCCTCGTCTTTGCAAAGGGAAAGTGTATATTGAAATACTGTATCGAAGTATTCCGAATATATCTTTTCAAAGTCTTTCACTCCACCACCTCGCTTTCTTTATCTTTTTGATAGCCTTATTTTTTGAATAAGATGAAGCCTGTTAAAACTGCAAATAGAATGTCTGATACTCTGATTTTATCAAACAGTACGATTGAAGCCACAAGCATTACTATAATAATTCCAATAGAGATTATCCTTGAAACCCAGCTTTTCCCTTTCGAGTACCAAACGCAAAATCCCATAAGCGGAGAAAATAAAGCGAATATCGTCCACCCATAAACAAAGGTGAGTGAATAAACGCTTGCCGTCATTTCTGCTGTTATGTAATAGGTTAATAACATTCCCATGCAAAAACCAAATACATTAACCGCGGCTCTTATAGCGGAATTGCTATATACGGAAATCAATGTGCAAAGAAAAATCCAAACAGATACTTGCGAAAAAATATTTCCGAGATTAGTAGTATAAATATCGAGCAGCTTAATCAATACTCCCGTCATTAGTCCTAAACAGGTAATAATGGCAGTATGGAGAATTGCTTTGGATAGAGGAATAGGCTGCTCGGATTTTCTGATATGACTAAATAGGCTCATTTGCACTCTCCTTTCTTTTAAGACTAACGATATTGAAAAACGTTACAATCATTTATAAGATATTCTTTCTTCTTCCGTCAATCGGCTTCTCCGCGTCTTTGGGTATCAGCCAAACACCGGCTATCTTCACAGCGCCAGGGATACGGCCCTCAACGCAGTAATAGTTGACTTGACGAGACGAAATGCCCCATTTTTCGCTTGCTTCTTTAAGTGTCATGTAGTCCATATTTGTACCTCTGACAACATTTTTTATTATATTTCATTTGCTTAAAGGACACAAGGCAGAAGATATGTCGAAAGCGTAAAAACAGACAGAGGCCGCAAATAGCAGCCTCCGCTTGTAAAAGAGCTATTGATAAATCAGCTCTGTCAGCACAATTTCCTCCGCCTGTGCTTTCAGCGTGTTCATCAGCCCCACCCAGCGCATAGGGTCACGGGCTTTCAATTCCTCGGTGACGCCCGCCGCCTCCATCATGCGGGGCAACATGACGTCCATCCGTTCACGCGCCGCCCGGTCAATCTCCAACAGGTGCGGGTACAGCTTTTCACTCAAAATCAAGCTGCTGTAAAGGCCGGGCCGGTGTTCCTTCAGGTAGCGTTACCGCATACGGCCATACTTGCCGATGGGGGCCTCCGGCTGCTCGGACAGCTTCAGGTCGGGGATGTAGTAATCTCCGCAGCGGGTGTAAGTCAATTTGTTCATGTTCGTCCTCCTTTGCACTATGATGGTTAAACTGCGGCGCTGGCCGATAAGGCGGCCTTGCGCGGCTCCTGCCTGGGTAACTGGCTGACAGGGATAAAAATGCCTTTTGCCATGTCCTCGGCCCGGATCGCAGCCTTTGCCGCCTCCATTTTCGCCTTGCGCTTGGCGTTGTAGCGTTCTTCCCATTCCTTCTGCTTGCCATTAGCCTTGCGGCGCAAGTAGTTCTGGTGAAGCCTGTCCTTGCGTTCCTCCTTCTTCCGCAGTTCTTCCTGTTCCTCCGGGGTCAGGGGAACCGGCTGCAAGGCAGGCGGGATATACCGGCCCACAAAATTGAAGTAGATTTCAACCTCCTGTGTGGTGTCCTGGCTGCCTTTCCGGGCGCGCTCATGGACAAGGATTTTCTCTACAAACTCGTTAAGCATGGTGTTTGTCAGCGTGTCAAAATTCTCATACTTGTCAATCAGGGCAATAAACTTCTCCGCAGATTTCCGGCTCTGCTCATAGCCGGTAACAGCCTTTTCCAGTTCCGTGATTTCCGCATTGAGAGCGTCCTGCTCTTTGGCATACTGTGCGTCCAGAGCCTCATACCGGGCATCCGGCAGCTTACCCAGGGCGTTGTCCTCATAGATTTTGCAAATCAGCCGTTCCAGTTCCCCGGCCCGCTTTTGGGCGGCGGCCAGCTGTTTCCGCTTCTTGGAGATGTCGGCGGTCTGCTGGGCGGCCTGCGTTTCCTGGACGGTGCGGATAAACTCGGCCCGGTCATTCCTGGAATACTCCGCGATGGCCCGGAGCATATCGGCAATCAGGGTCAGAACAGCTTCGGCCTTGATACGGTGCTGTGTAGGGCAAAGGGAGCCGATAGGGTACTTCCCATACTGGCCGCAAGTGTACTGCGGGACGCGCTTACCGTTGTAGGTACGGTGAACATACATCTTGCCGCCGCAATCGGCGCAGTACATCAGACCGGTCAGGGGATGGGCCTCCCCAAAGCCGTCCGGGTAGCGTCTGGCGTTTCCCCGGATACGCTGCACATTGTCAAAGGTTTCCTGGTCGATGATGGCCTCATGGGTATTCTCGAAAATCGTCCATTCGCTTTCGTCAACATAGTGGCTTTTCTTGTCCTTAAAGTGCTTGCGGGTCTTAAAATTGACCGTATGACCTAAATACTCACGCTTTTTTAGGATTTCAACAACGGTAGAGGCACTCCAACGGTAAATATCCGCAAAGGTCTTATTTTTGTTCACTCCCTCGCCATAGCGGGCAAGGTGAACGGCGGGCATTTCGATTTTTTCTTCTGACAGCTTGGTTGCAATCTGATAGGGGCCGTAGCCCTCCATCGCCAGCGCGAAAATATGTCGCACTACTTCGGCGGCTTCTTCGTCAACAAGCCAGTGTTCCCGTTTTTCGTCCCACAGGTAGCCATAAATGACGGTGCCGGTCAGGTGTTTGCCACTCATGCCTTTGGACTTAAACACGGAGCGGATTTTCCGGCTGGTGTCGCGGGCGTAAAACTCGTTCATAATGTTGCGGAACGGGGTAAAATCATCATCGCCTTTCAGACTGTCCACACCATCATTGATGGCGATCAGCCGGACGCCGCGCTGCCGCAAAATCTCCATAACCTGGCCGACTTTTAGATAGTCACGCCCCAGGCGGCTCATGTCTTTGATAACAATGGCCTCCACCCGTCCGGCCTCGACTTCCTCCATCATCGCCAGAAATCCGGGGCGGTCAAAACGGGTTCCCGATACGCCATCATCGGTGAAATGGGTGGGGTTCGGCAGCCCATTCCGGCGTGCGAAGTCCTCTAACATCTTTTTTTGGTTCGATATGGAGTTGCTTTCGCCCTGTAACTCATCGTCGCGGCTCAAACGCTCATACAGAGGGGTGATTTTCTCGTTTCTCATGGCTGTACCTCCTGAAATGAAAATGCTCTAAGTGACTGCTTCACTAACCATGACAAAAACCATGATTAAGAAGTCACTTAGAGCATACATCTCCCGCAGCCAGCTTGTATTTCTTGTACTGGCGGACGGCGAAGTGGTTGGGCTTCTCCGCCTCCAGCGCATCAAACATCAGGTCCACGGGGTTTTTGAACTCCTCGTCATCCTCCCGGACCTCCATCGCGTTGATGAACTCGATGAGGGTGGAGAAATTCTGTTCCTCCACCGGGGCCTCGTAGTGGATGTACCCGATGAGAGCGCAATACAGTAGCGTTTCCGCCTTGACCCAGAAATCGTCCCCGGCCTTGCCCTCGCCCTTGGTGTTGGCAATCAGCGTTGTGACCAGCTTCAAGATGTCCTTTTCGGAGTGGATGTAGGCAAAGGGGTTATAGTGCATGGATTTCTTGAAGTTGATGGTATTGAGGACTTTGATCCGGTACGGCTCATAGATGACCTTACCGTGCTTATCCTTTATGGGCTTGCCGTCCTTACCCGGCTTGGGCGTCCCGCGCTGGAGCATTTTGCCGCACTCCACCAGGATGGTGCCTTTGGGGTCTGTCACCACATAGGAGCTGTGCATCTGCATCAGGTTCGGTTTCAGCCAGAAGCGGGTCTTGCCGGAACCGGAGCCGCCGATCACCAGCACATTTTTATTTCGCGCCGTTTTTGGGTCCTTGGGGCGGCTGTTCATGGTCAGGCTCTCGGTTTTCGTCAGAATCACATTGTTCTGAAACACCGGGTCGATGTAAGGAGCGATGTCCTCATGGGTTCCCCATCGGGCGGAGCCGTACTCCATGCCATGCCTGTATTTCTTGGCATTTTTACTCTTGAGATAAACCGCCAGCCGCAGGCCAGCGCCGCAGCACAGGCCCACCAGCAGGTCCAGGGGGTGCAGGCTGGGCCACCAGCTGGCCAGCGCCACCGGCAGCGTAGAGAAGAACGAGAGCATTTTTGCCGAAGCGTCCGCACCCACGGCCATCCGCCACGCCTCCCCGAAGTTGGTGGCGAACAGCCCCATCAGGATATACGGCAGGTTCAGCAAAAGGAGATTCTTGATGTCCAGCTGCTTTTTCATCGTTCCAGCTCCCTCCGCTTGTTCCGGTCCACGACGGCGTGTTTCACCAGCTCTTTGAACTGGCTTAACTTTGCCAGCACGGACGGGCGCTCGGATTTCTCCGCCTTTCTGACCTTCTTGCCGGTGTACTCGGTAAAGGCAGCGGTCAGGGCATCCGCATCCCGGCCCTTGAAAAAGATCAGGTATTTGGGCGGGGAGCTGCTGCGATCCTTCTTCACCGCATAGTCCACGCCGTATTTCCGGGCGATCTTCTCAAACTCCTTGATAGAGGGGTCGGTGATCTCAATGTTGGAAACGCCCTGGTTCTGGCCGATCAGCTGCTTCACCGTCTGCTTGCCGTGGGGAATCACGGGGGTATCCCGGCTTTTCTGCTTTTGCAGTTTCTTTTCCTTGCGGTGGGCAAGGTACTTGGTGATGGCAGATTTGAACAGCCTGCCGGTGAATTTGGAGCCACTGACAACCAGCGTCAAAGTCCTGTTTTCCACTTCTTCCTGCATTATATTTCACCTCACTTTGCACCAAAGGGCGGCCCTGATAGGCCGCCCTTTGGCAATCTCACTTTACTTTATGCCAGGCTTCTTCCTCAGCGCCAGACACAATCGTGTGCCCGTTGGCAGCCTCCATCAAGTCATAGTAGGCCCAGTAGTGGGGATTCTGAAGGTCGCTGAAAGTGATTAGGTTGTCCTCGTTACGGCGGATAAAGGTCTCGTCCGCCGTGCGGCCCAGCATCCGATTGATGATCGTAACTACCTCAGCGCGGGTGATTTCATCCTCGCCGTGGAACTTGCCGTCCGGGTAGCCTACAATCCAGCCATTCCGAGTGGCGGTATGGATATACTCCGCAGCCCAGCTGCCTGTTGCATCCGGGAATCCAGCTTGTTCACTCTCATAGATAGTAAGTGCCATCCAATCGTTCAGACGGACACACATGGTGACAAACTGTTCGCGGGTGATACTGGTCTCAGCGTGGAATTTCCCGTCATCGAAGCCAACAACTACCCCCAGCTTTTCCAAATATGCCACATAGTCCTCATACCATGCGTTTGCGGCAACATCCGGGAATTTGCTGGTATAGCCATCCTCCAGCGAATCCCCACGGTATTCTGCCAGAATCCGGGCAAATACAGTGGCAGCTTCTCCACGGGTCATGTTGCGGTCCGGCCCAACGGTTCCGTCCACATAGCCAACGATATAAGCAAAGTGGTACTCGTCCGGCAGCGTAACAGCGCCGTCCTTTCCTGTCTCACCGGCAGCGGTGGTGCCGGTGCCATCGGTGACGGTGACGGATACATCGGGCTTGGCCTCGCCCTGATTGTCTGTGACAGTGACGGTCACAGGGCCGTCCTCGTCAAAATCAAAGTCATCCGGCAGGGTGACGGATACTGTACCGTCCTCGTCCACGGCAATCTGTGTGCCATCTACGGGCTTGCCGTCTTGATCTGTCACATCCACATTGACCGTGTTGGACTTATCCTCGTTACCGGTATCCGTGCCAACGATCTCACCAGCAGAGCCGGTGGCCTGCGGGACGATAATCTGACCGTTCTTGTCGGTGTCTCTGGCGGCGTGGTTGTCCTTGGAATCGGACACTTCCACATTCAGTCCCTTGGCAGGATCGGTGCTGGGCAGCAGCACCGTCACTACGGTCTGGTCGTTGCCGTCCAGCAGGCGGCCATCCGGCAGCAGGACAGTAAACGCATCCGCTTCATCGTCCTCACCGGGCAGCAGCGTCACCAGCGCACCCTTGATGGGGGCTTTTTCGGTATCTGTGACAATCACGGTGTACTGGCCTACCACGGCGGTGCCGCTTTCATCGGTGTAGGCGCTATCCACAGAGGGGACTGTCAGCTTGCCGTCCTTATTGGTCTGACCCTGAGCCGTACCGCCCAGATCGGCCTTGACAATTACGGTTTTGTCAGGTTCGGGGGCTTTCTCGTTGTCGGTGACAGTGATGGTGACACGGTTCTTAGCGTCCATGTCCTGTCCCTCCGGCAGATTCACGGTGATGTTGCCAGTGCTGCCCATGCTGACCTCGCTGCCCTGAATGGGCCGCCCGGTCTCGGTGCGCTCCACCTTGACGGTAAGGGTATGACGGTTGCCGTCAGCGTCCTCCCAGCCTACGGTAGCATTGCCATCGCCATTGGTGGTACCGGTAGTGCTGGGGACGGTAATCTGACCGGCAGCGTCGGTTTTTCCGCTGCTGAAATTGTCGTTGCGGTCAGTGACGGAAATGCCCATGCTTGCCACAGGGGACTTGTCCTTGACAAGCTGAACCTGGATGGTGGTCTGGTCGGCATAGTCCAGCAGGCGGCCAGAGGGCAGACGGATGGACAGGGACTCGTCCTCATGGAGCGTGACCGTGGCTCCGGCAACGGGGTTTTTGCTATCCGTATCGGTGACGATCACCAGATAGCCGCCCACAACGGCCTCGCCCTTGCTGTCCGTGGTGGCCTGATTGTAGATTTTCTCGATTTCTTCCGTTTCCAGGGTTTCGCCGCACGCGGTACATTCCTTGTGCTTGCTGCCCTCGCTGTCAGTGGTGGGTTGCTGGTCGATGATCCAGTCGCCGGGCTTGTGTCCGGCGGCATCGGTGTAGTCACCCTTGTAAGTGTCGCCGCAGCGTGAGCAGATATAGGTGGTGTAGCCCATTTCCGTGCAGGTGGGTTCGGTGACTTCCTTCTGGTAGTCGTGGCCCAGGGCATTGACGATCACAGCGCCGCACTTGGTACAGAGCTGGGGCGCGGTGCAGGTGGCCGCCTCGCCGGGAACATGGCCCGCCGCTGGGTCGCCCTCCAGCCGGTGATAGCCGCAGCGGATGCAGCGATACTCGATCATGCCCTCGCCGGTACAGGTGGAGCCGGTGATCTCAGCACCCTCGTCCCAGCTATGGCCCAGAGGGTCGGTGTAGTCGGTGACAAAGGAACTGCCGCAGCCCTCGCAGAGATGGACAGTCTTGCCGCCGCCCTCACAGGTGGCCGGGGTGGTCCTGGCAACATAGTTGTGGGGCAGGGCCGCCGTGATGTCCTCAATGTGGCGCTCTCCACAGACAGCGCACTCCCGCAGGGTATAACCGGGGCTGGTGCAGGTGGCCGGGACAACAGTGGTGGAGAACTCATGCTCCCCCTTGGGAGTGGTGCTTTCCTGGGCGGTGCCGCACCGCTCACAGATCTCCAGAACCTTTCCGGTGGTTTCACAGGTGGCGTCCCGGATAACAACACGCTGGAACGCATGGCCCAGGGCAGCCTCATAGTCCCGCTTTTCGATCTTGCCGCAATCTACGCACAGATAGCGGTCATAGCCCAGGGTCAGGCAGGTGGGGTCCACGCTGTCCAGCAGCGTCCAGTTGTGGTCCTCGCCGCAGGTGCCGTCACCTTCTGTTTCCTCGGTGCTTTCGTCACGCAGATGGACATAGGCCACGCCGTCCTCCACCATGTCGGTGTTCTGGAAAGTGTAGGTGATCTCATAGTACACCGCATAGTCTCCGGCCTCGGTGTAATTGGGGGCGCTGGTCAGGGTGCAAGCGTCGGCGCTATGGCCGTAGCGGATGGCGGTGGTAACGCCCGCCTCGGAGAGATCGGATACAGTAACAGTGTGGGGCTGTCCGTCTACCACGCCGAAATAGTCCGCCACAACAGACTTGGCGGCGGTATAGTCGGTTTCAGCATATCCGCAGTCGGCACAGGTATCCATTTCCACAAAGCGGTCATGGGCCAGTTCGGGCCGAATGGCCGTTTCCATGTTGTGTCGCTCCAGGGAGGAGGAAGTTTCCTTGTAGGTGCCGTAGCAGAACCCGCAGTATTCACCGCTGGTAATGGTCACACGATGGTAACTGCTGTCTGATTGCTCAATGGTCTTTGTTTCCGGCAATTCCTCAAAGAAGTTGCTGGCGCAGTCGTACAGCCAGTACACATTGTTCTGATAGCAGTAGTCGGTTTTGCCCATATTGGTATTGATTCCGCCGCAGGTTTCACAAACTGCTTTGGTCCAGTGATACCCGGTATAGTAGGCATCCTTACCAGGAACACCGTCCAGGATAGAGCCTTTCCCTTCGCCGCCGATCATCGTGCCATCCGAATAGCGGACATTTCGGGTCATAGCCGTCTGTCCATCACGGGTATATTCAGGAGTGCGGAAGGCTAAAAATGAAGTTGCCTGTCCGCATTCTCCACAGGTGAAAGTTTCATGGGTCACGGTGGCGTTGGCATCCAGCTCGTTGGTTCGGTTGTTGGCCTCCTGCCAATGGTCAGCCGGATCATGGTAGCTGTTTTGCTGGGCGGCAAAGGCTGTGGGCAGAGCGGAGAATAATGTCAGTACAGCCAGTGAAAGCGCCACAACAGATTTCATAGTTTTTTTCGGTTTCATAGCGTTATCCTCCTATCATCAAATTTTTCAAAGCAAATCAGTTCGAGTGAGTGGCTAAGGCGGGACCACCAGCCGCCGCAAAAGATAACGGGTCATCATATCACCAGCAGGATGCTGTCCCGCAGCTGGGCAAAATGTAGCTTGCCTTGGGGCGTTACCAGCGTGTAGGAACCGGTATGCCCGTGGTTGCAGTAGTCTTTGACACAGAACAGGCCATTATTGGAGGGCTTGGCGTAAGGAAGTACATTCCCGGATGCCGTGCGGTAAACAAATCGCCGTTCCAGTAGAAATCGGACAAACTGGCGCTCCGGCACAACCAGCTCTTTGGCAGTGGTACGGAGATTGGTGCTGTGCTTGAGGTCGATGAACAGGTCATAAAAAGCGGCCTTGCCCTCCAGCATGGTATTTTTCTCCCGCAGCGCCGCATTTTCTTGCCTTTCAGCCAGCAGATCGGAACAGAGCTTCAGCAGCGCCTCCGGGGAAGTTGCTACTTCCCACAGCTTTTCCTTGGTCATATAGGCTCCGTGCTTGCGGATGATGGGTAGCACCTCGTCAAACACCCATCGTTCAAACCGTTCCGCAGAGGGCAGTTTGCTGTGGACGATCAAGCGGTACACATCACCTTCGGGGATGAAAGTCATACTGATTTTGCGGTCAGGGCTTTGCGGATGAGGTGCGTCGCGTTTCACGACGCACCTACAATGGCGGATAATTGCGTCGCGGGGATTGCTATATCCCAGCGAATTTGCTACATCCAAACCGCAGAATAGGTATTTGTCGTTTTCCTCGATGACCCGGATAGACCCAAACTCCGGGCTTTTGAAAATTTCCATTTGATTCATGTCATACCTCCTTTGGCATGAGAAAAGGCGGCTCTTACCAGCCGCCTGCGTTCATGTCGTGATTCACTTGTGCGGTGTAATAATTGCTGATAGTGGTGGGCGCATTGAACAAGACGGTCAAAAGGTACTGCTTCATGTTGCGGACTTCCGTGGTATTTTTCTGCATACAGTCCATGACAAAACGGATATGCTCGCTATCCAGCTTCAGTAATCGGGAGCGAACCACCTCATGGGGAAAGTCGCTGCCAGCAATCCGAGTGGTCTGCCGCTTTGCACAGACAGTTTCCACCATCAGCTCCACAATCTCGTCCAGGTTCTCTTGGTAGGGGTCAACCTCCTGACGCAGATAGTCATACTCAATGTTCTCCAGAATTAAATCCCGATAGCTTTCCATCTCTGCGAGAGACATCGCATCCCTTCCTTTCCGTTCCGGCGGTCTTACCGCCGCCGTCTCCCGGAAGGGAATGGAATCGGTACTTGATCCATGAGTATTTTGTTTTTGAGTATTTGATTTCTCTATATTTAATTCTGCGGGCTTTTCCGTATCCGGTTTATCCAGATACGGGTTTTCCGTATCTGGTGAAGCCGTATCCGGTACCGCCATATCCGGCTGGGGTGTTCCAGGCTGCCGGGGCTGGGGCTGCTCATAAATGACATACTCTGTGTCGCTGATCCGTCCTTGCCGGTCCCGCAGCTGGTGGCGCACGATGTAACCGGCGGTTTCCAGCTCCCGCAGCGCATTACCGATGGCGTCCACGCCCTCCTTGCAGATTTTCGCAAGGCCACGGGTGGTATAGTTCCAGTCATCCGGCAGGGACAGCATCATGGAAAGCAGTCCCTTGGCCTTGAGGGACAATTTTTCGTTCCGCAGGTGATGATTGCTCATTACCGTATAGTCGCGGGTTCTTTCAATCCGAAAGACCGCCATTGACTTCACTCCTTCCTGATCTCAGGGCATGAAAAAAGCCACAATCCTGTAAAAAGAATTGTGGCAGTTACATTTTTTCATATTTTCTTGCGTGGAACCAATACAGCGGCCTTTGCGATTTCGGCTTAGAAAATGGTCCCGGTTCCTGAGAAAACGGGAGGGTTTGCAAAACCCGGTCAATATCGGTGGATTCCATGTTAAATTGGGACTGACAACTTTCCCGGATGGCGTCCTTGATGTTCTGGACAGTACACATATTCATTCCTTTCCTTTCGTAGTGATGATGGGTTTACAGGTGGCGGCGGCGCTTGCCCGGTTTGAAATCGAGGACATGACCCTCGATCACATGAGCATACCGCTTGATTTTGATTTCCCGGTCTCTCTGACTGGCGAGAGCGGCCTGATACCCGTCCTCGGTAAGAAACAGCCGCATTTCATCGCCGGGACTACCGTAGGAGCAGGGACGCAGGATGGAAAACTCGATCATCCAGCGGGTGTCGTCCTGAAAACGCTCCACGGCGAGAATGTTATGCCCTTTCAGCTCACGGGCTGAAAAATCCCTCATAGGCGGCTCCTTTCATCGTTCCAGGTCTCTTTGGTGCTTTTTCTGCCAACCCTCCAGCAGCTTGATGATGGTCTCCTGCATCCGCTTGGGTGTGTAGCTCCTGGGAAAATACTTCCGTAGGGTGTCAGTGGTAAAAGTCACCCGGTCCAGATCGCTTTTCTTTTCCTCACCCATGATGACGCGCATCATATCGAGGGTCAGATGCCCCTCCTGGCTGTATTTCTTGAGCCGCTGGGCCTGGGAGAGAGAGGGGGTAGCCTGTTCGCTGTCCATCGCGTCCAGCAAGTCCCGCTGTTCCTCTTTTTTGAGGAAAGACAGCTCATAAGCCGGATTGAGCGCAATTTTCTTTTCATCGACCATATCCAGCAGTTCGGGGATCAGCTCCGTCAGGCGGATATAGCGTTGAATTTGATTTCTGCTCTGACCAACTTGCTCGGCCAAAATATCCCGCGACTTCTTTCCATCTGACTTGTGCCCAACTTGGGCACAAGTTAAATCGGATCGTTCCCCTTGGTGCTTCATGGCCTCCAGCTTCATCTTGTAGGCAAAGGCCCTCTCGCTGGGGAGCAGGCTTTCCCGCTGCAAGTTGCTGTCTACCATGATGATGGTCGCGGCATCGTCGTCCAGGTCCCGGACAATGACCGGCATGGTTTCTTTCTCGGCCAGCTCACTTGCCCGGTGTCTCCTGTGACCGGCCACCAGCTCATAGCCGCCCTCCGGGTCCGGGCGGGCAATCGCCGGAACCAGAACACCATACTGCCGAACGCTGTCGGCGGTCTCCATCATGGCCTCGTCATCCTTGACTTTGAAGGGATGGTTCTTGAAAGGATGCAACTCGGACAGCGGGATCTCCCTTACTTTTTCCAGCTTGGCATCCTGGCGGCTTTCCTCGGTGGAAAACAAGTCATCGTATGGAGCCAGCTCTACTTTTTTCGCGCTGCTTTTCAAGTTTTATCACCTCCTGGGTCAAATTTTTGTACCCCTCGGCTACCTTGCCATTGGGGTCGTGGGCAAAAATGCTCTTGCCCTCGGCGCTGATTTCCTTGGCCCGGACGGAATGGGGAATCTCGGTGCCGAACACCTTGATTTTGCTGCCGTAGGTCTCCCGCAGCAGAGCGGCGATCTCCTTGGCAAAGTTGGTGCGGTTGTCCACCATCGTCAGCAGGATACCGTCAATCTGGAGCTTGGGGTTGATCTGCCGCTTCACCTTGTTTACGGTCTGGAGCAGCTGTTCCAGACCCTTGGCGGGCAGATACTCCGCCTGAACGGGGATTATGACCCTGTTGGCGGCGGCCAGGGCGTTGACCGTGAGCATACCCAGGGAGGGCTGGCAGTCAATCAGGATATGGGAATACTGTCCCTTGAGCGTGTCCAGATACTGCCGCAGGATGGTCTCACGGCTCATGGCGTTCACCAGGGAGACCTCCATGCCGGAGAGCTGGATGTCGGCGGGCATCAGGTCAACGCCCTCCGGGTGGTGCAGGATACCTTCGCCGGGGCGTAGCGGCTCGTCCATCAGGATATGGCCCATTGCGTCGGACAGGGTAAAGGGCAGCTTGTCCGGCTGGGGGTGGCCCAGGCTGATGGTCAGGCTGCCCTGCGGGTCCCCGTCGATCAGCAGCACTTTCTTCCCGGCCTGCGCCAGCCCGATCCCCAGGTTCGCGCAGGTGGTTGTCTTGCCAACGCCGCCTTTCTGGTTGGCAATGGCGATGATTTGCGTGTTCAATAACTTCACCTCATTTCTGAATTGTTCTATGGCTTCTGGAAATAGAAAAAGCCGCCACTTCAAAAAAAGAAAGTGACGGCTTTTTCTGATCCCGGAATAAAATGCCCCGGAAACGCCAAAAGCGCCCAGTAAAAAATACTGAGCGCTTGGCGATTAGATTTATTTTCTTTTGTTCAAATTAGGTCAGATTCAGACAAACCGTTTTCACGAAAAAGGTATCTTGGAGATGTATAAATAAACATTCCCTTGGCAGCCCCAAATCGCGTCTCGGTTGTCCTATTTTTTAACCCATAAGCCCTCTTTTTGGGGTGGTTGTCCACCATTTAACCCATAGAAAACGGGTTAAAAGAGGCTTCGCTCGGTCAAATTGCGTCAAACCATATCAAACCGTTCAGACACGAAAATCCCCGAAAACCAATGGTTTTCGGGGATTTTGAACACTTTTGAGGTTGAATCAGCGCTTGGAGAACTGAGGAGCGCGACGGGCAGCCTTCAGGCCGTACTTTTTGCGCTCCTTCATACGAGGATCACGGGTGAGGAAACCGGCGGCTTTCAGAGCGGCGCGGTACTCAGGGTTGACCTGCAGCAGGGCGCGGGCGATGCCGTGGCGGATGGCGCCGGCCTGGCCGGTGACGCCGCCGCCCATGACGGTGGTCTCAATGTCCACTTTACCCAGGGTGTCGGTGGTGGCCAGAGGCTGACGCACGATCAGCTTCAGGGTCTCCAGGCCAAAGTAGTCGTCGATGTCCCGGCCGTTGATGGTGATAGCACCAGTGCCGTTGGGGAAGAGATGCACCCGGGCCACGGAGGACTTCCGGCGGCCGGTGCCATACAGATAAGGCTTCTTGCTCTTATACATTCCTTTGTACCTCCTGCTTAGTTGGCGGCCCAGGCTTCGGGCTTCTGGGCGTTGTGGGGATGCTCAGCGCCGCGGTAAATGTGCAGGCGGGACAGAGAATCCTTGGTGATGATGTTGCGGGGCATCATGCCGCGGATGGCCACGCGCATGGCCAGCTCGGGCTTCTGCTGCATCAGCAGGCGGTAGGGGGTCTCCTTCAGGCCGCCCACCCAGCCGGAGTGGGTGCGGTAGTACTTCTGCTCAAGCTTCTTGCCGGTGAGGACAGCCTTCTCGGCGTTGACGACCACGACAAAATCGCCGCAATCGGCGTGGGGGGTATACTCGGGCTTGTGCTTGCCCCGCAGCAGGGTGGCGGCGGTGGCAGCGGTCTTGCCCAGGGGCTTACCGGCCGCATCGAGGATATACCACTTGCGGACGATGTTCCCCTTGTTGGCCATAAAAGTGGACATGGTGAAACCTCCAATTTTGATGTTATCTAAAAAATATGTCTAAACAGAATACAGGCCCCAATCTTTACGATTGGAGCGTTTTGTATTATAATACCGTCGTTCCAAAGTGTCAACATGTTTTCTGATTTTTTTCAGCGGAAAAAGAGAATGCTCTTGTTTTCGCCTGTATACTCGCTGATGCTTTGATTTTCTCTTTTTCAATTTTTGAATTTTGAGGTGCCTATGAACAAGATCCTGAGCTATGTCCGCCGCTGTGTGGAGGATTACGACATGATCCAGGCCGGAGATCGGATAGCGGTGGGAGTGTCCGGAGGGAAGGACTCCCTGGTGCTGCTCACCGCCCTGGCCCGGCTGAAGGAGTTTTACCCCAAGCCTTTTACCGTGGAGGCCTACACCCTGGACATGGGCCATGTAGACGGGGGAGAGGGGATGGACTTCGCCCCGGTGGCGGCCTACTGTGAGCGGATCGGGGTGCCCTTCACCCTGCTGCCCTCGGAGATCCACCACATTATCTTTGACCTGCGAAAGGAGAAGAACCCCTGCTCCATGTGCGCCAAAATGCGGCGGGGGGCCCTCCACAACGCCATCAAGGAGCGGGGGATCGCCAAGATCGCCCTGGGCCACCACTTTGACGACGCGGTGGAGACCTTTTTCCTCTCCCTGTTTTACGAGGGGCGGCTGAGCTGCTTTCAGCCGGTGACCTGGCTGGACCGGATGGGCATCAGCCAGATCCGGCCCATGCTCTACTGCGGGGAGGGCCTCATCCGCAACGCAGCCCAGCGCAACAACTTACCGGTGGTATTCAACCCCTGTCCCGCCGACGGGTATACCAAGCGGCAGGAGGTCAAGGAGCTCATCCGCACCCTGGACAAGCAGTACCCCGGCCTGAAAAGCCGGGTATTCGGAGCAATGCAGGGCCTGCCCCTTCCCGCCTGGGGACCGGTGGAGCACCGGCGGGTGCCTTTGCCCGAAGGGTAAGAGAACTGTGAAGGGAATGCGGGTGCGGTTTGGGCCGCGCCTATGCAAATAGCAATGATTTAGAGGCTGCCACAAATGCTGTGGCAGTCTCTTACCGTGTCTCCGGCGGTGGACTGTCCCTTGATTTTTGCAGAAGAGTGAGTAAAATAGAATATAGTATCTATACCATTATTTTAGTCTTTAGGACGAAAGTCAGGCGAATATGCAGATGCCGCATTTGAAAAAGACGTGTTCCATCCTGTTCATCGTGCTTTTGCTCTGGGGCAGTCTGAGCGTCCGTGCCGCCAACAGCCGGTCGGACCAAGTGGTTCGGGTAGGCTTTCCCATCCAATCCGGCACTTCCTACATTGATGAACACGGTAATTACGCCGGTTACCTGGTGGATTATTTGCACCAGCTTACCATGTTTACCCACTGGGATATTGAATATGTACAGGTAGAGGGCGATCTGAACGCCCAGCTGGAGACCCTGATGGACATGCTTCAGCGGGGCGAGATCGATATGCTGGGCACCATGAACCGCAATTCGCAGTTGGAAGAGCTTTTTCTCTATCCCAATTACAGCTACGGCACCCGATACACCACCCTGGCGGTGCTGAAGGAGGACCCCGACTGGATCCAGGAGGATTTTTCCGACTGGGATGGTATCCTGGTGGCCGCCTACGCCGGCAACCAGGACCAGATCTCCCAGTTTGACTATTACGCCACCGTCAACGATTTTTCTTATCAACTCACGGTCTACGACAGATATGATCAGATGGTCGAGGCGGTGAAAGACGGCCAGGCCGACGCGCTTATCCAGTCTGACATCTCTCTCTGAGGACTTTCGGGTAGTGGGGCGATTTTCACCTACTCCTTACTATTTTGCTCTGGCCCACGGCCAGACTGCCCTTCTTCAGGAGCTCAACGTAGCCATGCAGGGTCTCCAGACTGCCCAGCCCAATTTGCAGAACGAGCTGTACGACCTCTACTTTACCTACACCGACAGCTTCCTGGTCTCCCAGGAGCACCGGGATTATATTTCCTCCCTGGGTACCCTGAAGGTGCTCTTCTTTTCCGGGGACGCGCCCTATCAATATGTGCGGAAGGGGACCTTGACCGGCTTCGCGGTAGAGTACCTGAACCGGTTCGCGGCGGCCACCGGTCTGCAATATGAGCCAGTGGTGGTGGACACCTACGAGGAGGCCTTGGCGCTGGTGGAGGAAGGACAGGTGGATCTGGTGGCCTGCGTGGCCTCCAACTCCAGTCTGGCTTCCCTGGAGCATGTCAGGTTTACGGTTCCCTTTTTCAACAGCTTCAGCGTTACAGCTTGCGCCAATTCCGTCCCCCATGAGCACGGGGCCGATCTGCCCTTCCAGATCAATACCGAGCAGGCGCTCCGGGAGATCCAGGCTCAGGAGAACGACGGCGTGCGGGCGGACTATTACTCCCTGACCTACTACCTGCGGAAAGAGGCCGTCTATGACAAGGTGGTGGTGGACTGGGCCAACATCAAAAATTTCTCCTATACCGTGGGCGTTACCGACAGTGTCTCTTCGGAATTCGTGGCCCTGCTGAACCAGTATGCCAGTTCCCTCAGCAGCGATACCCGGCAGGCTATGCTCTACCGCTATTCCGGCGACGATATCCAGTATACCCCACTGGAATGGCTGGAGGCCAACCGGTTTGTCATTCTGGGCTTTTCCCTGGTGCTCCTGCTCCTGGTGGCCGCATTTCTCATCTATTTTCGGAACCGGAAGATCCGATACAAGGCGCTGCTGGCGGAAAACCGCTTGATGTACATAAAAATGTACGATCAAAACACCGGCGCCTATAACGAGGCATACTTCCGCAAGCTGTTGGCCGACTGCTGCGCCCGGCGGGAGCCCATGGCCCTGGTAGCCTTTAATATCCGGGGATTCAAGTACATTAACGATACCTACGGTACCAAACAGGCTGACAATATCCTGCTGAAGATCAAGACCATCCTGGAGTCCGGGATACAGGACGGAGAGTTTTTCTGCCGTCCCTCTGCAGACCTTTTTTTCATGGCGCTAAAGGTATCCTCTCCTGAGCGACTGATCGCCCGGACTGAGGCGCTCTTCTCCCGAATTACCGGCACGGCGCCCACTGAGCTTAACGGCCATCCCCTGTCCCTCTATTCCGGAGCGGTATTTACGAAGGAGTCCCCCTCGCCCTACCAGGTAGACCCCAATATCAACTATATGATGGTGGCCCTGGCCCACGCAAAGCAGATCAATGCCCGTACCGTATATATCTTTGACGAGCCCCTGTACCGTGTGGAGCGGCTGCGGTATTATATCGAGACCCATATGCACACCGCTCTGACCGGGGAAGAGTTTCAGGTCTATCTCCAGCCCAAGATCGATTTGCGTACCGGTTGCGTGGATGGGGCGGAGGCCCTGGTCCGCTGGCTGCCGAAGGACGGAGAGATGATCTGTCCCGACCAGTTCATCCCTCTGTTTGAAGAAAACGGGTTTTGCAGCCAACTGGATCTGTACATGGTGGAGCATGTGTGCAGTCTGCTGCGGAGCTGGATGGATCAGGGCATACCTCCTATTGTGATTTCGGTGAACCAGACTAAGTCCCTGTTTATGAATGAGGGCTATGTGGATAAGCTGCTGGCTATCACCGGGAAGTACGGGATCTCCCCCCGGTATATCATTCTGGAGATTCCGGAGGGGCTGTCCTTTGAAAACGTTGCCGCCCTGAACCGCACCATCCTGCGGCTGAACGGCGTGGGATTCCGGGTTTCCATGGACGATTTTGGAAGCGGCTATTCCTCCCTGAGCACCCTGGGTAAGCTGAAGATCGACGAACTTAAGCTGGACCGGATGTTTTTGATGGATGTGGTCAACGAGCAGAAGGGAGCCCAGAGCGAGGTCCTCGCCGCTGTGCTGGCCCTGGCTAAAAAGCTGCGGATCAAGACTGTGGCCGAGGGCATCGAGACTAAGGCCGGGGAGGATCTGGTGCGGGCCATGTCCTGTGACTACGGCCAGGGATATTACTACAGCAGGCCCGTTCCAGCCAGGACGTTCCTGACACGGTTTCTGATTCGGCGGGACCTCTGCCCGGCCCCGGCGGTCTCAAACGAGCTGTGACGGCAAGACGGCGATCCTTGGTAAGCGCTCAACGACCACCCACCTTCCGTATCCCTCGAAAATGTGAGACAATATCCCAAAACTCAAAAAGCTGACAGTCAGTTTTTTAAGACTTCACATCAGGAG
>NZ_JACJLC010000131.1 GCF_016901955.1 Pseudoflavonifractor phocaeensis
TGACAATGGCTGAATTCCATAAAAGCGGCCCTTTGAGCCGTTTTTATGGAATCGCGCGGCTGCCGCCGCGCGAATAAACCGATGTTCGGTTTATTCATCAGACATTATCATACCACAAGACCGGGTGGCACACAATGAAGGGGAGACTTGAAAATTCATGAAGAATTTAATTTTCTTCCGGTGGGTTGTGTGATATAATATTGTAACTCATTATGGTCAGGAGGGGTTTGCATGAAAAACCGCGTCGCCGTTACCATCGCCGGGCAGGAGTACACCCTGGTGGGCACCGAGGACGCCGGCTATACCGAGAAGGTGGCAGCCCACGTGGATGAGAAGGTACGGGAGGTGCTGGAGGGCGCCCGTGTCTCCCTGGTGGACGGAGCCGTCCTGGCGGCGGTGAACATTGCCGACGAGTATTTCAAGGAGGTGGAGGCCGCCGAAAACCTCCGCCGCCAGCTGAAGGAGTACCTGGAGGAGGCCACCAAGCTGAAGCTGGAGCTGTCCGAGGCCAAGCGGGAGATCTTCAAGCTGGAGAATAAGAAGCAGTAAGAAAAAGGAGGCGGGGGCTTTGCCCCCGCCGCCGGGAGGAAAGGGTATGTTGGAACTGCTCGCCCCCGCCGGGTCCATGGAGGCCGTGGCGGCTGCCATTCAGAACGGCGCCGACGCCGTTTATCTGGGGTACGGAGACTTTAACGCCCGCCGCAACGCGAAAAATTTCTCGGAGGAGGAGTTTGCGGCGGCGGTTTCTTATTGCCATGTCCGGGGGGCCAAGGTGTACCTCACCCTCAACACCCTGCTCACCGACCGGGAGCTCCCCCGGGCCGCCGAGTTCGCCGCCCAGGCCAGCACCCTGGGGGCCGATGCGGTGCTGGTCCAGGATCTGGGCGTGGTGCGGATGCTGCGGCAGGTGGCCCCCGACCTGACCGTCCATGCCTCCACCCAGATGACCATCCATAACCTGGACGGCGTGAAGATGGCCGCCGACCTGGGGATGCGCCGGGTGGTCCTCTCCCGGGAGCTGTCCCGGGACCAGATCGAGTATATCTGCCAGCGCTCCCCCATAGAAATTGAGGTGTTCGCCCACGGGGCCCTGTGCATGTGCTACTCCGGCCAGTGCTTCCTGTCCTCCATCATTGGAGGGCGGTCGGGCAACCGGGGGTTATGCGCCCAGCCCTGCCGGTTAAAATACGGTTGGGGGGGTAAGGCGGATTCCTATCCCCTGTCCCTGAAAGACCTGTCCCTGGCGGGCTACCTGCGCCAGCTGCGGAAGATGGGGGTGGCCTGCGTCAAGCTGGAGGGCCGGATGAAGCGGCCCGAGTATGTGGCAGTGGTCACCGGCATCTTTTCCCGGGCCATCAGGGAGGACCGGGAGCCCACGCCGGAGGAGATCAACCAGCTCCAGGCCGCCTTCTCCCGCCAGGGCTTTACCCAGGGCTACTACCTGGACAATCAGGGCGGTCATATGTTCGGCGTCCGGGAGGAGGGGAAGGAGCCCCGTGAGCTCTTCGCCGCCGCCCGGAACACCTACCAGAGCGGGGAGGCCCAGCGGGTGCCCGTCACCTTTTACGCCATGGTCCGGCCCAATGAGCCGGTGCAGGTGGGGGTGAAGGACCCGGAGGGCCGGGTGGTCACCGTGTCCGGCCAGACGCCGGAGGAGGCCCATACCCGCCCCCTTACCACCGAGGCGGTGGAAAAGCAGCTCTCCCGCACCGGCGGCACCCCATACCGGGCGGACCGGATGCGGGTGCTGGTGGAGGAGGGTCTGTCCCTCCCCCTTGCCGCCCTCAACGCCCTGCGGCGGGAGGCCCTGGACGGGCTGACCCACGCCCGGGCGGAGCTGCCCCAGCGGCGCACCGGGGCATATCACCCCGGCGCCCGGTACGAGAACCGGAAGGAGCCCCCTGTGCTCACCATTTCCGTGCGGAAGGCCGGGCAGGTCACTCCGGAGCTGCTGGAGCTGGGCCCCGCCCTGGTCTACATCCCCCTGGAGGAGCTGGCCGCCCACCCGGAGCTGGCCCAGGCCCCGGAGGGCACCGCCATCGGGGTGATCCTGCCCCGGGTGGCCTGGGACCGGGAATTTCCCCAGATGCTCCAACAGCTGGAGCAGGTCCGGGCGCTGGGGGTGGCCGACGCCCTGGTGGGCAACCTGGGCATGGCCGCCGCGGCAAAGGAGCTGGGCTTCACCCTCCGGGGGGACTTCGGCCTGGAGGTGTACAACACCCAGGCGGTGAAGGAGTTCAAGCGGCTGGGCTTTGCCTCCCTCACCCTGTCCTTTGAGCTGAAATTCCCCCAGCTGCGGGATATCTCCAAGACGGTGGACACCGAGCTGATCACCTACGGCCGGCTGCCCCTGATGCTCATGGAGAACTGCATCATCAAAAACCGCACAGGCCAGTGCAACTGTCAAAATGAAAACGTGCTTACCGACCGCAAGGGGGCCAAATTCCCGGTGGTGAAGGCTCCCGGTTGCCGCAACGAGCTGCTCAACTCCCAGATCCTCTATCTGGCGGACAAGCAGGCCGACTACCGGCGGATCGGCCTGTGGGCCCAGCGGCTGCTGTTCACCATGGAGAGCCCCCAGGAGTGCGTTCAGGTGGCGAAGCGGTACCTGGATCAGGGAGACTGGAGCCCCAGAGAATATACCCGGGGTCTGTATTACCGGGATGTGGAGTAAGATACTATGACGTTGAAGCTGAAAGCCGTTTCCCCCAAGGCGGGGAAGGAGATCCCCTTTCCCACCCGGGCCACGGAGGGCTCCGCCGGGCTGGACCTGCGGGCCTGCCTGGAGGAGCCGGTGACCATTGCCCCCCGGCAGCTGGTCACCATCCCCACCGGGGTAGCCATGGCCCTGCCGGGCCAAGAGTACGTGGGGCTCATCTTCGCCCGGTCGGGTCTGGGGGTGAAACACGGGGTCTCCCTGTCCAACGGGGTGGGAGTCATCGACAGCGACTACCGGGGGGAGCTGAAGGTGGGGCTCACCAACCTGTCAGACGTCCCCTATACCATTCAGCCCGGGGACCGGATCGCCCAGCTGGTGGTGACGCCGGTGGCGCTGCCTCAGGTGGAGATCGTGACAGAGCTGGACGATACCGGCCGGGGGACCGGCGGGTTCGGGTCCACCGGGCAATAGGGCCGGGGGCATGGGACGCCCTCTCATCCCTCTGGCCTTCGGCCAGCCACCTTCCTCCCTGAGGGGGGAAGGTCAACAGGAAAGGAACGACATCGATTATGGAACTCATTTTAGCCTCCAAAAGCCCCCGGCGGCGGGCGCTGCTGGAGCAGATGGGGCTGCGGTCCTTCAAGATCGTGACCCCCGATATTGACGAGCATATGGAGCGCACCCTGTCCCCGGCGGAGCTGGTGGGCCGGATCTCTCAGGAGAAGGCCAAAGCCGTCCAGGCAAAGGGCTATGAGGACGATATCATCATCGCCGCCGACACGGTGGTGGCCCTGGAGGGCTCGGTGCTGGGCAAGCCCGCCCACGAGGGGGAGGCCTTCCGGATGCTGTCCATGCTGTCAGGCTGCCGCCACCAGGTGTACACCGGCCTGACGGTGCTGCGGGGGGAGCGCTGCTTCTCCCTCACCGAGGAGACCAACGTTACCTTCCGCTCCCTGTCCGGGGAGGAGATCGACTGGTATATCCAGACCGGCGAACCCATGGACAAGGCGGGGGCCTACGGCATCCAGGGCTACGGGGCCCTTTTCGTCCAGAGCATCCAGGGAGACTATTACAACGTGATGGGCCTGCCGGTATGCCGCCTGGGGGAGATCCTCGGGGAGCTGGGGATCCACTGCATGGCCCTTGCGGCGGGTAAGTAAAGGGAAAGGCTGGACACAGGCGTGAAAGATTTTTTCCGGCGCAACGGAATATTGATATTGATCGCGGCCATCCTGCTGGCCCTGGTGACGGCGGTGGTGTCCATGCTGCTGGGTGGGACGGCCAATCCACTGGCCAACTTTTTTGGCATCATCACCACCCCGGTGCGCAACGGCATCAACGCGGTCACCGGCTGGGTGGAGGAGAAATATACCGACGCCTTCGAGCTGGAGCAGATCAAGGAGGACAATCAGGAGCTGAAGCGGCGGGTGGCCGAGCTGGAGGCCAAGGAGCGGGAATACGAGGAGGCCATCCAGGAGAACGAGCGGCTGTACAACCTGCTGGAGCTCACCCCCAAGAACCGCTCCTTTGACAAGGAAGCCGCCATGGTCACCGCCCGGTCCACCTCCAACTGGGAATCCACCCTTACCCTCAGCAAGGGCTCCGGCCAGGGGATCGCCGTGGACGACTGCGTGGTGGACGAATATTGGAACCTGGTGGGCGTGGTGGCCGAGGTGGGGGAGAACTGGTGCACCGTCCGCACCCTCATCGACGCCGACATCGAAATGGGCGGTCAGCTCACCCGTACCGGCGGGGCGGCCATCCTGGAGGGAGACCTGGCCCTCATGGGAGAGGGCAAGCTGAAGCTCACCTATCTGCCGGAAAACACTCAGCTCATCTCCGGCGATCTGGTGTCCACCTCCGGCCTGGGCGGGGTCTACCCCTCTGGCATCGTGGCCGGACACGTGGAGGAGGTGCGTACCGACGTGTCCGGTATGACGGACTACGCGGTCATCGTGCCGGAGACCGACCTGTCCAGCTTGAAGCAGGTTTTTGTCATCAAGGATTTTGATATCGTGGAGTAGGGCCGGATACCGACCGGCCCGCTGCCAAGGAGGCGTTTGGCCCGTTGACCAGACAGGATTTCTTCATCAAGTGGGGGGTATACGCCCTGGCTCTGCTGCCGGTGTGGTTTTGCGAGGTCTACCTGCTCAACCGCTATCCCCTCTTCGGGGTGGCCCCCATGCTCCTTCCCCTGGCCGCCATGGCGGCCAGGGGAAGGAGCATGG
>NZ_JACJLC010000132.1 GCF_016901955.1 Pseudoflavonifractor phocaeensis
CTGGTGCTGAATCTCCGCAGGATTCAGTGCGCCCTTTTGTGCCTGCTTGCAGGTTTGCTCGTCATTTTCTGGCCCCAGAAAAAATTGGCGGTTGTTCAGTAGACATTAATTATACTACGGAGATTTATGGCAGACAAGAGCTATTCTAAAATTAAAAAATAGAAAAAATTGGAGTGGTATGTTACAATATAGGCAGCTAACCATAAAAGGGGGGGTACCATGCCATGAGGCTGCCCAGCCGGATCTCCCAAGCGTTCCGCGTTTCCTGTTATGTGTTTTTGCTTCTGGCCATTCCCGCGGCGATCATTGTCTATTTTGATATTCCCATTATAGAATTTGCCTGCTCTGTGGACCAGACTGACTGGCCCAGCTATTTTGACAGCCTGACCTCCAGCTTTCTGGGGGTGCTTTTGGCCTATGTGGCGGCCTCCATTACCTTCTATGCGCTTCTGCGCTCCAATCTGGACCGGAAAAAGGATGAAAACCCCCGTATCGCCAGTACCATTGCCTGGCATGATAAAAAAATACGACAGCTGTTGTGGCAGCACCTGTGGCTCATCGGACTTTCCATGATTATCGTGATGCTAATGAATTTTGCGTTGGCAAACGATAAGATTTCCCCAGCGTTCTATCTCCCCAATTTGATCATCTATATGGTCTTATTTGTGGTAAACCTTATTATGACAGCGTATTTCTGGTTCGTCTGCGACGATATTCCTGGACAGAGCGCGAAAGCGGCCAGAAAATACTGGATGGAGCAGGTAGAGAAGCTGGGTAAGGAGATCCCGGTCAGCCCCTGGCTTATCCCCATTACACAAGAGCATATTGACCCCATAAAGCCCAAAGACAGCCGGGAGTTTCTGACCATGGCCGAGCGCATTGACGAGCTGCTGTCCATGCATACCTCATCCCGGCTCCAGTCGCCCTATTCTCTGGCAGTCATCACCAATATTATGACAGACCGGATCCACGTATTAAAACCGCTGCAAAGCATCCGTAATGAAAACGATACCCAGCGCCCGCAGCCTCAAGAGGAACTGCAGAACACATCTGACAGCACAGAGGAGACGTGGGAGTGTATCGTATCTCAACTGGTGGACATCTATGGCGTAGTCAATGAGCTGCGCAATATTTTGCACTGTGTTGCCAATGGGGACCTGGCAATAGATCCGGAAACGGACCAGAAGATTCAAATCTCAAACCAGCTTTCCCGCGCTGTGGCTGTGCTGTGGTGTGTGATGATGCGCCTGTTTGTCTCCTGCTGCTCCATACAAGATTTCAAATATGACGGCATGACCTTTCAAAAGGCGGATTTTATCAATTCCGATCTGCGGAATTTTGTTGCCCACAGCAGCGAGGTCCAGGATTCCGCGTTTTACAACACCAAGCTGGAGCGGTCCTGCTTGGACATGTCCTGCTATGAAAGCTGCCATATGGACCAGGTTTCCTTTTTGTCGTCCAGCACCAATAACGCCATGTTTATCCGTTGCACCTTGCGCGGCGGCTATGCTGAACACAGCGATATGGACGACTGCAAGTTTGAGCGCTGCCAGCTCAACGGCTTTGAGGCCGCAGACACTTCTTGGAGCCGCTGCGTGTTTGAGAAATGTGAACTGGAGGAGCTGGAGTTCGATCAATGCGTTTTGACCGACTGGAGCATAAGCGGTCCCATCATCTCCATGAAAAACAGTACGTTTTCCGACTGTACCATATCCGGCTGGAAGCTGATCTCCGGTACCCGCAAAAATCTTAGCCGATGCAATTTTAGCGGCAGTAAAATCATGAGCTGGGAAATTCAGTTTGCCGATCTGCGGTTCTGTGATTTTTCCGAGGTGTTTGCCACGGATATCTCCTTACAAAATGTGGATATGAGCCGGGCGATTTTGTTTAGCGCCAGTTTCCCCCAGGCGCATATGCGTCAGGTGCGGCTGAACAACAGCGACCTGACCCACTGTAATCTTTTCGCGGCCCGGTGGACAGGTGTGATCGCCGACAGCAGTACCTTTGTAGAGGTAAAGGCTCAGAATCTCCACCTTTCAAATTGCAGCCTGCGGCACTGCAACGCCTCTGACGTGGACTGGAGCTATCTGGACGCCCGGGGTACCAGCTTTGACAGCGCCCGGCTGTATAACGCCCGGCTCCATCATGGGAAATTGAGAAACTGCACGCTGAAAACCGTACTGGGCGGCAGTCTCCAGCTGACCGACGGCATCTGCCAATCCAGCGACGTTTCAAACAGCGACCTGCATGGCAGCAATCTTACCAATACCAGGTTCAAAGGATGCCGCTTTGATTTCGCGGATGTGTCCGACTGCAATGCCACCTTCACGGAGTTTGAGGATGGTACCTACCATTTTGCCAGCTTTCAGGGCACGGCCTTTATCTCGGCGGAATGGCGTTCTTCCCGGGCGGCGGGATATTTACATATTAAAAACGCCAGCTTTCAGGGGTGCCAGTTCATCAAATGCCGGCTGTCAGGGGTGCGGTTTTCAAACTGTGAGTTCAGTGACTGTATCTGGGACTCATGCCAGTTCCAAAATGTGGTTTTTGATCACTGCACAGTGGAGGAAGAGGAGTTTTTGGACTATGCACAAAATGAAGTTCAGATTTATGACGAGGATCCGGATCCCGACCTCTGCCCTGTGTAGGTGACGGGATGGATCGGATCTGTCTCCGGCCGCTGCGGCGCCGGGATCACCGGCTCTGTTTGCGGCTCAAGGTGCGGAATACCCAGCGGACGTTTGTCCATTCCACCAGATTCAGCCTGGAAGAAGCAAAAACCAGTACGGTTCCGGTGCTGCTTTTGGGGATCTGGCGGGGGCGCAGGCTGATCGGCTTTGCTATGGTGCGCTATCAGCCCTGTGGAGTGCCCGGTATCTCCGGCCCGGCCTATGAAATTGCCCGGTTTCTGATCGACCGGCGCTATCAGGGCCGGGGCTACGGAGCTGCGGCGTTCCGGCAGCTGCTGGCCTTTTTGCGGACCCTCCCGCTGGGGCCTGCCGGCGCCGTTTTTCTGTTCTGCAATCAGAAAAATACCGTGGGGTGGAACCTATACGGCGTTGCCGGGTTCCGTCAAACGCGCATCTTTAATACACTGCACGAGCGGTTGGCGGTTACCTGTATTTCCTAACCATGGGTCAGCACTTGGAACGGAGTTTTGCTGATTTGCCAATAGCCTTTCGTGGTGGCTATATCCTATGTGCAACCTGGGCTGGGATCAAATATCCAGGAAAGCAAAGGTTTCCCGGAATACATAAACTAAATGGGGCTGCTGCAAAATAACGCAACAGCCCCAATTTTTGTCATCTGAAGAGTCATAGATCACTTTCTTTATGCAGACCAGGGAGGCAAGCAACCTAAGCGTTTCTTGCCTCCCCGGTATGGTAAATAAAAAGATTTTCTGAGAAATTCCGCAGAAACTCTTTTCCAACGTCATAGCTTTAGTGGGCCAGGAACCGCAGCAGAAATTCCTGTGTGCGCTTGTTTTTGGGCGCCTGGAAGAGTCGCTGCGGATCCCGCTGCTCGCAGATCACGCCGTCGGCCATAAAGATGACGTGGTTGGACACATCCCGGGCAAAGGCCATTTCATGGGTCACCACGATCATGGTCATGCCGTCCCGGGCCAGGGTGCGCATGACCTCCAGCACCTCGCCCACCATCTCCGGGTCCAGGGCGGAGGTGGGCTCATCAAAGAGCAGGACCTCCGGCTCCATGGCCAGTGCTCTTGCAATTGCCACCCGCTGCTTTTGTCCGCCGGAGAGCTGGTGGGGATAGGCATTGATATAGGGAGCCATGCCTACCTTTCGCAGGTATTTGAGAGCATTCTCCCGAGCCAGATCCTTTTTGCGCTTCAAAACCTTCTCCTGACCGATCTCGCAGTTTCGCAGCACACTCATATTGTGGAACAGATTAAAGCTCTGGAACACCATGCCCACCTTGGAGCGATAATTGGGAACATTGTTCCCGTGCTCCAAGATGTCGCTGCCATGAAAAAGAATTTGACCGCCGGTGGGGGATTCCAGCAGATTGATGCAGCGCAGCAAGGTTGATTTTCCGGAGCCGGAGGCCCCAATGACCGAGATCACATCGCCTGCACAAACAGTAAAGTCAATGTCCTTCAAAACAGAATGGGTCCCAAAGGTCTTGGACAGGTGGCGCACCTGTAAAATGGGATTGCTGAAATCCCGCAGATAGGTACCATCCATGTTATCCCGCACTCCCTTCCTGAGACAGATCAGACACCAGCTCGTAATTGGCCTTGCCCGCCATGGCCCGCTCCCACAGCCGCAGCAGCCGTGCGGAGATGAGCGTCATGATCAGGTAGATGATCATGGCGATGGTGGCGGCGGGGAAATAGAGGTAGAGGGCGGCAGCCGCGGACTTGAAAGAGAAGAAAAGCTCGGTGACGCTGATGACCGACAGCATGGACGAGTCCTTCAGGTTGATGAGGAAGTTGTTGCCGATCTGGGGCAGCAGATTGCGCAGAGCCTGGGGAAGGATCACATAGAGCATCGCCTGCCGGTGGGTCATGCCGATAGCCTTGGCGCCCTCGGCCTGGCCGGGGTCAATGGCCAGAATACCGCCTCGTACCGTTTCCGCCATGTAGGCGCCGGTGTTGATGGAGAGAATAAAAATACCGGCGGAAAAGGTCTCCATGTGCAGATCAAAGGCGTAGGCCGCGCCGTAAAAAATAAACATGGCCTGAAGCATCAGGGGGGTGCCACGGAAAAATTCCACATAGACCTTCAGCAACCCATGTCCTATATATGCAAGAATGC
>NZ_JACJLC010000133.1 GCF_016901955.1 Pseudoflavonifractor phocaeensis
AGGCCTATAAATTGTTTCCTTGCCTAAAGTCTAAAAAAATTAAGGAGGAATACCAAATGAGAAACCTCAAGCGTGTTCTCAGCCTGGTCCTGGCCGCCATGATGCTCATGGGCATGATGGTCGTGGGCACCAGCGCTGCGAACCTTGATTTCACCGATGCCGATGAAATCAAGAACACCGAGGCCGTCGAGGTCATGGTGGCGCTGAACGTCTTCAACGGTGTTGAGGACGGCAGCACCTTTGATCCTGCGGGCACCCTGACCCGCGAGCAGATGGCCAAGATCATCGCCTTCGTGATGAACGGCGGCGTGGAGCCTGTACTGGGCGTCAAGGAGACCCCCACCTACAGCGATATCGACGGCATCTGGTCCGAGAAGTACATCGAGTACGCCACCAGCATGGGCATCATCGCCGGCGACGGTACCGGTAAGTTCAACCCCAAGGACACCCTGACCGGTGAGCAGGCCGCCAAGATGCTGCTGGTGGCCATGGGCTACAACGCCAATGTGTTTGGTTTTACCGGCAACAACTGGGCCACCAACACCAACCGTTACGCCAACGAGGCCGGCCTGTATGAGGACCTGGAGGGTCTGGACCCCTCCGCCCCCATCTCCCGTGATGACGCCTGCCAGCTGGCCTACAACGCCATCCAGGGCACCATGATGGAGCGTACCTGGCAGCAGGACATGGAGACCGGCAAGCTGACCGAGACCTATCGTCCCTGGACCACCGAGGACAACAACGGCATCAGCTATCCTGTGACCCTGCTGGGCCAGAAGTTCGACGGCACCATCAAGCTGGGTTACATGACCGGCTACAGCTATGACGAGGTCAAGGGCGTTTGGTCCTATGACTTTGATGGCGATGCCAACAGTAACAAGACTGGTCTCCTGGGCGTTCAGACCAGTATCGCCCCCAAGGACGGCATCAACTACGACAACGGCTATGCTGTGAATTCCCCTGTTACCCTCAAGTCCTCCGTGGACTACACCGCCCTGTTTGGTCAGCAGGTGAAGGTGATCTACAACCTGAAGGACAGCGACAAGATCTACGGCATCTACGCCAACGACAGCACCGTCGTGGTGGAGGGCTTCTACGGTGACATCACCGCTTCCAACCTGCCCGCCGCTGGCGTCTCCGAGATCAAGATCGGCGGCGTGACCTACAAGCTGGAAGGCCGTGCTGATGCTACCAACGTGGTGTTTGAGCAGGCCTGCACCGATACCGGTGAGGATCTGGACTCCATCACCAATCTGGCTGGCGCCAATCAGTACTACAGCTACAAGATGATCGACAACGACGGCGACAGCAAGATCAACACCGTCATTGTGACTCCCTTCGTGGTTGGCAAGGTGACCTTTGTTGGCAGCGATTCCATCACTGTCAGCGCCAAGGTGGGCAACGACGCCACCATCACCGGCAACCTGGATCTGGATGACGTGGTCGTGTACGACGGCATTGCCAAGGACGACTATGTCATGGCCGTGAGCGGCACCTACGCTCCCAAGAGCGAGACCACTTACACCAAGCTGGATATCGTCTCCGGCACCATCACCGGCGTCCGTGACACCGATGGCGACGGCGCCAACGATGAGTTCCAGATCGACGGTGAGTGGTACACCAAGGAAGTTCCCACCACTCTGAACTCCGGCGACACCATTGACTACATCGCTCTGGGTTCCGTGATCTACTACGCTGAGGTCACCTCCGGTTCCTTCGGTACCGACGCCGTGGCCGTGGTGTACAACATTGCCGACAAGGTTCCCACCGGTATTGTTGATTCTCATGTTGAGGTTGGTCTGCTGAAGGCTGACGGCACCAAGGCTGTGGGTCAGCTGGTTGAGCTGAACGGCTATGAGCTGGAGACCACCGATGACGTGGATACTGCGATTACCGGCAAGGTGGACGCTGTGGGCAACACCAGCTCTGCCAAGGTGGACTTGACCATTAGCGCTGTCAACGGCGAGCTGGTCAAGTACGAGGTGGACAGCGACGGCAACATCCACCTGTGGACCATTGATGCCGGCTACTATGATCCCAACACCAAGGTCATGGGCTTTGACGGCACTCTGGCCGCTGGTGGTTCCTTCAACAACACCACTGACGAGGTCGCCGGTTACGAGCTGGCTGACGACGCTGTGGTGTTCGTGGTGAAGGGCACCTCTGCCAAGGTGTACACCGGCCGCGAGCTGAAGAACACCATCGGCAACTTTGGCGTTGACAACGCTGGCAACACCGCCTATGCTTCCGGCCTGTACGCCAAGACCAACGGCTTCACCTATGCTCAGGTGGTCGTGCTCCAGGCCGACGCCAACTGGCCCGGCATCACCACCGGCGCCAACTACGGCTACCTGCTGGCTGACAGCTGGACCGCCAAGGAGGACGGCGTCAACTACCGTTACTTCAAGTACTGGGACGGCGCCGACGAGGTGACCGCCAAGGAGAAGGACAAGAGCGACATCTCCACCATGAAGAAGGGCGACATCATCACCTTCGACTATGTTGAGGACGGCGTGATCAAGAACGTCTCCGAGCCCGACATGAAGCTGGGCGCCGTGACCGGTTGGGATGGCGACAGCAAGATCACCATCTCCGGTGACTCCTCTGACAACAACAAGGTGACCGACAGCACTGTGGTCCTGTACGTTGACTCCGAGAAGAAGACCGGCGTGGCCGGCGGCGAGATCAGCGAGGCTGTCAACCTGGACAGCAGCCTTGACGGCTCCCTGGAGGAGAACGTCCTGTACCTGGCCGGCGGCGAGCGCACCTACTCCCTGATCGTTGTGGACGTCAACCACAAGATGATCGCCAACTATGCCCGTTCCCTGAATGCCGCCAGCATCCCCGGTGCCAACGCTGCTGCGAAGGTTGCCTACCTGCAAGGCTTGCTGGCCAACGAGGACGTGGTCATCAACGGCAACCTGAACATCAGGGGCCAGGATATTGACCTGCAGGGGAGTAAGCTGACTGTTGAGGGTAACCTGACTGCCCGGTCCATTGTTGCTAACGCTGCCAGCGACGAGCTGGTTGTCGATGGCAACCTGACTCTGACCGGTGATGCGAGTGACAACGCCGCTACTGTTGTCGGTACTGTGACTGTCGATGGCAAGCTGGTTGTGGCAGAGGACAGCGATGTCAATGTCACCGGCGGCACTTTGAATGTTGGCGCCTTCCCCGCTGCTGCTACCGCTGGTAACGTGTTTGCCACCGGTGAGAGCACCCTGATTATTGGTGATGTCAAGTATCTCGGCGGCTTCGATGCAATCTTCAGCGTTGATGCCGCTCAGGCTGAGCAGGTTGAAGTCCACATCACTCCCAATGGCAACTCCGTTGCTTTGACCCTGCGTGAGGTGAACATGGGCCACATGGACGCTGGCACTGGCGGTCTGGCTGTAACCCTGCAGAACGATTTGGATCTGTCCGCTTGCGGTATTGACCATCTGATTGTGACCAATCGCCTTGATCTGCAGCTTGACGCTGGCAAGAAGCTGGTGTTCAGCAGCGGCGACAAGTTGACCTTCAAGGTTGATAACTGCAAGATTTCCAACATTAACGCTGACGGTGCTGTGACCAATCTTGATGGTGCTTCTGTGAGCAGCGGTGCGATTACTTCCGTATCTTGGGCTGAGTACACCGCTACTGGCGCCGTCACTCTGACTGGTAAAGCGTAAGACATACTTATTGCCCAGTCTGCTGACAACAAGAGCCTTCCCAAACGGGAAGGCTCTTGTATTTTTATCGGAATACAATATAGACATAAGCGTGAGTGTTCGTATTAACTGTTTTGTTGCTTGTGACGCCAAACCCGTCGCTCTGTATTATGATAGAGTCTCCGGCGGCCCCGTCAATGGCCACACAGGGTGTATAGGTGATTTGGTTGGTGTGGTAGGTATTCTCGTAGTCGTCCCGGTCCTTGACGATCACAGCCTTGGGGCGAAAGCCCAGTGTAATGCTCTGACTGCTGCCGTTACCGGTATAGGTACCGGTGACGATCCCCGTTTTTCCCCCCAGCGCAGTGTCGATCTTGGACAGATCCTCGTTGAAGTCCGTCCGCTGAAAGTTGTCCTCGGGCACCCACTGGTGCAGCCCATAGTTTGGTGTGTACGTTGCCATAAACATGCCTCCTTTTTTTGACCTTCCCCCCACAGGGGGGTAAGGTGACACGGCAAAGCCGTGACGGATGAGGGGGCGGCGCGACGGCTCCCCCTCCGTAGGGACCGGACTGTGGCCTGATTGGCCGGAAAAATGGTGCCGTGGATAGCTCCCCCTCCGTAGGGGCCGGACACCGGCCAGCCCGGCTTTCCTTCGTCTTCGTGGGGCGCGACGATCCCGGTGCGCCCCTACGGCGTTGCCCAACCCCGGCAGGGCGGGCGATTGGTCATCGCCCCTACGGATAACCTCATCCCAGTCCGGGATCCACATCCCCCACCTGCGTTCGGGTGGGAGATTTTGTTGCATTGGGGCAAACCCTTTTCCCGCCGTACAACAAAAACCCCCGCCGGGATATGGGCGGGGGAGGACAGGCGCGCCGGGGTCGTTGCGCCCCACGGAGACGGGGCGTCCGGGAGGCCGCCCCCTACGGAGGGGGGAGCCGTCGCGCCGCCCCCTCATCCGGCCTTCGCTTTGCGAAGTCCACCTTCCCCCCTGTGGGGGGAAGGTCAAAGAAAAAGGAGGCATGTTTA
>NZ_JACJLC010000134.1 GCF_016901955.1 Pseudoflavonifractor phocaeensis
TAAACATGCCTCCTTTTTCTTTGACCTTCCCCCCACAGGGGGGAAGGTGGACTTCGCAAAGCGAAGGCCGGATGAGGGGGCGGCGCGACGGCTCCCCCCTCCGTAGGGGCCGGACACCGGCCGGCCCCCTTTGGCCTTGTGATCCGCCCCCGCCTGTATTGGGTTAGGGCGGTTTGTTGTACAGGGGCAAAACGGGCTGTCCATGTTCCCGCCGTACAACAAAGCCCCCGTCCGGCATATGGACGGGGGACGGTGGGGACATGACGGGCCGGCCAGTGTCCGGCCCCTACGAAGAGGGAAATCCATCGTCAAGCTTGAAGGAGGAATGTTTATGGCAACGTACACAGCGAACTATGGGCTGCACCAGTGGGTGCCGGAGGACAACTTCCAACGGACGGATTTCAACACCGATCTGTCCAAGATCGACGCCGGGCTCAAGACCGCCCAGGACACGGCGGACGGCGCCGCGTCCGCCGCATCCGCCGCCCAAAGCGCCGCTGACGCGGCGCAGGACACGGCAGATGAAAAATCCTTTGTCACATCGGGCAGGTACACAGGCAACGGAAGTGATTCCCGCACCATTTCCCTGGGGTTTCAGCCCAGAGCTGTGCTGGTAGAGTGCCGTAACGGCAACCGATTGGGTACTTTTTGCGGCGGCCTGGCTGTCACAGGTTCGCCCTGCTATTTGACCGATATTTACGGGGGACTCACGCTCACCACCACCGGCTTTACTGTGCGGAGCAATTCCGGCTCTTGCACCAATGATAGTAATACAACCTATCATTACCTGGCCCTCCGGGCGTAAGCAAAAAGACACCCCCCAGCCTTGCCGGGGGGTGTCTTGCGTAAGGGCCTTGTTTTGGTCAGGCAATCAGCTTTTACGGGTCAACTCAGGGAGTGGAGGTAGCCCAAGCAGTACCATTCCAAGTGTATTCACCGGCGGAATGATCGGCCACACCAACAGAATCCATACCAGTAATGGTAGCACCGTTCTGAGCCGCAGCAACAGACAGAGCAGAAGTCGTATCCGTGCCGATAAAGGAACCATTGACAGTCAGAGTGCCCATGGAGGCAACAGTCACCTTGCCGTTAGAACCAACGAGAACAGAGGCCTCGGTATCCACGGTCAGGCTGCTGCCAGTACCATCAGCCTTGGTAAGCTTCAGCTCACCATTAACAGTCAGGGTGCCACTGGACAGGGTCATAGCAATACCCTTGGAGTTGGGAGTGGAATCAAACATGGCATACCAAGTCTGCCCAGCGGGGATAGTGGCATCACCACTGATATCCATGGTCAGGGCATCAAAGTCAACGGAAACCTCGGTATCAGCAGCGGTCTGAATGCGGGCGTCAGTGGTGGTACCCACAAAAGTGACAGCCTCATTGCTGTCATCAGTGGTCATGGAAGTCAGAGTACCACCAGCGGCAATGGTCAGGGTGCCGGCGGGCAGGTTGCCGTCGGTGTTGGCGTCCACCTTCAGGGAAGCGCCCTCGTCCACGGTAACAGCATTAAAGGTGGTGTCCATCTCGCTCAGATCGGCGGAGCCGGTCAGGGTGACGTTGGTCAGGGTCCAGGCGCCATCGACAATGGACACAGAAGCGGCATCATTGTCGGTGGTGTAGGTAGCGGCGCCCAGCTTGACAACAGCGTCCTTCTCCAGGTTGGCGGTCAGGTTGTCAATGTCGCCGCTGACCTGCAGGGTCTTCTTGGCGGGAACATCGATAGCCTTGTCCAGATCCAGGGGGTTGGTGCCGGCGCTGATGGAGACAGCAGTGGCATCATTGCCGCTCAGGATCGCGTTGATGTCGGCAGCCTCAGCGGTGTCAGCGGACACAGGAGCGGTCACCAGGCCGGCGGCGGGGTTCGCCTGCATGTCGTTGTTCACGTCCACCACCAGCAGCACCACATGGTTGGCGGCCAGGATGTAACGGACGTTGTTGGGCTCGACGGCATCGGCGATGCCGTCGCCATCGTTGTCGGCCCACTTCTGGATGGAGCCGCCCTCAGCGGCGGTCATCTTGTTGGAGTCCACATACAGGATGGTGGTCTCGCTGTCGTCGATCTTGCTGACGGTGTTGTCCAGGGAGATCTTGGAGTCGCCGTCCCAGCCGGTGACCTTGCCGGTCTCCACATAGGCCAGGTTGACGTTCTTCACCACGCCGTCAGACACCATATCGAAGGTGACAACGGAGCCGCGGGGATACAGGTTGGGCGCGTCGGTGTTCTCCTCGGTGACTTCAATCACGCCGTCCTTGGTCAGGATGGTATAGTTCAGGTAGTACTTGCCGCTTACCTCACTGCGGGAGGTGGCAGCCACCAGGTAGCCGTAATTGGAGCCGGCAGTCACGGTGGGCAGGGTGGCGTCGATCATCAGGACAACCTTGGCATAGGTGAAGCCGTTGACCTCCTGGGTCAGGGTCACGGTATAGACGTTCTTAGTGGCGGTGCCCCAGGTGTTCTTGATCTCCTTGCCGGTATAGACGTCGCCCTTGTTGGCGGAGCCGGGAGCAAAAGAGTTGCCGAAGTACACCACAGCGTCGTCAGCCAGCTCGTAGCCGTTGACCTTGCCGTCCACATAGCCGGGATTGGCGGTCACATAGTTCAGATAACCAGCCAGGTTGGTGGGGCTGACAGAGGTCAGCTCATAGTCGCTGCCGTCCACACGGTAGGTCACCAGAGTACCGATCTCAGCCTGCAGGGCAGCCACGTCGGTGTCGTCCACCTCGTCGCCGTTCAGCTTGGACACGGAAACGGTGGTTTTGGAGCCGTCAGCCAGCAGGAGCTTGGCCTGCAGGGTGTCGCCGCTGACCTGGCCGCTGGTGCTACGGTCAACACCGGCGGTGACGATCATGGCAATGTTCTTGCTGGTGGAGCCCAGATCCACGATCTTGGCGTAGAAGATGGTGGAGCCCAGAGCCACGTACTCCACAGTATCGCTGACCTCAGCCTTTTCCACCAGGGTGTTGTAGTTAGTACCATAAATGGAATTGGTCTCGCTGCCGGCCAGCCACTCGCCATTGATCTGATACTCGGTGTAGGTGTTGGCGCCGTCGCCGCCCCGGACAGCGTCCACGGTAGCGCTCTGAAGGTCGATCTTCTGAATGGTATCCTCGCCCAGAACAGCATTGGCAGCTTCAATGTAGCAGACCCAGTCGCCGGCGGCAAAGCCGTCATAGGTCACCAGATCGTCCAGCTTCACAGAGCCGATGCCGGAGCCGAACTGCACGCTGTCCTTACCCACATAGTTGATCTTGGCGATGGTCATGGGGGTGCGGATGACAGCGTCGATCTTACCGTCGCCGGTGTTGTCCACCAGCTTGAAGGTGTAGGCGTCCAGGTTATCGCCGTCATCATTGGGAACCAGCTCATCCAAGTCAACATTGGCATTCCCGCCATTGAAGTTATACACATCAATGTCTTCGGCAGCCCGATCCAGCTTATAATCCACACCGGACACGGTGGCGGTGTTGCTGTTGGTGCTGACCTCTTCCACGTTGCCGGTGGCGCCTTCAACGATGACAGAGCTGTCGTTGGCGTACACGCCGTAGATCACGTCATTCTTCTCGGTGTTGAAGATCACCTTGACCTGCTGGCCATAGAAGCCGGTGTAGTCCACGGTGGACTTCAGAGCACGGGTGCCGTAGATGACAGTATTATTATCGGCATCAATGCTGATGGAGCTGATGTTGTCGTTGGCGTCGATGGCATTGCCGCCGAAGTGGGCGCCGCCGTTGAAGTAGTAGGTCCACTGGCCCTTGTTCTCGTCATAGTCGAAAGCAACCAGGTAGCCCAGCTTGATGGTGCCGTCGAACTTGTCGATCAGCAGGCTGTTGACGGTGGCGCCGGCATCGTCAACGGCCAGGCGGTACACCTCGGTGACCTCGCCGGTGGCCTGGTTCTGGTTCCAGGTGCGGATCATCAGAGGAGCCTGGATGGCGTTGTAAGCCAGCTGCATGGCGTCGTCACGGGAGATGGGCTCAGAGGGATCGATGTCAGCCAGATCCTCGTACAGGCCGGCCTCGTTGGCGTAGCGGTTGACATTGATGGCCCAGTTGTTGCCTACAAAGCCGAACACCTCGGCATTGTAGCCCATGGCGGTCAGCAGCATCTTGGCGGCCTGCTCACCGGTCAGGGTGCCCTTGGGGTTGAAGTTGCCGGTGCCGTCGCCAGCGATGATGCCGGCGCTGGTGCAGTACTCGATGTACTTCTCGGCCCAGTTGTCGTCGATGTCAGCATAGGTGGGAACGGGCTTGACACCCACAACGGGCTCCACGCCGCCGTTCACCACGTAAGCGATGATCTTGCTCATCTCTTCACGGGTCAGGGTGTCAGAGGGAGCGAAGTAGCTGCCGTCTTCCTTACCAGCGATGACGTTCAGAGCCACCATGGTATTGACAGCCTCTTGATGCTGGATCTCATCATAGTCGGTGAAATCCAGTGCATTCGCAGCGCTGGCGCCCACGACCATCATGCCGATGAGCATCATGGCGGCCAGGACCAGGCTGAGAACACGCTTGAGGTTTCTCATTTTGGTATTCCTCCTTATTTTTTTTAGACTTTAGGCAAGGAAACAAGTTCTTGCCGTCCCCGCAATCCCTTGTCCCCCAAGGCATTGAAATCTTCCCATGGCTACCGGTAGCCGTTTCATAGATGTT
>NZ_JACJLC010000135.1 GCF_016901955.1 Pseudoflavonifractor phocaeensis
CCTCCTGATGTGAAGTCTTAAAAAACTGACTGTCAGCTTTTTGAGTTTTGGGATATTGTCTCACATTTTCGAGGGATACGGAAGGTGGGTGGTCGTTGAGCGCTTACGGCCGACTGGCCAGTCCCTTCACTTATTTTGGCAGATATTCTTCCCGCACCCGATACCGGCTGATACCAAAACTGTTGCTCCGCTCGATGACCGGCTGAGGGAGTTGGTTCAAATACTTTCGTCCAAAGTTTGTATCGCCAAAGTAGCAATCAAAGTTGGTTACGGGGAGTACCACCCAGTCACTGTCCTCAGGTCGGTTGGCCAGAAAGTAGGTCACTAAGGTGGGTAGGACGTTGGAAGGCATTTTTTCAGGACGGGCCCTCTCAAGACGCTCCATCAACTCCGCTGGAAGTTCCTGTGCCATGCGGCGCAGGGGCCCCAGTTCCAGGGCGTCAGCGATCATGTCGTCAAAGCGGATCGTCCATGCCCCCTCTGTGGAGGTGGAGAGGGCCTCAGTCTGGTATTGGAGCACCTTGCTGCGCCACACCCGGTCGAAATGCTTGTCCAACTCGCCGGCAGAGTCCGCGTAGTTTTTGCGGACCAGGTCCGGATGGGCAGCGGCAAACCGCATCGCTCGGTGGAAGTGGCGGCTGAACCAGCCCCAGCCATCTGCATCCACCAGTTTGGGAAACTGATCGTGGAGCGGTGCAAAATTGGTGCGGTGCTGCCACTCTTCTTTGGGTGTGCTGTCCCGCTCCGGAATGCTGCACCAGGCGCACAGGCCATCGTGAGCATAATCAATCCGCTCCCTGGGATCGCCCTGGCAGCGGCGCACCTTCTGAATCGTGGAAGAGAAAGCCCCGCGCCAGGATGGTCAAAATGCGGTTCATACCGCTGAAATCCCGCAGGGCCTCAAAGGTAAACCGCCCCAGCCAGGTGGTGTCCTTTTTGCCAGAGGCACGGTACGCCACCGGCTCTGTATAATCTAAAAATTCCTGCCACTCATTCAGCATGGCGCACCTCCAATACATTGGGTTCTAGCATATCCAGCAACAGATCCCACAGCAGATTCCGCTTGCCCAGGGCCTCCAGATAGCGCACAGCCACCTGTGGACGCACAATCTCATTCAACAGTTCACGGCACCGTATAGATACCGCCTCCCGATAGTGTTGGGAGTTCCGCTTGTCGAGATATGCTTCCATCAAATTGTCAAATACCGGCGAATCGTCGGAGCGATGCAGCTGTCGTTGCTTTCGCTGCTCATTTTCCTGCAGAATGTCACAGAGCAAGTCGCTTAGAACCCGATATCCGCCGCTGCGGAAATCAGAAAACAAGTCAAACAGCTGCTCAAACTCCGGGAGCCATGTAAGAAGGAAGTGCATCCTCTGCTCTTCTGTTAGAAACTGCCACTTGGTATTATCCAACGCTGCCCAGATTTCCTCCAAACGTTCCGGAGGCAGTATTCCAAGCTGAGCGTACAGCTCGTCCGTATCCCAA
Organism: Pseudoflavonifractor phocaeensis; assembly: GCF_016901955.1. Classification (GTDB taxonomy): domain Bacteria; phylum Bacillota; class Clostridia; order Oscillospirales; family Oscillospiraceae; genus Flavonifractor; species Flavonifractor phocaeensis_A. The sequence continues at coordinate 1,487 of NZ_JACJLC010000135.1, forward strand.
AGCTCCTCCTGTCCTCGGGCAAAGAGGATCCGCTCTATATCACTCTTCCGTTTCTTTTCCTTTGGCTCTATCCGGCAGGCCCGGATGCGGGAGAGACAGGCTTCATAGTCGCGCAGCAGTGCGGAGACCTGCTCCAAAATCTCCTGATCGAGATGCTCCCTCCAGTCCGGTTCCTGGGCAAAAGTGAAGAGCTCATAGTCCTTTGCCGGCTTGGACTTGATGGTCGGCGTGTGCTTTCCCAGCTGGAGAGCCAAATAGGGCAGCCGCTCCAGATTGGAGTCCACCTTGTCCCAGTCAATTTTCTCAAAGAAGGCTTTGATGCGCTGCTGGTGGGTGGGCTCGTACCAGGCTCGCCGGGTCTCTTCCGATTTCTCCACCAGGTTTTTATACTGCAGGAAGGGCGTCCGTTCCATCCGACGCTCCTTCAGGTACTCGTCCAGATCCGGGCGGATCCCGCTCTTGGCGGCGTCAATTTCCAACCCAGTCAGGATGGCCAGCACCTCCGTCTCCTCCTGAAGTCGCTTTCGCTCCTCTGCGTCGGAGTTTTCATTGTAGGCGATGATGCCGCGATCCAGAGCGGCGTTGCAGATCTGCCCCACTCGGGAGGAAAAGGTACCCCGCACCACCTCAAACCGAGCCTCCCAGTCATCTGCATTACGGATCAAGGGTTCTGCAGAGGGGATCATCAGCAATGGGATATTCGCCTCGTTGGAGAGTGCGTCGTCTGCGGTGTGGTGAGATGCCTCATAGTTCCGACGAACGCACTCGTTCAGAATAGCTTTATCTATTCAAATGATTTCTCGGATACCGCTGGCCCAAGGCTCTGGCCGAGGGCTACCCTATCCACGAGCACTGCGACCTCAAGGAAAAACTGGCCGAGCTGGACCTGACCGTAGATGACATTGATATGCTCATCATCTCCCACCTGTACTTTGACCACGCCGGAAACGTCCGTATGTTCCGGGGCACCAAGGCGGGCAAGGCAATCATCGTCCAGGAGGAGGAGGCCAAAAATGCCTTCTTCTACGGTAACAAGGACGACCCGGCCCTCAACCTCTATGTTAACGGCTATGTCCGCCACGAGTACAGCGGCCTGGATGGCATCGCCTACAAGCTGGTCCAGGGGGACGTGAAGCTGGCCGACGATCTGGAGCTACTCCTCTTGCCCGGCCACACCCCCGGCACCATGGGCCTGCTGGTGCGCACCGAGCAGACCGGCACGGTGATCTTCCCCGCCGACGCCATCTACAACTCCATCAATTACGGTCCTCCCACGGTGCTGCCCGGTATGTGCGCCCGCCCCGTGGAGTACCGGGCCAGTGTGGACAAGTGCCGCAAGATCCTGGAGGCTGAGAAGGGCACCCTCTTCTTCAGCCACGATGTCAACAGCTACAAAAATTACAAGCTATCCCCCGAGTGGTACGACTAATGGAGCGGACACAGGAGCGCGGGGCGGCGGAAGCGCCCCAGACCAGCAACGTCTCCGTCCAGGGCATCCCCGGCTATGCCGACGCCAGCCCTACGCTGACCCTGATCTTTGCCACCCTCTGCTTCTGCTTCTGGGCCAATACCATGGGTCTGCTGGGCGAGGGGGCCACTCTGGCCCTGGGGGTGCTCCAGACGGCGGTGTTTGTGGGCTATACCGTGGGCGGCGTCCTCCTCCTGGCCCGGGGCAACGGGGTGGGCGGCAACGTCTTTATGGTGTTCGGCGCCTTCTTCGGCGCGGCCGGCGGCTTTACCCATGTAGGCATGACCATCGCCGCCGAGCTGGGCGTCCCCTTTGACTACCAGGTGTTGGGCATCGTCTTTATCGTGGGCGGGGCTTTCCTGCTGGCCTGCCTGCCGGGAATGCTCACCGCCGCCAAGACCGACTTTTTCAGCTTCCTCACCGGCGGGCTGGGTGTGCTGTTCTACGGCCTGACCGGTGCGGAGGTGCTGCCCGCCAGCTGGAACAACTTTGCCGCCTGGTGCCTGTTTGTGGACGGCCTCATCGGCTTCTATGCGGTGACGTCCACCATGCTCAGCTTCAGCGGCATCAAGCTCAGCTGCGGCAAGCCCTTCGTACAGCCAAAAGCATAGTCCTGAATCCACTGCTCTCTGATGGGGCACCGGTCGATAGGCCGGTGCCCCGCTTTTTTGCCGCGGGATATCGCTCCAATGTTCAAAACGATCCCCCGGTGGACAAATCCGGGAGAACATCTAATTATAGACGGGAGAGAACCTTTGTCACTTCCCCAGAGGCAGCCTGGGCGTTTATACTAAAAGCACAGAAATAATCAATACAGCGTCTTGAATTTGGGCATTTCGTGCTCTCTGACCCATTGAGAGCCGCTGCACAGAATCCATCGTTCCCATTACCAGACTGCATAAAAAGGAGGAAGCGGATATGAACATACTGGTCTGTGTCAAACAGGTTCCGGATACGACCGAGATTAAGATCAATCCGGAGACCAACACCCTGATGCGGGAGGGAGTGCCCAGCATCGTGAACACCTTTGACGGCTTCGCCCTGGAGGCGGCCGCCCGGATCAAGGATAAGGACCCGGATACCAAAATCGTAGTGGTGTCCATGGGCCCGGAGCAGGCCAAGGCGGCCCTGAAGGAGTGCCTGGCCATCGCGGCGGACAAGGCCTACCTGGTCTCGGGCCGTCCCTTCGGCGGGTCGGACACCCTGGCCACCAGCTACATTCTCTCCACCGCTATTAAGAAGATCGAGGAGAGCGAGGGGAAGTTTGACGCCATCTTCTGCGGCAAGCAGGCCATTGACGGGGACACCGCCCAGGTGGGCCCGGAGATCGCCGAGCACCTGGACCTGCCCCAGGTGACCTACGCCCTGGAGATTGAGGCGGACGGGGAGCGGTTCAAGGTGCTCAAGGAGGGCCAGGACGGCAACATGGTCATCGGGGTGAAGATGCCCTGCCTGGTCACCTTCACCAAGCCCTCCTTTGACCCCCGCTACCCAACGATTAAGCGGAAGATGGCAGCCAACAAGGCCCAGATCCCCACCATCACCTGCGCGGACCTGCCGGACATCGACACCAGCCGCATCGGCCTCAAGGGCTCCCCCACCCACGTCAAGAAGTCCTTTGTGCCCCAGAAAAAGAAGGGCGGCGTGAAAATCAAGGAGGAGACCAACGAGGAGTCCGCCGTCAAGCTGGCAGCGC
>NZ_JACJLC010000136.1 GCF_016901955.1 Pseudoflavonifractor phocaeensis
ACCCCCGTCAATTCTGAGACCCCCGCCGCCGAGAGCGACCTGGCCTATGTCCAGGACAAGGGCACCCTCATCGTGGGCATGACCGACTTCGCCCCTATGGACTACAAGGACGACAGCGGCGAGTGGATCGGCTTTGACGCCGACATGGCCAAGGCCTTCGCCGAGAGCCTGGGCGTGGATGTGGAGTTCCTGGAGATCAACTGGGACAACAAGCTGATGGAGCTGGACACCAAGGGCATCGACGTGATCTGGAACGGCATGACCATCACCGATGAGGTCACCGAAGGCGCCTCCGTGTCCGAGCCCTACTGCAACAACGGCCAGGTGGTAGTGCTCCCTGCCGACAAGGCTGAGGACTACGAGACCGTGGAGAGCCTGAGCGGCCTGAACTTCGCCGTGGAGAACGGCTCCGCCGGCGCCGCTCAGCTGGATGCGCTGGGCCTGAGCTATGTGGCCAAGACCACCCAGGCCGACGCTCTGATGGAGGTGGCCTCCGGCGCCTCTGACGCCTGCGTCATCGACCTGCTGATGGCGGGCGCCATGATCGGCGAGGGCACCAGCTATCCCGAGCTGACCTACACCGTGCAGCTCAACAGCGAGGAATATGGCGTGGCCTTCCGCAAGGGCTCCGACCTGACCGAGGCTTTCAACAGCTTCTGGAAGGATGCCTATGACGCCGGTACCGTCATGGAGGTGGCCACCACCTACGGCGTGCAGGAGTCCGTCATCGAGAAGTAAGAACGTGCATTCTGCGGGAACAAGGCAGAGAGTTTTCGGGCTCTCTGCCTTTCCCCGGTCATAGAGAGGAAACCGCCTATGCTGTTGTCTGTATCCCTCACCCTGCTGGAGGGGCTGATCGTTACCCTGGAGCTCTTCGCCCTCACCCTGATCTTTGCCCTGCCCCTGGGGCTGATCATCTCCTTCGGCTCCATGAGCCGGTGCACCCCCCTGCGGGCGGTGGTGAAAACCATCGTGTGGGTCATCCGGGGCACCCCCCTGATGCTCCAGATCCTGGTGGTATTTTACGGTCCCGGCCTGATGTTCGACCTGCCCCTGCTGCCACGGTTCACCGCGGCGGTGGTGACCTTCGTCATCAACTATGCCTGCTACTTCTCCGAGATCTTTCGGGGCGGCATCCAGGGCGTGCCGGTGGGCCAGCAGGAGGCCGGTCTGGTGCTGGGCATGACCAAGCGGCAGATCTTCTTCAAGGTCACCCTGCTCCAGGTGGTCAAGCGCATCGTGCCCCCCATGGGCAATGAGTTCATCACCCTGGTGAAGGATACCGCCCTGGTGCGCACCATCTCGGTGTATGAGATTATCTGGATGGGGGAGTCTTACATCAAAAAGGGCATGATCTGGCCCCTGTTCTACACCGCCGTGTTCTACCTGGTGGTCAACGGCATTCTCACCCTGCTCTTCGGCTGGTTTGAGAAAAAGCTGGACTATTTCAAGTAAGGAGGGGCCCTCCATGCCTATTCTGGACGTACAGCACATTGAAAAGCACTTTGGAACCACCCGGGTGCTGGAAGACATCAGCTTTTCCCTGGAGCAGGGCCAGGCCCTGGCCATCATCGGCTCCTCGGGCTCCGGCAAGACCACCCTGCTGCGGTGTATCAACTTCCTGGAGACCCCCAACCAGGGCAGGATCCTGGTCAACGGAGAGACCCTCTTCGATGCCGACGACCCCGCCACCCAGCGGGAGAGCGAGGTGCGGAAAAAGCGGCTCCACTTCGGGCTGGTGTTCCAGTCCTTCAACCTGTTCCCCCAATACACCGCCCTGGAAAATGTGACCCTGGCCCCCGGGCTGCTGGCCCAGGAGCGGCCAGACTTCAAGCAGAACAAAAAGGCCATCCTGGAGGAGATCCAGGCGGAAGGCCGGCGCCTGCTGGACAAGATGGGACTGGCCGACCGGGCCGGCCACTATCCCCACCAGCTCTCCGGCGGCCAGCAGCAGCGGGTGGCCATCGCCCGGGCCCTGGCCCTGAAGCCGGACATCCTCTGCTTTGACGAGCCCACCTCCGCCCTGGACCCGGAGCTCACCGGGGAGGTGCTGAAGGTGATCCGCTCCCTGGCCGAGCAAAAGACCACCATGATCATTGTCACCCACGAGATGGCCTTCGCCCGGGACGTAGCCGACCAGGTCATCTTTATGGACGGCGGGGTCATTGTGGAGCAGGGCCCGGCCCGGCAGGTCATCGAAACCCCCCGGGAGGAGCGCACCCGGCAGTTCCTCTCCCGCTATTCCGAGAATTGAAACCAAAGCAAAAGCGTGGTATCATAAGTATGATACCACGCTTTTTCCAAAGGAGCTGACGCCATGGAGGAGAGGTTGTTTTTGCCGGTGCTGTCCCATTTTGAAAACAAGAACTTCTGGACCGCCAGCGGTGGCCGGATGCGCTACCGGGTGGACCCGGTGCTGGGGGAGGACCAGCCCCCCGCCCTGACCGCCCAGGTGTGGGAGGGACCCTGGCGGCTCCAGGACAGCGCCGTGGAGGAGACCCGCTCCTTTCCCATGACCGAGGAGGGGCTGGAAGAGCTGCGGGCATGGGCCCTGGACTGGCAGGAGAAGATCAACGCCCGCTCCCCCAAGACCCTGGCCCAGACCATTCAGGACCGGGATGCCCGCCGGGCCGCCCTGGCGGAGCAGCAGGGGGAGTGACCGGCTGAGTGACCTGTCCGCCCCGGCCGTCATAGGATGGTCCGGGAGGGATACCCATGCAGATCACAGAGCACATTCTCACCAACAACGACTGCTACAAGGCAGGGCGTACCATTACGCCCAAGGGCATCATGGTCCACTCCACCGGGGTGGCCCAGCCCGACGTGAACGTCTTTCTCAAGGCCTGGAACAAGCCGGACGTGGAGGTGTGTGTCCACGCCTTCGTCCACCGGGGAGGGGTCACCGAGACCCTGCCCTGGAACTGGCGGGGGTGGCACGCCGGAGGCAAGGCCAACAACACCCACATCGGCTTTGAGATCCTGGAGCCCGCCGGCCACACCTACAAGGGGGGCACTATGATCGGCTACGACGTGGCCAAGAACGCCGCCTATTTCAATCAGGTCTACGCCACAGCGGTGGAGCTGTGCGCCCACCTGTGTCAGACGTACGGCCTGGACCCCCGGAAGGACATCATTGACCACGCCGAGGGCTACAAGCTGGGCCTGGCATCCGGCCATGCCGACGTGGGGCACTGGTTCCCCAAGCACGGCAAGAGCATAGACACCCTCCGGGCCGACGTGGCGGCCCTGATGAAGGGGGGTGGGAAAGAGATGACCGAGGCACAGGTGAAGGACCTGATGGACCAGCGGGAGAAGGACCTGGCTGCCCGTGCCGTCAGCGACTGGGCCAGGGAATCCTGGGACAAGGCCAAGGCCGCCGGCCTGCTGGACGGCACCGCTCCCGGCGGGCCCCTGACCCGGGAGCAGGCCGCCGTACTGCTGGAGCGGCTGGGCCTGCTGAAGTAGTAACGCCACAGATCACAAAAAGAGAGGAAGAGAGATATGACCTGGGGAACCTATTATTTTTTTTACGAATGTCCCAACTGCGGCAAGAAATACCGCTATGAGCTGGAGGGGGCGGATGACAGTACCTTCGGCCTGTGCCCCGACTGCCAGGTAATGGGCACCTTCGTGGGGGAGACCAAGGACAACAAGCAGGGCGAGGATAAGTTCGCCGATTACGAGTTTGTATAAACACAAAAAAGGACGCCGCAAGGCGTCCTTTTTTGCTGCTCAGTCGGGCTGCGTGACGGTGCCGGACTGGGTGATGTGCAGCATGTCGGCGGTGACGTCGGTGGTATAGGGATTCAGGCCGGAGGTATTAACGATCTCCAGCACCTTGCCGGGGTAGAGCTCATAGCACCAGTCCCAGCCCTTCTTGTAGGTCACCGAGCCGTCCCCGGGCAGGGAGGTGGCCTCCACCGTGCTGAAGTCCAGGCCCAGGCCTTTGTCAGCAAAATAGGCCAGATCGGTGATGCCCAGGTCGGTTTCCACTGTGTCCATAAAAATATCGATGTAGGTGGGCAGGTTCAGGGGTTGAGAGGCCGCCTTCTGGAGCACGGCGGTGATCAGGGCACGCTGGGTCTTGGTGCGGCCGATGTCGGCGTCGGGATAGGCGTCGTAGATGTTGTTGGGGTAGGTCCCCTTACCGTCGGAGTTCTTCCGGCAGCGCACCACCTTCAAAGCGTCCGCCCCGCTGAGCCACTGCATGCCCGGTTCAAAGTGGATGTACAGGTCCTGGCTGGGGTCGTCGTAGGACATGTGGACGGGCACGTCAAAGTCCACGCCCCCCACCGCGTCCACCAGCCGGACAAAGCCCTCGGTGTCTATCTTCACATAGAAATCGATGGGGAAGCCCACGATCTTCCGGACCTCCTCCTTCAAAGCGTCCATGCCGTTATAGGCATACATGCTGCACAGCTTGTAAAAATGCTTGCCGCTGGCGGTCTCTCCCTCGATCAGGGTATCCCGGGGGATGGAGACCATGGCCAGGGTCTGGTTCACCGTGTCATAGGTGGCCACGATCATGGTGTCCAGGTTGCCGCTGGACTGGTCGCTGGCGCACAGCAGGAAGGTATAGGTGTACTCCTTCCGCTCCAGACCGGTCTGGGTCTCGGTGGAGGGGGGCTGGCCGTCCTCTGAGATGGAGGG
>NZ_JACJLC010000137.1 GCF_016901955.1 Pseudoflavonifractor phocaeensis
AGTGTGCTTCCTCCCCAATCTAATTTTATAAGAAAGGCGACCGTTTGTCTGCTCTCTTTCATCCCTATTTGTGCCGAGAGCGAAGCGGTCGGCATGGTGATTATGATGAAGCGACCCATACGTATCGCTGCGCGCTGAATAAGAAGAGCCACTGGATCCTTCTCAAGGCAGATTTCGATTGTGAAAGCTTTTGAGCGTGCCGTGACGCCAATGCCCTGTGCCCTACGGTTCAACAGAATAAAAAGATCCCATCGGAATGAACCGCCGGCTATTTTCTATCCTGGATGTTTGGGGTCCAGTAGCTCCAAGATAGCCTCCTGTGACCAGAACTCATTGGGGCAGACCTCTGCGCTGCGGCCAATAACCGAGCAGATTCTGGCTGGTTCATCGCCCGAGTTGTCAATGATATAGGTCTCATTTGCAATGCGGACCAACTCTGGAAGATTGGCAAGTGAGCGGTGATATCTGAAAATGATTTTATCAACAGGGACATCATGTCCGCCTGCGGAGACCCGCTCCATCACACGCCGCACATTTATCTGCGGGTCATTTGTGAGGATGAATATGCAAAGCACATGATATCCGGCCTCTTTCGCTCTTCGCAGCAGATCCAAATTCCGGTTGGTCGACAGGACGGTCTCAAAGGTGAAGTCCAAGCGGAATTTCAAGCTCATCTCCCGGAGCGCTTCCGCTTCCTGTACAGCCTCCAGGTCCGTACAGCCACTGTCAGCCTTTATGGCGTCTGCATTGATATAGGTCCCGACCACCTGAACCTGACTGGTCACGGTGGACTTACCAGAACCGTTTGGGCCTGCAAAGACCAGGATTCTGGGGGCCTGACCTGAGGTATCAGGTGAGAACATATTCCACTCTCCCGTCCTTATACTTCTTTATGATTCGGCCTGTGTCCTTGTCCAGTCGGGTGACATAGTCCATGGTCGGGTTCCCATCTCGTTCAGCGACCGCTTTTTTACAGGCGGCCTCAATTTCCGCTGGAGTCATGTCAAAGAAGGTCTTCGGGCCTTCTTTGGACCGCTCACTTGATGCGACCCGGGGGGGCACCGCAAACCCTTTATCATTGGCGAATTGTCGCAAGAGGACATTCATCACCGAACTAAGGGAGAGTCCCATCTCCGCCGCAACCTCAGATGCACTTTTCTTGACATCACTGTCCAATCTCAGTGTAGTGGGGCTCAACATCACAATCACCTCCATACTTATTATACGCAATTAAATCTCAAAGTGCAATACATCCGACATACATTTGCAGTTATATCGACTATAATTATTGAGGAGTAGCCACTCTGCGGCCGCCAGAGTATGTCTCAGGCGGCCGCAGACAATGCTGCAAAGTGCAATTTGGGCAGCTAACTATGGAGTGTCCACATCCCACAGGTCTCCATCGAACATACAGAGCAAAATCCCTTTCACGATTTCCTTAGAAGTGCCGAATCGGGACACACTGAAGCCATGCCATTTATAATGGTCCCCTTGTCAAGACCACTTAGGGAAATTTTATCGTGAACATATTCTGACTTTGAGGGTGCCCGAGCCGCAGGCTTTGCAGGGAGCAGCCGCCAGCCGCCTGCGTGAGCAGGTTGCCTTGAGGGGATGGGTTTGGCCTGTTACACTGGCCCATTGTGCGAGGCGGGCGCTTGTGCATTCTGACTCCGTCGCACCCTCGCTGCGAGTGGCCGCAACAGGCCGGGCACATCCGGTCAAGGCCGGCGGTCAGGCGACGCAGAAGCTTGTATGATAGACCTCATCAGGCGTGGCATAGCCCAGCGCTTCATGGGGGCGCAGGCAGTTATAATACTCCACATAGCCTCGGATGGCCTGCCGCAGCTGCCTGGGCGCAGTAAATTCATTGACATAAATCAGCTCTGTTTTCAGGCTCCGGAACCACCGCTCAATCATTTCGGGAAGGACTCAGTCCATGATCCGGGATCTCTATGACAACAGCATCGTCGCCTACAAGACTGGAACACAGCAGACGGTGAATCTGGTTCTGGACACCATTCATCTGGCCATGAGGCAAGAGAAAAAGAGGGCCGCTGCGGAGTTACAGCTCCACAGCGACCAAGGATTTCAGTACACCTCTCAAGCATACTTCAACCTGACTCAAGCATACGGCATTACGCCGTCCATATCAAGACGCGGAAATCCTTATGACAATGCAATGGCAGAAAACTTCTTCTCTATTCTCAAAACGGAATGCATTTACCGCCACAAGCCGGCCACCTTCTCACAAGCCAACGAGATGATTGACCGCTATATTTACTTCTACAACCATGAGCGCATCCAGTTAAAGACTGGAGAGGCGCCGCTGGTACGGCGCCTCTCCGACTAAAACTTAATCTTTCCTACCAGGGTCCTTTTTTGTACTGTCCGCACAAGATGGGGCAGCTCAAACGTTCATTCCAGATGGGATCTTTTGATTTGTCAGCGAGGCGCTGTAAGATGCAGTTTACGACTGTTCCCGGTCCCGTGCCATCGTCTCGCGGGCGGCCCGGAGTAAAAAAGCGTTGACAGATTCACCCTGTTGGTCGGCGTGGGCTTTGATGACCGCTTTTTCGCCCATGGGGACACGAAATTTAATATCTTCAACTTTTTCTTTATGCCATTTGGCAGTTGCCCTTTTTTGCGCATCAGTTGGTGCCATATCAAATTCCCCCCATAAGATAAGATAACAGAAACCAGCCTTGCTGTATATTGGGATTATGTATATACAGGGCCCCCTATATTCAGTGAAAACGCCAATTGATACAGGGCACCCCATATGATATACTGCATATAGAAAATGAAACACGGCAGTATGAGGGAGCTGCAACTCCCTCATACCTGCGCAGGTGCCGTACCACCTACACAATGGACCGCGTCCACACCGCAGGGATAGTATACCCTTTTTTGCCTGTCTGGGCAAGAGGGATCTCTTCAGTGGCCGGTTTCGTTCCTGACCCGGAACACCGTGTAGGCTTTGCCCCTGCACGGTGTTTTGTTTTCCAAAACGCGGCTTGGCCGCCAGGAAAGGAACGATGACGATGAAACCGATCTACCTGCCAATCCAAGGTGTCCCCTTGTGGAAACAGAAAGGGGGATCTCTATGACACGGGCAATAGGGCACCTTCCTATCCCTCCTCCGGTTCATTCCAGATGGGATCTTTTTATTTGTCAGCGAGGCGCTGTAAAGATGCAGTTTATGACTGTTCCCGGTCTCGCGCCATTGTCTCGCGGGCGGCCCGGAGTAAAAAAGCGTTGACAGATTCACCCCGTTGGTCGGCGTGGGCTTTGATGACCGCCTTTTCGCCCATGGGGACACGGAATTTAATATCTTCCACCTTTTCTTTTTGCCACTTGGCAATCGCTTTGCGCTGAGCTTCACTTGTTTTTGCCATATACAATCCCCCCGCTACCTATCATCATACCAAATCCAATGCTATTACAGAAGATGTCATACCGCGCAAATAAGGCACCTTATATTGGTGGCAAGTGGCAATAGATATAAGGCGACTTATATGTTATTGTGTGGAAATTTCATTTTAACACATTTGAGGGGCTGCACATTTTTTATTTCCATTATCTCAAAAAAGTTAGATTTTCAAGGGTGCAAAGTTTGAGATTATAACTTTTTATCCCGCTGAATAGCTTCATTGATCGCGCGGCAAACAAACGCATTGGTAGATTCCCCACAGGCTGCAGCATGAGCTTGAATACGGGATTTTTCACCCTTGGGGACCCTAATGTTTAATGTTTCAACCTTCTCTGCCAACCATTTATTGCGAGCTTTCCGCTGTGCATCTGTAGGTGCCATACTCAATACCCCCTTACTTTCAGTATATCAAATTGTGTGGCATAGTCCATTATTACATATAGACATATACGGTTGCACATATTTGTGCAAAATACCGCTTGATATACGCAACCGTATACTATACAATATCATCAGAAAATAAAATAACGGCAACACGGGAGAGCGGCAACTCCCCCGTGTCTGCGCAGGTGCTGTACCACCTACACAATGGACCGCGTCCACACCGCAAGGATAGTATACCCTTTTTTGCCTGTTGGGGCAAGAGGGATCCTTGCAGGGACCGATTTCGTTCCTGACCCGGAACACCGTGTAGGCTTTGCCCCTGCACGGTGTTTTGTTTTCCAAAACGCGGCATGGCCGCCAGGAAAGGAACGAAGGCAATGAAAACAATCTACCTGCCGATCCAAGACGCCCCCCTGCGGAAGCAGAAAGGGAGATCTCCATGACACGGGCAAACAAGGTCATCCGTTTTACGGGCAGCGGGGCATCTTCCCATCCCTCCTCTCATAAGGTGGAGGGAGGAGGGATTCCCATGACAGTGAAGCACACCCACCCCCAGTATGAGACGGCGGAGAAACAGCAGGAGGCCATCCGGGATGCCCGCAGGGCGTGCGCGGCGCTGCTGCGCTCCCTGCGGAGCCAGCAGACCAGACAGATCTCCTGACCATGGCCATGAAGTATAACGCGGCCTATGCCCGCCAGTCCCTGCTGAAAAAGGACAGCCTTTCCATCAGCGGCCAGCTGGACCTGTGCCGCAAGGCGGCGGGCGGGGAGGTGAAGGTCTACCAGGACG
>NZ_JACJLC010000138.1 GCF_016901955.1 Pseudoflavonifractor phocaeensis
CCAGATATGATAAGCTAGATGCCTCGTTCTTAGCTTTTGTGTATCTTGCATCTGTGGCTATTTTGGTGATGTAGCACATTAATTCTGATTTTTCAAACAGGACCTAGTATTTAATTGTGCGGGGTTTCCCTGTTCAGGTTCTTCCAAGACAGGGTAAGCCTGTTCAGGATTATCCAAGACTGGATTTCCCCGTTCAGGTTTTCCCGGTTCAGGTTGGCGGGGCTGCTCCAGGATGGTGTACTCGATGGCGCCGAGCTGACCGTTGGGGTTGCGGACCCGCTGGCGGATCACATACCCGTGTTCCTCCAGCTCCCGCACCCCGGCGCAGATACTGTCAACGCCATCCTTGCAGATCCGGGCCAGCCCCTTGGTGGTATAGTCCCACTCCTCCGGCAGGGAGAGCATGAGGGAGAGAAGGCCCTTCGCTTTCAGCGAGAGCGACTTGTCCCGCAGGTGATGGTTGGACATCACCGTGTAGTCGCGGGTTTTCTCAATGCGGAATACCGCCATACCGGACTCCTCCTTTCTTCGGTTTTGAAAAGTGTTCGTTTCGGTGGTTTTGCGCCCCTGTATCACCGCCTGACCTCCCAAGAGGGAAAGGATATGGACGGGTTCGTTAACGCCGCTCACAGGCGAAAAAGCCGGGGATTTCCCACCCGTTTTCATACAGTTTTGAGTGCCCCTGGCAGGGCATAAAAAAACGCCACAGGTTTGAGTTACCTATGGCGTTGCCCCGGCCGATGGCCGGTCTGTATTCAGTTGTATGGTCACGGGGCGGAGGCCCCGATTGACAGGCTCTGTATCCATATCTCGGCATTTCGTGGTCTTTCAGCGTGTCAAGGCTCACTCAACAGTAGTAAAATCGTAGTAAATGAGGCGGTTTAGACCCGTCTGAAATGCCCGTGGATACAGTGTTTTCAAGGGATAATCAGGTTTCGGCTTGATTTTTAAAAGAAAAATATAGTAGTCACAGCCAAGTTTATAGCACAAACAATTATGGACATTTACTTGGATTTATTTCAAGCAACGGGAACTATACTGTGGTACCCTCGAGATTTTGCGAAATTCAAACAGCAGCACGTAGTTTGAGCGCTACTATTGAATGTACATATTCTCAAAATGGAGAAGAAAAATCAGTTCCTAACGGTAGTAAGCTTAGTGTTGGGGGAAAGCTATATTTTAAGCTAAAAACAGCAGGTGGAATTATTGACCCAATTGAGAAGGTTCGTGTTGTATGGGAAGTTTCTAACGGTGGAATAGGCACTCATAGTTCGCATCAAGAAATATATTTCAAGGGACAGGCGGAAGATAATAATATGTTCACTTTCTCCAGAGACTTGTCTTACTATGGAACCCATCTTCTCAGATGCAAAATAAGCAACGCCCCAAAAGGCACAATAACTCGGATATTTAAGGTTGTCGGAGTTTAAAAGAATGTCCTTTTCGTATTTGAATATATAACAGGCCTCGCAAAGAATGCTTCTTTGCGAGGCCTATTTTTGTGCCGAGTAATCATACTTTACACACATTTTTACATCTAAGAAAAAATTTTCTAAAGCGGGCTATATGTCTCTGAGGTGCTTTCGGCGTAGATACTGGAAACACTGCACAAAGGGAATGCGAACCGTCTTGTACAATATGCTTGGACATGAATCATTCATTTCCAGATCTTTTTGGCTTTTCTCGAGGGGCGGAGAACAAAAATAATGATCGTTTCTGGTATCCTGAACAGCGGATGCGAACAGAGCGGGGGCTGGTGCAGGAAACAGGGCGGAAACGATTGAGCTACGGGCCCACTATTTTTAGAAAAAAGTTGCAAAAAAGCCGTGAAACTTATGGTTTCACGGCTTTTTGTGGTGGACCTAATCGGGATCGAACCGACGACCTTACGGATGCGAACCGTACGCTCTCGCAAGGTGGTAAGTTTTCTGCCCATGGACTGCGGTGTATGGTTTGATGAAAATGATAGACGAGGGGCTATAAAAAATACCGCTTTCAGTGTTCCGATAAGGAACTGAATGGCGGTGTTAAGGTGGACTGTCCGTAGTCAAAGAAACAGTTCGCAATCTTTCCACTCAGAGCATACCTTCTTCAGCATCAGGCTGGCAGCAGAGAGCATAAAAGTACCGGCAGCGATCTGGTTGTAATCCGCAACATTTTCAGCGCGTTGAAAAAAGCAGGGCTTATCACGGTGCCCAGCTGTGTGTCGATCCATCCCAAATCACATTGTATCTGATCTATAGCGTACTGGAACCTAAAGGGGGCCCCTCTCTGGTTGAGATTCATTTCTGCGAGGGCCGTCCCTGCACGGTGGCATAGAATGTCCGCAAAGTGCTGGAAATCCCGTACCACGGGATTGAGAATGCCGTCAAGGAAGGGATGGAACAGACTACACTGGCATCCATGAGTGAGAAGTTCTGCGGACTGGTAAACTGTCGCAGAATTTCCAACATAGAAGTAAGCAGCAGCGCCTCCGGAAGCACATCGTAAGATGTTGCCTTCGGAGGCGCTGCTGCTGATACTTTGTTATTGTCCACAGTCGGCCTTTTTGAACTCAAATACTGTCGTCTGGAGCCTGCCCGTCATGTGCCATCCATTTGCAGTCTGTTACTTCCATATTGGTGAAAGCCGCGCGGAAGGACGAGTCCTCAGGGCTGCAGGCGTAAATGCCAAAGGATATTTTTCCCTCAGCTTCATTCAGGTGACAGATGCGCATCTGATGGAATGACTTACCGTCTTCCGAGCACTCGATGCAAAAATCATTTTCTCTGCGGCTTAAGCGGTACCACATGGATTTTATATGGGCAGAGATCTCCGTGGTCGCCCAGTCAGAATAGCCGTGATTGGTCACCACACTGCCCAGGTGCTGAAAGGTCTCATTTTCATATTCAATAGAACCCTTCAGCCAGTTTTCACTGTCCAGATACAGCACAACCCCACACTGGTCAAAGCGGTGATGGCTTTCCGAAAATTCCGTTTTTACCACAAAGGAAAAAAACGTTTCTTCCGTTTCCATCTGCAATACGGGAGCATTATCGTTGCGGAAATGGTAATAGGTTCTTTGCCAAAGATCCGTGTGGGGTTTCGTGACAATTTCGATTCGATCCTGTGTGATCACACAACTCTTTGGTTCTCGTGTCCATGTTAAGTTTTGAATGTCAAATTTCAAGATAATTTCCCCCTGTAGTTCCGGCTCTTGCTTTTTATCTCCAGCTGTCAGCTTTTACATGGTTCACTGATAAGGTTGTGTCATTCGAAATGCCAGGCAAAAGTTGATTCTGCTCCATATACGGCGGTAGTATATCATACTTTCAGCAGATTCTCAACTTTGGCAAAAACTGCCTCGCCGCTGCCGTGGCCGATGCAGCACATGCCCAGGCTGGAAAACCTCAAGCTCTGAACATCATGGCCGCTCTTATACCGGAGAAGATTCGGGGAGATCCAGTCCCTGCACCCAGGAAGCCACAGTGTTCTGGGACGCACTGCCGCTGAACCGCTGGCCATCCAGCCACCGAGCGTTTTCCGTCAGTTCCTGCAGGCCGTCGGCACTGGAGCCGATACCGCTGGAGCCGGAGGTGCAGAAGGGAACGATAGTGGCGTCGCCGAAGTCACAGCTCTCCAGGAAGGTGTAAATCACCTTGGGGGCCTGCCCCCACCAGATGGGGTAGCCCAGAAACACCACATTGTAGTTCTCCGGATGTTCCAGAGTACCAGTGATGGCGGGCCGGGCGGCAGGATCATTTTGCTCCTGGTTGGCGCGGCAGTTGTCATTGCTGTAATTGAGATCTTCGTCGGTGTACGGCACTTCCGGAACGATCTCATAGAGGTCGGCATCCAGGATGCTCTGGAGATGCTGGGCAATGCCTTCGGTGTTGCCGGTGGCGGAGAAGTAGGCCACCAGAACGCCGTCTTCCGGTGTTTCCACGTCAGATTCGCCTGCCTCCGGCGTGGAGAAAGCGGGAGGGGTGGATTGGTTGGGAGTGGACGACTCCTCCTTGGAGGATATCCCCTCCTGCTGCGTCTGGGACTGGCCGGGGTTGCTCTGGGTTTCCACCTGGCCGCAGGCCGTCAGGCCAAGCAGCAGAGTCAAAGTGATTAGAATCGTAAACAGTCGTTTCATTTTTTGGTGCCTCCTCCTGGCGTGGTTTGTGTCTTGCGTATCTCATGGCGCAGGTAATCCAGCCGCTGGAGCTGGCGCTCCTTAAAGTGTATCTCATCCAGAGCAGCTGTGCGCTTTTCCTCCAGCATTCTGAGTCGTTGCTCCTCCGTGTGGGGCTGCTCCAGGAGCAGGCGCATATAAGTCTCCACCTCCGATGTGGTAAAGCCCAGGTCATGGAGCGTCAGGATGGTGCTCAGCCGTTCCAGATCCGTGTCGTCGTACTGCCAGGCCCCCATCACTTCTTTTACCGCCCCGCAGAGCCCCCAGCTTTCATATTCGCTCAGGATGTGCATGGGGATCTGGTAGCGCTCGCTTGCCTCCTGTTTCGTCATCATAATCACCATGCCGACCGCTTCGCTCTCGGCACAAATAGGGATGAAAGAGAGCAGACAAACGGTCGCCTTTCTTATAAAATTAGATTGGGGAGGAAGCACACT
>NZ_JACJLC010000139.1 GCF_016901955.1 Pseudoflavonifractor phocaeensis
CCCCCTGTGGGGGGAAGGTCAAAGAAAAAGGAGGCATGTTTATGGCAACGTACACAGCAAACTATGGGCTGCACCAGTGGGTGCCGGAGGACGTCTTTGTGCGGACGGACTTCAACACCGATCTGTCCAAGATCGACGCGGGGCTCAAGACCGCCCAGGACACGGCCGACAGCGCCGCGTCCGCCGCCGCCGCGGCCCAATCCACGGCCAACACCGCCAACACCAACGCCGCCGCCGCCCAGAGCACGGCCAGCAACGCCGTTTCTGCCGCAACGGCGGCCCAGAGCGCCGCCAGCACCGCACAGGAAACGGCGGACAGCAAGATAGGCATCGTGGTTGGGAATTATCGGGGCGACGGCGAAGCGGAGCGTATCATCTCCCTGGGTTTCAAGCCCAAGGCGGTGATCGTGGAAGTCAAGACGGGAAATCGAAACTCACACGCCTTGGGCGGGCTCGCCATTCCAGGTACTCCCTGCGGCGGCATAGAAATTGTAACGGAAGGGTTTCAGTGCAGCTATGGAGAGTACAGTGAGTCGAATGTCAGCGGATATGGCTACCAATATATCGCATTTCGCTGAACTACTCCACCAAGACAACCTAAATAAAATTCCCCCGGGCAAAAATGCCCGGGGGAATTTCATGGGTTGGATCTGGATACTTTACTTTGCTTAGAAGCTCAGGCCGCTGATGTCAACGGTCATGCCGTAGGTAGTTTTAGTATCGTCATTATCCTTGGCAAAAACCACATCACCATCGGCGTTCTCCACCACCAGCGTCACGTTGTTCTTGCCCTTGCCGTCCTCATATGCCTTTACAAGCACATAGGCAACTTTCAGGGTCTCACCTTCGCCGGGCTCCTTAGTGATGGCCTTGATGGAGTCATCAGCCACCATCGCATCCACAAAGGCGTCATAGTCCTCGATCTCCTTGCCAAACCATTCGGAAATGCCGGTCTGGTAATCAGCAAAGTTATCCTTCGTGATCGCGGTCAGAGTGCCGGACAGCTTCAGGGTAGTCTTATCGCCGCTGACAGACACAGTCTGATCCAGTTCAAGAACAGGCAGCGTGTACCAGTTCTTCCTGCCCTCGGTATTGTTAAGATCCATGACAGTCTTGGCATCTTCACGGTTGTCCAGCTGGTCGCCGACAATGGTACCCTTAAAGCCGCCCTCAGTGAAAGCAGGCCGGTCGTAGGTGACAATGGCGCCGCTGACCTTACCTTCAGCAGGAACAGTCAGCTTGTCGCCCTTGCCCACATACAGGGTGGTGCCATCGGGAACATTGAGGTTCGTAGCAGTCATCTCGCCAGCGGCCTCAATAACCACCTGCTCGCCGACCTTGCTGACAGTCAGGCTGTCAGCGCCGGAAAGCATCTCAAAGTAGTCGGTGCCTTCGTCCTTATCACTGGTCTTGATGGTGACAACACCGTCCGCGGTTCCGGCGCCCGGCTCAGCGGCATCAGCAGTAAAGGTAACGCTCTTGCCGCTGCTCAGCTTGCTCACGTCAACGACAGCCTTAGCGCCGGCGGCCACATTCACAATGGCGCCATCGTTCAGCTTGGAAGCGTCTACATCGGCCTTACCCTTGGTAACGGTAGGAATACCGTTCACGTTCTCAACCACAGAATCCTCATCGGTAGTGGTGATGGCACCGGAAGCGGCACCGTTGACAGTGACATTGCCCTCAGTAGCCATAGTACCGTTGGTCAGCTCCACGTTCAGGGTCACGTTAGTGCCGGCAGCCACAGTCTTCACACCGATGCCGGCCAGGGCGTTGCCGTTGATGGTCTCGTTCACAGTCTCAATACCAATAGCTTCCACGGTAACCTTCTTGTCGCCAAAGACCACGGAGAAGGTGGGAACCACAGCGGCACGAGACAGAGAAACGATGTCGTTGCCCTTAGCGATCTCTACGCCGCCAGCCTGCAGCACGGCGGTAGTATCAGTCAGCTTCACGGTCAGGGTGTTGCCGGCAGTGGGCAGCTTGGTGACGTTCAGAGTCTGACCGGCGCCAACATTAACAGCGATGTCACCGCTGATACCGGAAGCATCCAGAGAAACCACCTTGGCGGTACCGGTACGAGCAGCGGCGTTGGCCAGCGCGTTCTGGATCTGGCCGGCGGTGAGCAGGCCGCTCAGGGAAGAGGCGACCGCGGAGTCAGCCATGTCGTTCTCCACGTCCACCAGCAGCATGGAAACCTTGGTGGTGGTGCCCACATAGCGGACGTTGGCCTGATCGGCGATGCCGTCGTTGCCGATGGTGTCCTCACCGATCTGGATGGAGCCGCCCTCGGCGCCCTCCTGGTCGTGGGAGTCCACGTAGATGATGATGGTCTCGTCGTCGATCTCGCTGACCACGCCGTCGTCAAACTCGATCTTGCCCTTGGCCTCGTCCCAGCCGACCACGGCCACGGTCTGAGAGTTCTTCACCAGGTTGACGTTCTTGAACTCGCCCTCGGCCTTCACGTCATAGGTGATCATCTCACCGGCGGGATAGGCGGCGGGAGCATCAGTGGTCTCAAACTTGCCCTCCACGGCGCCGTCGGCAGTCCACAGAGTGAAGTTCAGGTACTGGGTGCCGTCCTCGCTGGAGCGGTAGGGGGTCTTCACCAGGTAACCATAGTTGGTGCCGGTGGTGATGGTGGGCAGAGTGGCGTTGACCAGCACGGCGACCTTGGCATAGTTGAAGCCGTTCTCGGTGCTCACCAGGACCTGACCATCGGCGCCAAAGGTCTTGGTGCCGTAGGCGTTCTTCAGCTCGCGGCCGGTGTACACCTTGCACTTGTTGGCAGAGCTGGCAGTGTCCTTAGCGCCGCCCAGGACAAAGACGATAGCGTCGTCCGCCAGATCCTTGCCGGCGATCTTGCCGTCGTCGTAGCCATCGCCAGCGGCGTAATCCTTGAAGCCGGCCAGGTTGTTGTCATCAGCGTTGTTCATGTAGACCTGAGCCAGCTCATAGTCGCCGCCGTCCACACGGTAGGTAACCAGGTCGCCGATCAGGCCCTGAACAGCAGTCACATCGGCAGCCACAGTGGCGTCGATCTCATTCTCAACACCAGCAAGATAGATCTTGCTGACGGTGACGGTGGTGGTGGTGCCGTCGGCCAGCAGCAGCTTGGCCTTCACAACATCACCGGAAACGCTGGAGTCGTTGGTGCTCTTCTCGACACCAGCGGTGACCACCATAGCGATGTCCTTGGTGGTGTAGGCGGCGTCGGTGATCTCCATGTGGAACACGGTGGAGCCCAGGGTCACGTACTCCACAGTATCGTTGACCTCGGCGTCGTCCAGAGTATAGCCGGCAGCCGCATTGTACCACTTACCGTCCAGCAGATACTCGGTGTAGGTGTTGGCATTGTTGTCGCCGCGGACGCCGTCCACAGTGGCGGTCATCAGCTCAGCCTTCTCAAAGGTGGGCAGGCAGGTGGCGGAGTTGGCGGCGGAGATGGCATACACCCAGTCGCCCTTGGCATAGCCCTCATAGATGGTGATGTCGTCCAGGCTGAGGCTCTGAGAGCCATCCACATGCTGATCCAGGTTCAGGGTGTTCTTGCCCAGGTAGGTGATCTCGGCCACCACCACAGGAGTGAGGATCATGGCGTCAATCTTGCCGTCGTCGTTGTTGTCCACCAGCTTGAAGGTGTAGGCCTCGTTCAGGTGGTTGTTAGTCAGCTCGGCCAGATTCTGGACAAAGTCATTACCGTTAGCATCTGCCTTCAGGCCTTCATTGGTATAGTAGACGTCAATGTTGGCGGCAGTGTTGTTCAGCTTGTAGTCCACATCGTCGATGCGCACGGTGCGCAGGGTGTCGTCATACTTCTGGATATCGCCGGAAGCGCCGGAGACGATGACGGAGCTGTCGTTGGCGAACACGCCATAGATCACGTCGTTCTTCTGAACGTTGTAGATCACCTTGACCTGCTGGCCATAGAAGCCGGTGTAGTCCACGGTGGACTTCAGGGTC
Source organism: Pseudoflavonifractor phocaeensis (assembly GCF_016901955.1). Classification (GTDB taxonomy): domain Bacteria; phylum Bacillota; class Clostridia; order Oscillospirales; family Oscillospiraceae; genus Flavonifractor; species Flavonifractor phocaeensis_A. Next base: position 3,964 of record NZ_JACJLC010000139.1, read on the forward strand.
AGGGTGGCGCCCACGCCGTCGTCGGCACCAGTGATAGAGGGGCCGCCGAAGATGGTGTTGTCGAAATTGTCATCCTGATCCTCGTCAGTAGAGGTGAAGGTATAGGTCCAGACGCCCTTCACGTCGTCATAGTTCCAGCCAATCAGATAGCCCAGCTCGATGGTGCCGTCGAACTTGTCCAGGAGCAGGTCGTTGTAGTTGACGTTGTTGGTTCCGGCCAGCACATAGACCTCGGTGACCTCACCGGTAGCCTGGTTCTGGTTCCAGGAGCGGACCATCAGGGGGGACTGGATGGCGTTGTACACCATCTGCATGGCGTCGTCGCGGCTGATGGGATCGGAGGGGGTGATGTCGCTCAGATCCTCATACAGGCCGGCCTCGTTGGCGTAGCGGTTGGTGTTGACAGCCCAGCTGTTGCCCACGAAGCCGAACACCTCGGCCTTGTAGCCCATGGAGGTCAGCAGCATCTTGGCGCACTGCTCAGCGGTCAGGGTGTCCTTGGGGTTGAAGTTGCCGGCGCCGTCACCGGCGATGATGCCCATGACGGTGGCGTACTCGATGTACTTCTCAGACCAGATGCCGTCGATGTCGGCGTAGGTGGGGACGGGCTTGATGCCGGT
>NZ_JACJLC010000140.1 GCF_016901955.1 Pseudoflavonifractor phocaeensis
ACTACTGCTTAGGCTTTAAGCATAACTTTATTTTTCGCCCACTTTTAGGGGGCGTGGTTTTGTGCGCTCTTTTTCGGAATGGTACTTAAATCGCAATGTTTCAACCTTTATACCTCCCGATTTACATAGCGGATGAAGCGGTCAAAAGCTGCCTCGCCATCCATATTTCTCTTATAGACACCAGCATGCTCCAGTACCTTGGCAAACACCTTGCCAACTTCCAGCTTCAGAATGCATGCGGTATTGTCCGTTGTAAACGTATGGGTTTCCTTTAACTGCTGAACCCACTTAGCGTGCTTCTCCAGCTCGCCAGTAATGGGCTTGTCCATCAAAATGGCTTCTTCCAGGTCTGCCAGTTCCTGCTTCAGTCTGGAGGGCAGCACAGCCAGACCCATCACTTCGATCAGGCCGATATTCTCCTTCTTGATATGATGCAGCTCTGCATGGGGATGGAATACGCCCAGAGGATGTTCCTCCGTGGTAATGTTGTTACGCAGGACCAGATCCATCTCGTAGTCCTCTCCCCTGCGGCGGGCAATGGGCGTGATGGTATTATGGGGTTCACCGTTGGTTTCCGCGAAGATAAAGGCATCTGCATCAGAATAACCGCGCCAGGACTGCAGGATATGGTCTGCCAGATCCGCGATCCGCTGCTTGTCCGGGCAGGTCAGACGGATGACACTCATGGGCCACTTCACGATGCCTGCCTTCACATCCTCAAAGCCATTGAAGACGATCTTACGCTCCACGGGGGACTTCTCCATGGGGAAGGTATAGCATCCACCCTGGAAATGCTCATGGCTCAGGATGCTGCCGCCCACGATGGGCAGGTCTGCATTACTGCCGATGAAATAGTGAGGGAAGATGGTGACGAAGTCCAGCAGCTTCTCGAAGGCTGCCTTATCGATTTTCATAGGAGTGTGCTCCGCATTAAATGCAATGCAGTGCTCGTTGTAATAGACATAGGGGCTGTACTGCAAGTACCAGGGTTTACCGCCAATGGTGATGGGAATGATCCGGTGGTTCTGCCGGGCGGGATGATTCATCCGGCCTGCATAGCCTTCGTTCTCAGCGCACAGCTGGCACTTGGGATATCCGGACTGAGGTGCCGCCTTGGCTGCGGCAATAGCCTTGGGGTCCTTTTCAGGCTTGCTCAGGTTGATGGTCACATCCAGCGTGCCGTAATCCGTCACAGTCTTCCAGCGCATATCCTTCTGGATCCGGTAACGGCGGATGTAATCGGTATCCTGAGAGAACTTGTAAAACCAGTCTGTGGCAGTCTTGGGATTTTCCTCATACAGCGCTTCGAAGGTGCTGCGCACTTCTCTGGGAGGCGGGGTCAGGATTCCCATCAGTTTGGTATCATAAAGATCCCGGCTGGTGATATCATCGGAGATGATACCTCTATTCACTGCGTCATCCGTCAGATTCTTCAGGATCTGCTCCAGAGGCATGGGACGGACTTCTGCAGGTTCAAAACTATCCAGCTGCTGGGGAGTAAGCAGCTGGTTTATAATAAACGCCTTGTCGCAGGGCTCGATCAGTTTCCTGTCCAAGCCATACTGCACCAAAGCGGAAATATTCTCATTGATGTTCGTATAAAAACACTCCTTTATTCTAAGGGTTGGCCGGACGAGTTGGAGTAGTCATCCTCCAACTCGTTCCGGAATGACTGAGGATCGTGTTATTTATCTAGTGAAATTCAGATATGCTAAGTAGTTATATTCTCCGAATTATTGGATTCGGATACCGCCATCGTTGCGGATATTCAGTACATGGCATTTTCCTTCACCAAGTACATTTTCAATTCCCTCTTTGAACTTAGGAAGCAGATCGAAAGGCACAAATGCCTGGACGGTTTCGGCAAAGCCACCGCCATGGACACGGTAAGCGCCTTTACCCTGTAAGAGTGTATCGCACAACGCCAGAGCCACTTCCTGCTTCATAATTGATCCGGAGGGATAGATGTTCTGCAGATACATCCAGGAGCTATGTCCGGACTGGCGAACGAGATGGAAGAATGCGTACAGGTCTTCATTGCGAAGGGCAGCAGCCTGAACCTCTACGCGCTTATTTTCCTGATAAACATGGATCGCCCGGAGAATTGCCCGGTCAGAAACATGGTTTCTCAGTTTCGGAAGGGCTGCAAGGAAGTCTTCTTCAGGGATCTGACGGAGAACTTCTTTGCCGAAGAAATCACAGACCTCTTTTAATTCGTAGGGAATCGCAGCGTATTCATCCGTCAGGTCTGCGTGATCCGCGCCACTGTCGATGATGCACAGGGCGTAGCCAGCTTTGGCAAGGTCAAAATTGATTTTCTCAATTACAGGATTTTCAGGATTCTCGAAGTCGATGTAAACCAGACCGCCAACGCTGGATGCCATCTGATCCATCAGGCCACAGGGTTTGCCGAAGTAGACATTTTCTGCATACTGCCCAATTTGAGCGATTTCAACAGCGGTCAGCTTCTTGTCGAAGAACAGCTCATTCAGGATGGTACCGAACAGAACCTCAAAGGCTGCAGAGGAGCTGAGACCGCTGCCGGGAAGGACTGTAGAGTTTACTACCGCATCAAAGCCTTCCAGCTTGGCACCTCTCTGGACAAAGCTGGAAGCAACACCACGGATCAGCGCGGCGGTGGTGTTCTTTTCTTCCTCATGGACGGACAGGTCATCCAGGTTTACTTTAATGGTGGGATAGCCTTCAGACTGGACCCAGATATTGTTGGCGCCATTCAGCCGGACATCGGCCACGGTTTCCAGATTCACCGCGGCTGCGAGAACGCAGCCGCATTGGTGATCGGTATGGTTTCCACTGATTTCCGTTCTGCCAGGAGCGGAGAATACATAGTGTTTTTCCATAGGATTAAATTCCTTTTCGAAAGATTTTTCTTATGCCTTGCGGGAAGCCAGCAGAGCCTGTTTTGCCTTTTCAACATTCAGCTTGGTCAGCAGGAAGGTGACCAGTGCACAGAAGATTGCGGGCAGCCACAGGTACATAACATTCAGCATGGTAATCACGGAGTCAGGCTGAACAGCGGCGCCGCCTTCAATGAATCCTGCGGCAGCCAGCAGCCAGCCGGAGATTGCGGTACCCAGGCCACCGCCGATCTTAACACCCAGAGAGGTGCAGGAGTACATGGTGCCGTCGATACGCTTGCCAGTGGTCAGATAGGTGTAGTCAGAAGCAGAAGCGATAACCGCATTCAGGTCGCCCTGCAGGGGGCACATACCCAGGGAAGCCACAGCGGTGAAAACCAGCATCATGGGGACACTGCCCATGTAAGCAGCCACGATCACCAGGATTCTTGCAACGGTAGCCAGAGCGTAGCCGCTATAGTTGATCTTGTACATGCCGCCCAGCTTTGCAACCAAAGTGGGCACCAGCAGCAGGCCGATGATCATGGGGATGTTCAGTGCAGTGGCGAACTTGCCCATCAGGTTTGCATCTTTCAAAACATAGGTCATGTAGTAGGTACCAACACCGGTAAAGGCGGTGTACAGCTGAGTCAGCAGATAAACGCCCAGGATCAGCAGATAGAACTTGTTCTTGACCAGCAGACCGGCTGCCTCACGCAGGGTGTACTTCTCAGCGGGAGCGGAGGTGTCCTTCTTGGTTTCGTTTTCGTCCTCGGGCAGCTCCTTCAGGGACAGGACAGAGATGGTGTTGGAGATGATACCGATGACGACATAGATCAGAGCGACGATTCGCCATGCGGCGGCATCATTACCGAAGTGTGCAACAAGACCGAAGGTAACAGCCTGGATGATGGTGCTGGTGGTGAATGCGAAGACGAAGCGGAGGGAACCCAGCTGAACACGCTCGTTTTCATTCTTGGTAACCAGAGCGGTCAGTGCGGAGTAAGCGATGTTGTTTGCGGTGTAGAAGCCGGCATTCAGCATCACGTAGAAGATGAGGAAGAAGGCGTACTGTGCGGTCTTGCCCCAGGAAGTGGGAATGGAGAAGATTGCGAACAAGCAGACACCGCAGCCCAGGTAAGGCCACAGCATCCAGGGACGGGCCTTACCCATTTTGGTGTGGGTCTTATCGATCAGGGAGCCGAAAATCACATCAGAGATGCCGTCGAAGATCTTGGCAACTGCCATCAGGGTGCCGATAATGCCGGGGTTCAGTCCGATGGTGTCGGACAGGTAGATCATAACGAAGAAGGTCAGGAACGCATACACCACATTACCTGCAATGTCACCGGAGCCGTAGCCGATCTTGTTATACCACTTCAGATATCTCTTTTCGTTCATAATTATGACCATTCCTTTCCGCTGCGCTTCAAGGCACCAAAGGAAAATGAAACACAGGTGTCTCTAACGCAGCAAGTCGTAATTTGTTAGAATAGGCTTGAGGA
>NZ_JACJLC010000015.1 GCF_016901955.1 Pseudoflavonifractor phocaeensis
ACCTGCGCCAGCTCATCACTAAGCGCAGACATTGTCATCTGTTTATCCATGTTTTTATTATATCATGTCGGGCTGTATCACGCTTACTTTTCTGTGCGGTGTTGCCTTAAAAAAAAACAGAGAGAGTGGACAGCCATAATAAGGGCTGTCCACTCTCTCTGTTTTCTGTTTTCAGGAATGTGCGCCGCAGCGCCCACAGTATTTTCTGTTTACTTGGCGATCAGATTGACCAGCTTGTTGGGTACCAGAATGGTCTTGACCAGCTGCTTGCCCTCGGTGAACTTCTGCACCTTGGGGTCGGCCATGGCGGCGGCCACCACGGTGGCCTCGTCGCTGTCCATGGGCACAGTGACGGTGGCGCGCAGCTTGCCGCACACCTGGACGGCCATCTGCACCTGGGCGGCGATGGTCTTGCTCTCGTCGTAGGCGGGCCAGCTCTGCTGGCAGGCCATGCCCTCCCCGGCGAAGCCCAGAGCCTCCCACAGCTCCTCCACCATATGGGGGGCGAAGGGGGACAGCAGCAGCAGCAGGGTCTTGTACTCCCCCTTGGAGCAGCCGTTGGCGTAGAAGTCGTTGACCAGAGCCATGAGGGCGGCGATGGCGGTGTTGAACTTCATGGCCTCGATATCATCGGCCACCTTCTTGATGGCCTTGTGGATGGCGCTCTCGTTGGCGGCGGTGTAGTCCAGGTCCTCGGTCAGGTTCTCCGACAGGTTCCACACCCGGTCCAGGAATCGCTTGCAGCCCTTCACTGCGTTGTCACTCCAGGAGGCGGCCTTCTCAAAGTCACCGATGAACATGATATAGGTGCGCATGGTGTCGGCGCCGTACTGAGCCACCACGTCGTTGGGGTTGACCACGTTGCCCCGGCTCTTGGACATCTTCTCGCCGCCCTCACCCAGGATCATACCGTGGGAGGTGCGCTTCTGGTAGGGCTCCTTGGTGGGCACCACACCGATGTCATAGAGGAACTTGTGCCAGAACCGGCTGTACAGCAGGTGCAGGGTGGTGTGCTCCATACCGCCGTTGTACCAGTCCACAGGACTCCAGTAGTCCAGAGCCTCCTTGGAGGCCAGGGCCTTGTCGTTGTCCGGGTCCATATACCGCAGGAAGTACCAGGAGGAGCCGGCCCACTGGGGCATGGTGTCGGTCTCACGCTTGGCAGGGCCGCCGCAGTGAGGGCAGGTGGTGTTGACCCAGTCGGTCATCTTGGAGATGGGGGACTCGCCGTCGTCGGTAGGCTCGTAGGAATCCACGTCGGGCAGCAGCAGGGGCAGCTGATCCTCGCTGAGGGGCTGCCAGCCGCACTTCTCGCAGTACACCATGGGGATGGGCTCGCCCCAATACCGCTGACGGGAGAACACCCAGTCGCGGAGCTTGTAGTTGACCTTGGCCTCGCCGATGCCCTTCTCCTCCAGCCACTTGGTAATGACGGGGATGGCGTCCTTCACCGTCAGGCCGTTGAGGAAGTCGGAGTTGACCAGGATGCCGGTCTCGTCCTTGGCGGTGAAAGCGGCCTTCTGCACGTCCTCGCCGCCGGAGACCACCTCAATGATCTCGCAGCCGAACTTTTTGGCGAACTCCCAGTCCCGGTCGTCGTGGGCGGGCACGGCCATGATGGCGCCGGTGCCGTAGGTGGCCAGCACATAGTCGGAGATGAAGATGGGGATCTCCTTGCCGTTGACAGGGTTGACGCCCCGTACGCCGTCCAGGCACACGCCGGTCTTTTCCTTGTTGAGCTCGGTGCGCTCCAGGTCGGACTTGGAGGCGGCGGCTGCCTGATAGGCACGTACCTCATCAGCGTTGGCCAGCTTTCCGCTCTCCAGCCAGCCCTTCACCAGGGCGTGCTCGGGAGAGAGGACCATATAGGTGGCGCCGAAAAGGGTGTCCGGCCGGGTGGTGAACACCACGATATCCTCACCGGTGGTAGCCTTAAAGGTGACCTCGGCGCCGGTGGAGCGGCCAATCCAGTTCTTCTGCTGGGTTTTCACCCGCTCGATAAAGTCCAGGTCGTCCAGGTCGTCGATGAGCCGCTGGGCGTACTCGGTGATCTTCAGCATCCACTGGGATTTCTCCTTGCGGACCACGGGGGCGCCGCAGCGCTCGCAGACCCCTTCCACCACTTCCTCGTTCGCCAGCACGCACTTGCAGGAGGTGCACCAGTTCACGGGCATGGTGGTCTTGTAGGCCAGGCCCTTCTTCCACAGCTGGAGGAAGATCCACTGGGTCCACTTGTAGTAGGCAGGGTCGGTGGTGTTGATGACCCGGTCCCAGTCAAAGGAATAGCCCAGCATATGGAGCTGCCGGGTAAAGTTCTCGATGTTGTCGTGGGTCACCTTGGCGGGGTGGATGTGGTTTTTGATGGCGTAGTTCTCGGTGGGCAGGCCGAAGGCGTCGTAACCCATGGGGAACAGCACATTGTAGCCATCCATCCGGCGCTTGCGGGCCACCACGTCCATGGCGGTATAGGGCCGGGTGTGGCCCACGTGCAGGCCCTGACCGGAGGGGTAGGGGAACTCCACCAGGGCGTAGAACTTGGGCTTGTCGCTGTGGTTCTCGCAGCGGAAGGTCTTTTCCTCCGCCCATTTCTTCTGCCACTTGGGTTCAATGGCGGCAAAATCGTACTTCATTGACTGCACTTCCTTGTATCATATCCCGGCGGCGAGGCCGCCTCCATAATCCAAATTATTATACTAGAAACCCGGGCCCAATGCAAGAAAAACCATATTCCCCTCACTTCCTCGCCAGGTAATATTGATAAACAATAAAAATACATTGACAAACAATGTTGCCCGTAGTACAATGGTGCCAAAGGAGGGATCGCTATGGAGCGAACCGGCATTCAGAAGCTGGCCCACACGCTGAAAATACTGGTCACCATCACCTTTGTGTGCAATCTGCTGGTTCTGCCGCTGGTGCCCATTCTGTCCGCGGTATCCAGCAGTGGTTTTCCCTTAACGGCGCTGCTCCACGGTCCGGGGACCGCCGGCGCCTCCTCAGATCTGACATACGCCCCCGGCACCATACTCTATCTGATACTGGTATCCGGCTGGGGTGATCTTGCCCCGTACACCTTGGTGCTTACCCTCTTCCTGCTCTTCTGCGGCGTGTGCACAGCGGCCATCCTGTGGCAGGGCCGCCGGGTATTGGATACCATCCTCAACGGCACTCCCTTCTGCGCCGCAAACGCGGTCTGCCTTCAGCGGGCGACACTGTTCTGCTTCCTCATCTCCGGGGCTGCCCTGATACGGGTCATCTGGAGGATATGCTATGTCCAGTCCGCCGCTCCCCTGTTCAGCTATAATATGCTCTTTGTTCCGCTTTTCTTTCTGGCCGGGCTGCTCTGTCTGGTCATGTCCGCCCTCTTCCGCCAGGCGGCGGAGCTGAAGGCGGACAACGACCTGACCATCTGAGGAGGTGTTCCCGTGCCCATCGTTGTGAACCTGGACGTGATGATGGCCAGGCGGAAGATGAGCCTCAACGAGCTGTCCGCCAGGGTGGACATCACCCTGGCCAACCTGTCCATATTGAAAAACAACCACGCCCGGGCGGTGCGCTTCACCACCCTGGAGGCCATCTGCAAGGCCCTGGACTGCCAGCCCGGGGACATTCTGGAATACGTGCCGGAGGAGACGTGAGCTATGGCAATATTGGTGACTATGATCCTATTGGGCGCTCTGGGCCTGGGTCTGCTGGCCTGGGGGTTGGGACTGGCCGGGCTGGTCCGGCGGGATCTGCGGCTCAGCGTGTGCAGCCTGAGCTGCTGTACCCTGGCCGTGCTGCTGGCCTGCGCCTACTTTTATGGCGGTATCCAATGCCAGGATTGGAGCACCCTGATGGACACCGCCCGTGCCATGCTGCTGGCCGCCGGGGTGCTGACGGCGGTGAGCCTGCTTTTAAACGGCTGTACGTTGCTGCGGCAGCCCCATAACAGATAACAGGAAGGAGCTGCCAGGGATAGGCAGCTCCTTCCTGTTTTGCTCAATAGGTGTGGGTACAGACCTCCCGGATCTTGGCCTGGAGAGATTTCAGATCCACAAAGCTCTCCGGCCGCTTGGAGGGATCCCGCAGCAGGGCGGAGGGGTGGAACATGGCCATCATCCACACCCCCGCCTTCTGCATCCACACGCCGTGCTCCCGGGTGATCCTGAAGTCGCTCTTCATCAGGCGCATAGCGGCAATGCGGCCCAGACAGATGATGATCTTAGGCCGGATCAGGGCGGTTTGGTTGCGCAGATAGCCGATGCAGGCCTCCTGCTCAATATTCAGCGGGTCCCGGTTGCCTGGGGGGCGGCACTTCACCATGTTGGCAATATACACCTTGGTACGGTCCAGGTCGATCATGGTGAGCATATCGTCCAGCAGCTGCCCCGCCCGGCCCACAAAGGGCCGACCGGTGAGATCCTCCTGCTCCCCGGGGCCCTCCCCGATGAACATGACCTCCGCCTGCCGGTTGCCCTCCCCAAAGACCACATTATGCCGGGTATCCGCCAGGTCGCACCGCTGACACCCCATACAGGCTGTCTGCAAAGCGTCCCAGTTCAGCATTTCTCTCACCCCTCTTGCAGTATACCACAAATTCCGGTCTGACGCTATCTTTCCGCCTGCCAGGTAGCCCAGCTGCGATGAGACAGATACCACCGGACAGTCTCCTCCAGCCCCCGGTTGAAGTCCATAGCGGGGGCCCAGCCCAGCTCCTTCCCCATCTTACTCCAATCCAGCGCGTAGCGCAGGTCGTGGCCCGGCCGGTCGGCCACAAAGGTAATGAGGCTGTCCGCCTTGTTCAATGCCTTCAGGATGGCCCCTACCACCTCCAGATTGGTTTTTTCGCAGCTTGCCCCCACATTGTACACCTGACCGGACCGGCCCCGGCGGAGAATGGCGTCAATGGCGGCGCAGTGGTCCTCCACATACAGCCAGTCCCGCACGTTGATCCCCTGGCCATAGACCGGCAGGGGCCGGTCCTCCAGGGCCAGCAAAATCATCCGTGGAATGAGCTTCTCCGGGTGCTGCCAGGAACCGTAGGTGTTGGAGCCCCGGGAAATGGTCACCGGCTGACCGTAGGTCCGGCTGGCCGCCAGGACCAGCAGATCCCCCGCCGCCTTGGCGGCGGAGTATGGACTGGACGGCCGGATCGGATCTTCCTCGGCAAAGCGAAGGTCATACCTGTCCAAAGGAAGCTGACCGTAGACCTCGTCGGTGGATACCTGATGGAATCGCTCCACCCCCGCAGCCCGGCAACCGTCCAGCAACACCTGCACTCCTTCCACGTTGGTACGGACAAATACCCCGGGCTCCGCAATGGACCGGTCCACATGGCTCTCGGCGGCAAAGTTGACCACATATTGGGGGCGGAATTCCTCCAGCAGGCCCAGGACCAGCGTCCGGTCACAGATATCCCCCCGGACAAACGTCAGCCCCTTGGCTCTGGGCTCCTCCAGGGCCTCCAGGCTGCCGGCGTAAGTCAGCTTATCCAGGCAGAGCAGCTCGTCCTCCGGATGATTTTTCTGCTGCCAGCGGATGAAGTGGGAGCCAATAAACCCCGCTCCTCCGGTCACCAATAGTCGGGCCACAGACAGGCCTCCTCTCCGAACTAGAATACTAAAATAGGAAAAGGGCGTGCGCCGGCACGCCCTTTTGATTTATTTTTGCTTCTGCTCCAGCTTGACCAGCTTGACACATGCGGCGATCACGCCAAACAGGAACCAGTAGGTGAACATATTTCGAGGATAGTACCAAGTATATTCTGCCACGCTCACCACCATGATCCCGCAGAAGGCGCCGATGGATGCGGCCAGCATCCGCTTGACCCGGGGATCCATAGACCGGCGGAAGGCTTTGACCCCCTGCTTCAGTTGCCACAGCAGCAGGCCCAGGAAGGACAAGATACCCCAGATCCCGGTTTCCAGCCACATCTGCATATAGTTGTTGTGGCAATGGAGGGGATAGTTGCCGTCTGAAATGCTGGGATAGGCTCCAAGGGTAAAGGCCCGGTGGGTCACATCGCTGCCCAGACCCACACCCTTGATCCAGTTGTCCTTCAGCAGATTCCAGCTGGTGGAGTAGATCTCAAACCGGTACTGGACGGAGCTGTCCTTTGTGTTGGTAATGGTAAGGATCCGGTTGTAGATAGAGGTGGGCAGGAAGGGCAGGGCGGCGATCCCCGCCAGAATGAGCACCGGCACCCACCGCCAGTCCATCAGGGCCAGAAAAACCACCACCGCCAGCGCCGCGCCGATCCAGCAGGAACGGCCATAGGTCATGCCGAGCGCCGCCACCCCGAAGCACAGGGAGAGCAGAGAGAGGATTTTCCCCCGCCAATGCGCATTGAGGAAGAGGGCCAGGTCCAGGGGAAGCAGCATGGTCAGCAGCTCGGCAAAGTTGTTGGGATTATCGAAGAAAGAGTAGACCCGCCCGGGCATACCTTCGTTCACCGTCATGTCCTGAAGGGATGCAATGACCTCCACGCCCTTGTACCCCTGATAGCAGCCATAGACGGCGGCAATTGAAACGCCCAGTACCGCCAAGGCCACCGTTAGCTGAAGCTGCTCATAGCTGCGCACCCCGCTGACCACCACCAGCACCAACAGCAGGCTGGTGATGTGGAACAAAAGGAACCGCAGGGAAAGGCCGGTGGAAGCAGAACCCGCAGCGGCCAGGATGATCAGGCAACCATAGAAAAACATATAGGGCCCCAGGGCATCCACTTCCAGCCGGGACCGCTGACGGGAGGCGCTGCCCAGGATAAAGAGGGCGGTGAGCCCCACCGCTCCCAGCAGTCCGTAGAGGTTGTTCCACATCTCATGGGGGGCCGCCAGCATCACCAGCATAAATAGCCCAAGGAAGAAGAAGGTTCCACCCCCAAGAGTGGTCAACGCCCGGCAGACCAGACTGTCCTGCCAAACCGGTTCCCCGGCCTTCCAGATGGTCTTGACTATGGTGCAGGGGATATTGACCAAGCCGGTGACGCACCGACAGGCCAAGCTGTTTGGCCAGGCCATAGGCAGACGCCCTTCCCGCCACACAAACCGGCAGATCACACTGCCCGATGCCTGGCGATAGGCCCATCCGGACAGCGCGCCACACCACCGGCCGATCCCGCTTTCCGGGAAAGCCTGCTTGAGTCCCAGCCAGATAGTCAGAAAAAACCGGACAAACAGGCTGTTTTCCGCAATTGTCATATTAGCATTTACTCCTTGAGTCCAGGATGGAGCGCCTTCTGATAGACCGCATAGGTGGCGTCCACCATCTTGCCCATCTCAAAATAGGTGTGTACGGCCTGTTGGGCCCGGGCACCGCACTGCCGTCTCAGGTCCGGCTCCTCCATGAACCGCCGGATGGTCTCCGCCATGCCCTTGGTGTCCTCAAATTCCACCAGCTGGCCGCAGCCCGTCTTTTGGTTCACCAGGTCCGGCGTGCCTCCCACGTTGGTAGCCACCACAGGCAGCCCGGCGGCCATGGCCTCCAGGATCACGAAGGACAGAGCCTCCCACCGGGAGCAGCTTACATACAGGTCGCTGCCGTGGTACAGGTTTTTCACATCGGTGCGGTAGCCGGTAAAGTAAACCTGCCTCTCCAGACCCAGGGACTTGACCAAGGCCTCACAGTCGGCCTGTTTGGGGCCGTTGCCTGCCAGTACCAAGGCAAAGGGCAAGTTCGTGCTGTCCGCCAGCTCCTTCAGACTGCGGATCAGGAAATCCTGTCGCTTGTAGTCGTCGAACCGCCCCACACAGAGGAGCACAAACCGGTCCTCGGGAATGCCCAGCTCCCGCCGCAGGGTGGAGTCGGCCCGGCTGCCCTGCCAAAGCTGAGGATCCACTCCGTTGAAGATGACCTGGATCCGGTCACCTTTCCAGCCGTTTGCCTCCAGTTGAGCCTTACCCATGTTGCACACGGCGATCATCTGATCCTGCCATCTGTCCAGCAGCCGGTTGGTCAGCCTGGTCACCGGGTCGTTTTTCACAATGATGTGGTTGGTATACACCACCTTCATCTTCCGGTACCGCTTCTTGGCCAGCAGGGCGATGTAGTGTTCCCGCAGGTAGTGACAGTGGAGCAGGTCGATCCGCCATTCCCGGCACAGGTCCGCCAGGGCCCGGGCGGCCTTCCGGTCAAACCGGCCCTTCATCTCCAGCCGGCGGCAAGAGACTCCCATGGCCTCCAGCCGCTCCACCAGCAAACCACCCTGGTTGTAGACGAAATAGGGCTGGATCAGCCCCTTTTCCCTCATGTCACGGGCCAGGAGCTCCACATACCGCTCCGTTCCGCCCTCGCCGGCGTAATTGAGCAGATAGAGTACCCGGATCATGGTTCTCCCCCTTTACTTCTCTGCCCAGTTGCCGGTGGCCTCCGCCTTCAGATAGGCGTTGATAAAGCCGTCCAGGTCGCCGTCCATGACTCCGTTGACGTTGCTGGTCTCGTACCCCGTGCGATTGTCCTTCACCAGCTGATAGGGCATAAACACGTAGGAGCGGATCTGGCTGCCCCACTCAATTTTCAGCTGGACACCCTTGATGTCGGAGATCTTCTCGGCGTGCTGCTGCATCTTCAGCTCCACCAGCTTGGCTCGAAGCATCCGCAGGCAGGTGTCCTTGTTCTGGAACTGGCTGCGCTCGGTCTGGCAGGACACCACAATGCCGGTGGCGTGATGGATGAGGCGGACGGCGGAGGAGGTCTTGTTGATGTGCTGGCCGCCGGCGCCGGAGGACCGGAACACCTGCATCTCGTAGTCCTCGGGCCGGATCTCCACATCGGCGTCCTCGGGCAGGTCGGGCATGACCTCCAGAGCAGCAAAGGAGGTCTGCCGCCGGGCGTTGGCGTCAAAGGGGGACACCCGCACCAGCCGATGCACCCCGTGCTCGCTGCGCAGGTGACCGTAGGCGTTCTCCCCCTCGATGAGAATGGTGGCACTCTTGATGCCCGCTTCGTCTCCGTCCAGATAGTCCAGGGTCTTGCAGGTGAAGCCGTGGCGCTCCGCCCAGCGGGTGTACATGCGGAAGAGCATCTGGGCCCAGTCCTGGGCCTCGGTGCCGCCGGCACCGGCGTGGAAGGTAAGGATGGCGTTGGAATTATCATATTCCCCGGTAAAGAGGGTGGACAGCTTGGCCTCCTCCATGTCGGCCTCCAGCTTGGCAAACCCCTCCTCCAGCTCGGGCACCAGGCTTTCGTCCTCCATCTCGTTGCCCAGCTCGCACAGAGTCATCAGGTCCTCCCACTGACCCTTGCGCTTCTCCTGGCCCTCGATCTTGTCCCGCAGGTTCTTCAACCGCTGCTGCACCTTCTGGGCCTTCTCCAGGTTGTCCCAGAACCCGTCGGAGGCGGACTCAGACTCCAGCATCTCCACCTCCCGCCGGGCGGCGTCCAGCCCCAGAGCCTGGTCCAGATCGTCCAGCTCGGGCCGGATATTGTGGAGCTTTACCTTATATTCGTCGAACTGTAACATAACTCACACTCATTTCGTCAAACTCAATCCATAGCCCTACTATTATATCCAAACCTGCCATCAATGTAAAGAGAAGGGCACCAAAAAACCGCCCGAAGGCGGGCGGTTTTTAGCGGTCGCTGACGGTCCAGACCGGATCGGCGCAAAAGATCAGATCGTCAATATCGCCTCCGGAGCCGGTACGCCGGACGGTCTCATCATGGGGATGCTGCTCCATATGGCTCCCTCCTTCCCAGTGAACTACATATCAGTATATGCCGCAGGAGGTGAGAGATGTGTCCTATTTTCTGAGTGGGAAAAAAATCTGCCGTCCGGCGGACGGCAGATTTGATATCAATAAACAGCTCCTCAGGCGTAGAAGGTGTGGGCGCCGATGGTGGCAACATAGGTGCAGTTGCGGTTGAACCACCCGCTGGAGGAGATGGAGGGGTTGATGAAGTACAGGGCGTTGCCGGCGGTGTTGACCCCTTCCAGAGCCAGCTTGGCAGCCACTACGCTCTCAGCGTTGGGAGTGCGGTAGATCAGGCCGTTACCGGCGGGGCTGAACTGATTGCGCTGGAAAATGACGCCGTACACAGTGTTGGGGAACTGCTTGCTGGCCACCCGGTTGAGCACCACGTTGCCCACAGCGATCTTGCCGGCCAGAGACTGGTTGCCGCTCTCGGAATAGATGATGCGGGAGAGCCAGTACAGGTCTTCCTGATCATAATAGGTGTCGCCGGACTGGATGGGGCCAGAGCCGCTGGTGATGGCCACCAGGTTTTCACCGCCGACCCACTCGACGCTAGCGCCCAGGGCCTTACACAGCACCCGCACGGGCACCAGCAGCAGGCCGTTCTTGGTCTGGACTCCCTCAGGAATGTAGAGGTAGCGGCCGTTGCACACAATATACTTGGCGCCGGGGGCGATCTGCAGGTTCAGACCGGGGGCGGTCACCACCGCTTGGCCGTTGACCCACTCAGCCTTGGCAGTGGGATAGAGGGCCTGCACCACAGGCCAGTAGGAAACGTAAGTGGTCTCATTCTCAACCTTTTGAGTAATGTCCGATACCAAGGGCGTACCGTTAACCTCAAAATTAACGCCGCTCTCAGCCGCGTACACCGGGCCGGTCAGGGAAATGCAAAGCGCCAGACCGGCGAGCGCGCAAAGGGCTCGTTTTTTCATGGTTTAGAATCCTCCTATTGAAATGTTGTTCTATTCAGGTTGTGATTTCGGCTGTTACTTTTCAAATCCAGCTTGTAACTTTTGCGTCGCTGGATTGTAACCATATTGTAACCGCTTTGCATTCAAAAAGTCAATAGGAAATTTTCCACCTTTTTCTGAACCGCTTGTGTCCCAAGGCTTTCAGCGCAAAATATTTTTTTGCGATGTAACTTTTCCCCTTTTTTCGCTTGTGTAAATGACTACAAACGATAACAAAAAGAAACATTCTTTGGTGCCAAGTGCACACATTGCCCTCAGTGGTTTACAGATTATTTTCTTTGCCCAAATCCCCCGAAAAGCGGGCTATACGCCCAGTTTAGTATACAATATCGAAGATATTATGTTACCGTCTTCTTTCCACTTCTCTCCTGCTGATCTTTTTTGATTTTTTTCGTTTTCCCTCTTGACGGACGGAAAAAATCTGCTATAATATAGTCCGTTGCCTGTCCTATGCGGGCAACTGGTAGAGCACTCACCATGGAGAGATGGCTGAGTTGGTCGAAGGCGCACGATTGGAAATCGTGTAGGCGTTAATAGCGTCTCGAGGGTTCGAATCCCTCTCTCTCCGCCAAAAGGCACCTGCTTTTGCAGGTGCCTTTTTGATTTCTGTCATAACAATAGGGCTGCCGGAAATCCGGCAGCCCTATTGTTTATCCGTCGATCCAGCCCATAACCAGGGCAGTACGGGGCAGCCAGAACTGCACCACCGGCCCAATGAGCAGGGCAGCCACCACGGTGCCTACCCCTACAGTACCCCCCAGCAGGAAGCCCACCGCCAGAAAACACAGGTCGCAGGCCATCCGCACCCACCGAAACTGGAACCGGTGGAGCTTGTCGGACAGGATGATGGCCACCAGGTCGTTGGGACCGGTGCCCGCCCGGCTGTTGATGACCAGGGACATACCGGCCGCCAGGATGACGCAGCCCAGTACCATACTGACTCCACGCACCGCCAGGTGGGATTCCAGAGTGATCCACCGGCCCAGCAGCCAGGAGAACAGGTCGATGATGGGCCCGCCCAGCAGGGCGCACACCACAGTGCCCGGCTTCACATAGCCCTTGGTACCAAAGAACATGAGTACCATCAGCAGGCAGAGGGCGATGACATGGACGGTGCCGATGGACAGCCCCACCGTCCGTGCGATACCCTGGATCATAACGGTGAAGGGGTCGCTGCCCAGCTCGGACAGCAGGAAAAGGGTCACCCCCAGATGGGCCACCGTAAGGCCCAGCAGCAGGATAAACAGGGCCTTGGCCCACTGGGTCAGGGTGCGCCGGGAGGTATCGGCGGCAAAGCCCGCCTGTTTGGTCGGTTGTGCCATAGGATCGTTCCTCTCTCGCTTCCGGGCTCAGCCCTTTTTGATGTCCCGGGTGGCATAGGCGTTGAGATCCATGCCCCCCCGGGTACCCGCCAGGTATTCATAATAGCCCTGGCAACCGATCATAGCCCCATTGTCCCCACACAGGGATAGAGGGGGCAGATACAGCTTGTCCCCGGACGCCTTGCAGGCGGCCTCCAGATCGGCCCGAATCCGGGAATTGGCCGCCACACCCCCCGCCACGGCGATCTTACCGTAACCGCATGCCTTGGCCGCCTCCATAGTGCGGGGCACAAGCATCTCGCTCACCGCCCCGGCAAAGGAGGCCGCCAGGGAGGGCAAGTCCAGTTCCTCCCCCTTCTGCTGGGCGTTGTGGATCAGATTGATGGCGGCGGTCTTCAGACCGGAAAAGGACATGTCCATGGGCGCGTCGTGGACATGGACCGACGGGAAGGAGTATTTTTTATCGTTTCCCCCCTGAGCCAACCTGTCCATGGGGGCCCCGCCGGGATAGCCGATGCCCAGTACCCGGGCCACCTTGTCAAAGCACTCCCCCGCCGCGTCATCCCGGGTGGCCCCCAGGACCTCCATGTCGGTGTAATCCCGTACGTCCACGATCATGGTGTTGCCCCCGGAGACGCACAGGCAGACAAAGGGGGGCTCCAGGTCGGGGTGGGCGATGTAGTTGGCGGCGATGTGGCCCCGGACGTGGTGGAC
Source organism: Pseudoflavonifractor phocaeensis (assembly GCF_016901955.1). GTDB lineage: Bacteria > Bacillota > Clostridia > Oscillospirales > Oscillospiraceae > Flavonifractor > Flavonifractor phocaeensis_A. The sequence goes on from NZ_JACJLC010000015.1 coordinate 12,682, forward strand.
GGGCACGATGGGCACACCCAGGCCGTAGGCCGCCGCCTTGGCGAAGTTGACCCCTACCAGCAGGGCCCCGATGAGACCGGGGGCGTAGGTCACCGCCACGGCGTCGATATCGGCGCGGGTCACCCCCGCCTGCTCCAGGGCCTGGTCGGCCAGGCCGGAGATGGCCTCAATGTGCTTGCGGGAGGCGATCTCGGGCACCACACCGCCGTAGATGGCGTGCATATCCGCCTGGGAGGCGATGACGTCGGCCAGAACGGTGCGGCCGTCCTTCACCACCGCCGCCGCCGTCTCGTCGCAGGAGGACTCAATGGCTAAAATAATCATTCCGTTCCCTTCTCTTCCTGAGCAAATGTGATGGTCATGAGCAGGGCGTCCTCGTGCTCCTCCCGGTAGTAGTTCTTCCGGCGGCCCACCGTCTGAAAGCCCAGCTTCTCATACAATTTAATGGCGGGGGTGTTGCTCTCCCGCACCTCCAGGGTGAGGAAGGCCAAGTGAGCCTGTCCCAGCCGGAGGTAGGCCTTCAAGATCTCCTCCGCCACCCCCTGGCGACGGAAGGCGGGGGCCACGGCAATCTTCTCCAGGGTACCCTCGTCCAGCACAGCTCGTACCTCGCCGTAGCCCAGCACGGTTCCGTCCTCCCCCTCGGCCACCACCAGGGAGATCATATCATTATATAGCTCCTGCTCCAGCAGATCCATGGACCAGGGGTGGGAAAAGCAGGCCCGCTCGATCTCCCCCACCTGGGCCAGGTGGGACTTGTCCATGGGCACCAGTTGATAGTTCATCTTGTCATATCTCCTTTTGCATCCAAGCCGGCGGCCCGGGCGGGGTCTCCCCCGGCCCCAAAGGCACCTTCACATCGGTACGGGCAGGGCCGTAAATGGCCCTGTGGGCGGCCATCACCGGGGCCAGATCCTCAAGCAGATGGGGCAGGAAGGTGGTGAACCGCATGCCGCAGGTGGCCATATCGTAGGCGGGCACAAAGCCGCACCGCTCATAAAAGGCCAGCCGCCGCTGCCGGAGGGTGTTTTCCGCCGGGTCATCCCCCTCCACCGGTCGCTCCGCCTCGATGAGCAGCAGGGACTTGCCAGCCAGCCGCTCCGCCACCATGGCCACGATCTGCCGCCCGATGCCTCCGTTCCGCCGGGCGGCGGTGACCCCCAGGTAGTCCAGCAGGATGCATCGTTTGTCAGCAGGCTCCATCCACAGGGTGGCGTAGCCCAGCAGGGTCTCCCCCTCAAACAGGCCCCACACCTCATACCGGCCCTGGGCCATCAACTTCCGGATCTCAGGCAAGGGCTTGCGCTCGTTGGGGGGAAAGGCCTCAGTCACTTCATCCCGATACCAGGCCTCCAGTCCCGCCCCGGTGATTTGCCGCAGTTCCATTGCCCGCTCCGTCAGCCCTTGGCCTGGGCCCAGCTGTGGCCCACATGGGCGTCAGCGGTGAGGGGCAGCGACAGCTCCGCGGCGTGCTCCATCTCCCAGGCCAGCAGTTCCCGTACACGCTCCGCCTCTTCCTCCGGGCACTCCACGATGAGCTCGTCGTGGACCTGGAGGATCAGCCTGGCCTCCAGTCCCTCTGCCGCCAGCCTGTCCCGCACCCGCAGCATGGCTACCTTTATAATATCGGCGGCGGTGCCCTGGATGGGCATGTTCAGCGCCACCCGCTCCCCGAAGGAGCGCAGGTTGAAATTGGAGGATTTCAGCTCGGGCAGCCAACGCCGGCGGCCCATGAGGGTGGACACATAGCCGTCCGCCTTGGCCTGCTCCACCACCTTGGCCATATAGGCGTGGACTCCTGCATATTTCTCAAAATACTTATCCATATATTCCTTGGCCTCCCACCGGGCCACCCCGATGTCCTGGGCCAGGGAGAAGTCGGAGATACCGTAGACGATGCCGAAATTCACCGCCTTGGCCCGGCGGCGCATCTCGTGGGTGACCTGTTCCGGGGCCACTCCGAACACCTGGGAGGCAGTGACGGTGTGGATGTCCTCCCCGGAACGGAAGGCGGCGATCATGTGCTCGTCCCCGGCGATGTGGGCCAGCAGCCGCAATTCGATCTGAGAGTAGTCAGCATCCACCAGCACTTTTCCCGCCGGGGCTACGAACATCTTCCGCAGCTCCGCTCCCAGCTCGGTTCGAACAGGGATGTTTTGCAGGTTGGGCTCGGTGGAGGACAGCCGCCCGGTGGCGGTGACGGTGTTCTGGAAGGAGGTGTGGATACGCCCATCGGGGGCGATGACCTTGGTCAGACCGTCCACATAGGTGGATTTCAGCTTGGCCAGCTGCCGGTAGTCCAGCACCGCCTCCACAATGGGGTGCTTGTCCCGCAGCTTCTCCAGCACCTCGGCGTTGGTGGAGTAGCCCGTCTTGGTCTTCTTCACCGGGGGCAGCCCCAGCTTGTCAAAGAGGATATGCCCGAACTGCTGAGTGGAGTTGATGTTGAACTTCTCCCCTGCCAGGTCATAGATCAGGGCCTCGTCGGCCTTGATGCGCCCGTCTAGCATCTCTCCAAAGGTAGTGAGGGCACTCCGGTCCACCAGCACCCCGGCCTGCTCCATCTCGGCCAGCACAGTACACAGGGGGAGCTCCACCTCATAATAGAGCTTGCCCATCCCTAGCTCGCTCAAACGGGGGGCCATGGCCTCCTTCAGCGCCCCGATAAGGGCGCAGTGGGACAGGAAGGCCCCCAGCACCGCTCCCTGGTCGGCCAGCGGGGTAAAGGCATCCTTGGCCAGGTAGGTGTCCTTGGCCTTGTCATACTCGTGGTTAAACCACCGCATGCCCAGGGTCTCCAGCTCGTAGCTGCCGTCGGTGGGAGCCAGGAGGTAGGCCGCCAGAGCGGTGTCAAAAACGAAGCCGCCCCCCTGGATGCCCTCGGCCAACAGCCGGGACAGCAGGGTTTTCACGTCGTGGGTGTTCTTTTTGATGTCGGGGGCAAAGAGGGCCTTCAGCACCTCATTGTATCCCTCCAGCCGGTCGGAACGAAGGATGGCGGCGTGGCTGTCGGTCTCATTCTCCCAGTGCTCCACCACCACCACGTCCAGGGAGGGCAGGGCCAGCACATCCACGCTGTCACAGGTCCGCCAAAGGGCCAGCAGCTCCTCCGCCCGGGCCCGGTCGGTCACGTCCTCACTGGTGCAGGTACCGGTAAACTCCCCCTCCTGCTGCTGCACCTCACCCTGGGGCGCCTTCAAACCCATCTTGTCAATGAGCTTGTTGAACTCCAACTGCAAAAACAGCTGGTACAGAACTGGGCCATTGGGCTCCTGCCGGAGATTGGCCTCCGGGGTGAAGTCGATGGGGGCGTCGGTGTGGATGAGGGCCAGATCGTAGGACATTTGGGCCTGGGCGGCCCCCTCGGCCAGCTTTTTCAGCACGGCGGGCTTGGCCTCCACCCTGTCCAGGTTTTCATAGATGACCTTGACGCTGTGGTAGCGCTGGATCAGGTCCATGGCGGTCTTTTCCCCGATGCCCTTGACACCGGGGATGTTGTCGCTGGTGTCTCCCATGAGGGCCTTCAGGTCCACCATGTGGATGGGGTCGAAGCCGTAGGCCTCCCGGAAGGTCTCAGGGGTCATCTCCCTGGTGGTGGTCTGTCCCATGCGGGTGGACACCAGCTTCACCCGGGTGGTGTGGGTCACCAGCTGGAGAGAGTCCTTGTCCCCCGTGACGATGACGGTGTCCCATCCGGCGGCGGTGTCCTTCACCGAGATGGTACCGATGAGATCGTCGGCCTCCCAACCGTCCAGCTCGTACCGGGGGATGTTCATGGCCTCCAGCACCTCTTTCAGCACCGGCAGCTGGGCTGCCAGCTCCTCGGGCATCCCCTTCCGCTGGGCCTTGTAGCCCTCGTAGGCCAGGTGGCGGAAGGTGGGGGCCTTCCGGTCAAAGGTGACACACAGGGCCTCCGGCTGTTCCTCCTCCACCAGCTTGTTCAAAATGTTGAGAAAGCCATAGATGGCGTTGGTGGGCTGCCCGTCCTTAGTGGTTAGCAGCTTAATGCCGTAAAAGGCCCGGTTAATGATGGAATTGCCGTCGATGACCATGAGCTTCATGGGAGGACCTCCTGCCGTCCGGCCTGCCGGACATAAAATCACAGGGTACAGTATAGCAGTTTTCCCCGGTCCATACAAGGGGAAAACAGGGGGAGCCAGCCGCTGTGCGGCTGGCTCCCCTCAAACTTTATCCGGAGGACAGTTGAGGGCGCAGTGAAACCACGCCCGCCTCCAACTCCATGTCTTCTCCGCCGGATCCAGGGCCACCCACAGGCAGGCCCCCGGCGGAAAGGACAATTCCAGACAGCACATCATATGGCTTCCACGGCCCAGGGTCAGCCGGTATGACCCTGGCGGGAGATGGCCAAAAACGGCCATTCCGGCGGACGCCGGCCTGCACCAGCAGTCGCACCCCTTTACGGGCTCCAGGGTCAGCCAATCCCAAGCTATGGGGCAGGCTACCCTGACCCACAGAGCGCATAGGGAATACCCCGGATCCAGACAGAGGTTGACCCTCCGCTCCGCGGCCTCCTCCAGACAAAAGGGGGCGCTGGGGATTACTGCTCCAGCTTGGCTTTGACCAGGTACTGTCCGCCGATGACGCCGCCGAACAGGTATTGTCCCTCGGTATTGGTTTTGGTGGTGGCAACCAGAGTCTCCACCTGGGCAGTCCCCACGGTGGTAACCTGATACAAACCCACAAAAGCCCCCGCCACGGCGGTACCATTCTGGTCCCGGATGATGCCGCTGACCGTACCGTTATAAGTGCGGGAATCCACCGTCAGGGACATGGTCACATTGGCGATGGAGCCTCCCAGGATGGTCACCGCCATGGGCGCGGAGGTCAGATAGCCGTCGGCGGTGGCCACCAGGGAATATACGCCGTCGGCCAGATCATAGAACAAAAACTCGCCGTCGGCCACGGTATAGGTGGCGCCCACCACAGTACCCAGAGCGTCCCGCAGGGTGATCTTGGCCCCGGACAGCGGAACGATGTTCAGTCCGTCGGTGGTGGTGAGGATGCCGGCGATAGAGCCCAGGGCGAGGGTGGGGTCGGCGGTACAGGTCAGGTTCAGCTGGGTGGTGCCTCCGGCGGCCAAGGTAACCCCCAGGACGTCGCTGAGAGGATAGCCGTCGGCCACTGCCCCTACCGTATAGGTGCCCGCCGGCACATCGCTGAAGGAATACTGACCGGTGGCGTCGGTGATGGTGTGCTGGTAGGGGGTGCCGGTGCTGTCAAAGATCTTGACAGTGGCATCGGGAATAGGGGTGGTTCCGTCAGTGACGGTACCATACAGGGTGGCGGTACCGGTGGATACCGGGGGCAACTCCAGGTCGATGTTGGCCTCCTGGATGCCCTGAAGAGTAAAGCTGGAGCTGTACTCCAGGCCCAGCAGATCCTGTCTCATGTCTGCCATAGTGGTTCCTCCCAAAGTGTGATCTGTGAGCCCCGTCTGGGACAGGGCCTATCTCAGTATACACATCACCCGGCAGGAAGGTTCCCTGAACGATAAAACCGCCCCGGCAAACCAGGGCGGTTTCAAACGCAGTTACCAGATGGGCTGGGTGGGCTCGGGCCCGCCGGGCAGACTGCCGTACATCACCCAGTGGTAGAAGTTGGCATCGGCGGTGCCGGCGTAAGGGGCGAGCCACAGCAGCAGGATACCAAGGGTAAAAGGGGTCAGCAGCGCCCAGCCCAGAAAAGACAGATCCTGGACAAAGAGCTCCAGGGTGTGCCCATCCATGGCCTGCTTACTGTTGGTCAGGGCCTCCAGCGCCCCCATACCCGGATTGTCCAGCAGGAAATACACCGCCAGCCGGTAGCGATAGGAGATCCGGATGGTCCACACGAGCAGAAACACCCCGCCCAGCAGCATGGGGAGGGGAAACCCCATGATAACGGAAATCACGATGGTGGCCACATAGACCGCCACCCCTACCAGGCTCCACAGCAGGACGAAAAGGGCAGACAGCAGGTTCACCGACAGGGCCCGGCCGATCTCCCAGAATCCGTCCAGCAGGTTGCGGTAGCCCGGCCCCTCCCGGCGGGCCAGCCGCAGGCAGTAGGAGGAATAGCCATAGCCCATCACCCAATAGTACAGGGTGAGCAGCAATTCCATGGCCAGGACCACCATCACCCGCTGGGGGGTGAGAATGGCCCGCAAAATCTGCTCTACCGAGTAGTTGGTCTCCAGAAGATAGTAATAGACCGCCTCAAAGGGGTTAGACACAAAACTCATGATGATATTGCCCAGCACGGTGGTCAGGGCTATATACACCAGCGCCACCAGCATGGGGTGGGGGTAGGCTCCCCGCATGGCGCTCCTGGCCATCCACTTGGATTGGGGACGGTTGTATCCCATGGCAATCCCTCGCAATCTGACTGACATTGAGAAAATGATACCACATCACCTATCCGATTGCAAGCCGGGCAGCTCCACGGTAAAAGTGACCCCACCAGCCCGGTTGGCCGCCCGGCAGCTCCCCCCGTGGGCCTCCGCCGCCGCCCGCACCAGGGCCAGCCCCAAGCCGGCACCCCCCTGGGCCCGGCTGCGGCCTGGATCCCCCCGGTAGAAGGGCTCAAACAGGTGCCCCAGATGCTCCGGCGGGATGGGTTCGCCGTCGTTGTCCACCGTCAGCTTCACCTGCCGCCCCTTTTGCGTCAGGGTGAGGGTCACCACGCCGTCGGGAGGGCAGTGCTTCAGGCCGTTGTCCGCCAACTCGTCCACCATCTCCTCCAGCACCAGCCTCTCCCCCATCACCATGGCGGGTCCCAGCTCCGTGCGCAGCCGGACCTCCTTCTGTTCCGCCAGCAGATCCAGCCGCTGGACCCGCCCCGCCGTCAGGACCGCAAAGTCCAGGGGTTCCTTCTCCAGCCGCCGCCCCGACACCAGCCGGGACAGGTCCAGCAGACCGCCCACCAGGGCGGCCATCCGGTCGCTCTCAGCCACCACGGTGTCCAGGTACTGAGCCCGCTTGGCCGGGGCGATGTCCTCCCGCAGGGCTTCGGCGTGGGTACGCACCACCGCCAGAGGGGTTTTTAGCTCGTGGGCCGCCCCCCGGACAAAGGCCCGCTCCCGCCGGATGGCCCGGTACTCCAGCCAGGCTGTGAACAGGGCCAGGGCCGCCGCCGCTCCCAGGGTGAGCAGGAGCACCGGTTTCAGCCCGGTGAGGGCGTACAGCTCAGGCAGGTAATAGTTTGACGCGAGAGGTCTCACGGCGCCGACAGCCAGATAGGCGTTGGAATACTGGCCGCCGCCAAAGGCCAGCCCTCCCTGGGCAGTCTGGGGAACCCTCTCCTCCAGCTCGTCCACCTCTGCCGCCAGAGCCTGGTACCGCTCCAGCTGGGGCTCCGGGTCCCCCCGGCCCAGCAGGGGGGAATAGAACTCCACCCAGGTACCGGAATAAGACTCCGGCGCCTGGCCGGGGAACAGGTCGGCCCGCGTATCCGCCAGCACCACTTCCCCCGTTTCAAAGAGGAGGGTCAGCTTCTGCACATACAGCACCTCTCCCTCCTGCCAGCCCACCGCCCGGAGGCCGGTAAACTCCGACCCCAACCCGCTATCCCCCCGGTAAAATACCGGTTTCGAATAGCCGTCTAGGGTCTCCAGCGCCGCCAGCATCTGTTCATCGGTCATGGCAGGATCAAAGACCAGGTACAGGACCGACGCCTCTTCCGGGTCGGATTCCCCCACCATATCGGTATACCCCACCAGCATCTGCGTCTGACCCAGCCGGTCGCCGTCTTTCTCGTAGATCCGAAGAAAGAGCTGCCCCCCGTAGTCCCGGAGCAGCCACTCCCCCATCATGGTAAGCTGGGCGGAGCAATAACCGTCCTCCCAGGGAAGGATCCGAACGATGCCCAGGCCCTTCGGCTGGGCGGTAAAGGTGACCTCCCCGTTTCGGATGCGCATGGACAGATCGTTGCTCTGTACCGCCACATCCTCCCGGCACCACTGATAGTTGACCCAGATCAGCGCCGCCATGGCCGCCCCCCACAGCAGCAGGGAAATGCCCAGGCTCCTGGCAAAGCACTTAAAAAACAGCCGTTTATCCTTCATATCAGCCGCCCTCCAGTCGATACCCCGCTTTGAACACCGTCTTGATCTGTTTGCCGCCGCTGCCCAGGGCGGCCCGCAGGCGTTTGACGCGCACGTCCACTGCCCGCTGGCCTCCCTCAAAGTCGATGCCCCACACCTTGTCCAGCAGCTGATCCCGGCTGAGCACCTGGCCCCGGTGGCGCATGAGGCAGAGGAGCAGCTCGTACTCCCTGGGGGTGAGGGCCACCGGCCTCCCCTCCACCGTACAGGTGCGCCCCGCCAGGTCCAGGGTGATGGCCCCGCAGCTTAGGGTCTCGCCGCCCCCCTCTCCCCGGCTGCGGCGGATCACCGCCCGGGTCTTGGCCAACAGCACCGCCAGGGAAAAGGGCTTGGTCACATAGTCGTCCGCCCCCAGGGCATAGCCCCGGAGCACGTCGGGCTCGGTCCCCAGGGCGGTCAGGAAGAGGATTGGCACCCCGCTTTTTTCCCGCACTGCCCGGCACACCGAAAAGCCATCCAGGTTGGGCATGAGCACATCCAGCAGGATGGCGTCGTAGTCATGATCCCGCAGCAGGTCCAGGGCCTCCGCCCCGTCCCGGGCCAGATCGCATTCTATTTCGTGAGCTGCGAAATAGTCCCGAATGATATCCCGCATGGCCTTTTCATCCTCCGCCAGCAGTACCCGCTCCGCCATGTCCTTTCCTCCTTTCGTCTGTAGGATAGCACAAAGTTGTGTCCGTCTCATGTCAAAAGGGGCGCTGCCCCCGTGTGCAGCGCCCCTCAGCGTGTTCGGTTATCCCCGCAGCTCCAGCAGCTTCTGTTTCAGTTGGCCCTCGATGCGGCCCAATTCGGCTTCGGCCTCCCGGCGCTTCTGGGCCCCCTCCTGTTGGATGTGCATCACCTCGTCCAGAGTGGAGATGAGCTGCTCGTTGGTGTGCTGGAGGGTCTCAATGTCCACCACCGACCGCTCGGCCTCCCGGGCGGTATCCAGGGTACCCATCTTCAGCATGTCGGCGTTCTTTTTCAGCAGGTCGTTGGTCATGTTGGTCACCGCCGTCTGGGCAGCGGTGGCCTGGCGGGAGTGCTCCAGCCCCAGGGCCAGCACCATCTGGCTCTTCCACAGCGGAATGGTGTTCACCAGGGAGGACTGGATCTTCTCCAACATCAGGGTGTCGTTGTTCTGGATCAGCCGGGTCTGGGGCCCCATCTGGATGGAGATCATCCGGGTGAGCTCCAGGTCGTGGATCTTCTTCTCAAACCGGGAGCACATATTGGCCAGGTCGTTATAGGCCTGGGCGTCCTCCTGGGCGCCGGTCTGGGCGGCTTTCTGCTTCAGGGCTTCCAGGTCCTCTGAGCGCACCTGGGCCAGGCGCTTCTTGCCCGCCAGGATATACATGGTCAGTTCCTTATAATACTTGGTGTTGAGGTCGTACATCTGGTCCAGCATGGCGATGTCCTTCATCAGGGTGACCTGATGGCCCTCCAGCACCTCCACGATCTTGTCCACATTGGCCTCGGCCTTGGCGTAGGAGGCCTTCATGGCCTCCAGCTGGTTGCGCTTCTTCTTGAAAAAGCCGAAGAGGCCCTTCTCCTCCTCGTCGCCGTTGAAGCCCTTCAGTTCTCCCACCAGGGAGGACAGAGCCTCGCCCACCTCGCCCAGGTCCTTGGTACGCACCGAGTTGAGGGTACTCTCCGAAAAGCCGGCAATGTTCTTCTGCGCGGCCGCTCCGTACTGGAGCACCAGATTCACGTCCTTCAGGTCGATTTTCTGAGCAAAATCATCCACCATTTTCCGTTCGGCCTCAGACAGGCGGCTCTCCTCCTGCTGGATCTCCCCGGCAGGCTGGACCACGGCCAGATCGTCCTGAGGCTTAGGCTCCACCACCGTATCGCTGAGATCGGGGGTCAGGGTCAGTTCGGGGGTGAATTCCATGTTGTCAGCCATAATCAGCGTCCCTCCATCTTCCAGCCCGGCACGACCGGGGCTTTTCTCAAATCATTGTACCGTCCCCCCTCTCCGGTGTCAAGAACACGTTGACTTTCCCCCCAAAAGTCAGTATCATTAGCATGTATCCATACGCTAGAGAGAGGAAGTTTGCCCCCATGCTCACCCTGAAAGAATTTAAAGAGGCCCGCGGCGTGCTGTCCGGCGTGCTCCGCCCAACCAACCTGGTCTACAGCGCCGCCTTTTCCAAGGCCACCGGCAACCACGTGTATATCAAGCCGGAAAATATGCAGGTCACCGGCGCCTACAAGATCCGGGGCGCCTATTATAAGATCAGTACCCTCAGCGAGGAAGAGAAGTCCAGGGGACTGGTCACCGCCTCCGCCGGTAACCACGCCCAGGGGGTGGCCTACGCAGCCCAGCAGGCCGGGGTGGCCGCCACCATTGTCATGCCCACCACCACTCCCCTGGTAAAGGTGAACAACACCAAGGACTACGGCGCCAAGGTGGTTCTCCACGGGGAGACCTTTGACGACGCCGCTCAGCTGGCTGCCCAGCTGTCAGAAGAGCAGGGCTTTACCTATGTACACCCCTTCAACGATCCTGCCATCGCCACCGGACAGGGCACCATCTCCTACGAGATCTTCCAGGACCTTCCTGACGTGGACGTGATCCTGGTGCCCATCGGAGGCGGCGGGCTGGCCACCGGCGTGGCTACCCTGGCCAAGCTGCTCAACCCCAACGTTACTGTCATTGGGGTGGAGCCCACCGGGGCCGCCTCCATGAAGGCCAGCCTGGACGCCGGCCATGTGGTCACTCTGGACAGAGTGGAGACCATTGCCGACGGCGTGGCTGTAAAAACCCCCGGCGACCAGATCTTCCCCTATATCCAGCAGAACATCGACGATATTATCACCATCGACGACGGCGAATTGGTGGACGCCTTCCTGGATATGATGGAAAAGCACAAGATGATCGTGGAAAACGCCGGCCTGCTGCCCATTGCCGCCCTAAGCCATCTGAAGGGCGAGGGGAAGAACGTGGTGCCTGTCCTCTCTGGCGGCAACATGGACGTGATCACTGTGGCCAGCCTGGTGCAGCACGGTCTTATCAACCGGGGCCGGGTGTTCACCTTCTCAGTGCAGCTGCCCGACCGTCCCGGCGAGCTGCTGCGGGTGGCCCAGATCGTGGCCGAGGCCAACGGCAACATCATCAAGCTGGAGCACAACCAGTTCATCAACATCAACCGCCAGAGCGGCGTGGAGCTGCGGGTCACCCTGGAGGCCTTTGGTCACACCCACAAGCGGGCTATCCTGGACGCTATGTGCGCCGCAGGATACCAGGCCAGGGAGTGCCACACCAACGACTTCTACAACTGAGCGGCGGGATCAGCCTCCGCGATCCAGTTGTGTCCGGGGGAGCTACCGCTCCCCCGGACACTATATGATGCGGCGCGCGGTTCCGAGGCAAGGGCCGCCGGGCCGGCACTGGGTGGGACCTGGGGGAGCGGCGGGGCCCCGGGCGACATCCGCTTGCTGTATCTTATGTGCCAGCTCCCCCGATTGCCCCGGGAGGTCCACCGGACAAGCCTCCACCCCGCCTTGTCCGGCCCAACTTTTATTGGAAGAGGAGTGATTGCCATGCTAAAAATTGCCCCTTCGATCCTTTCCGCTGATTTTGCCAACCTGGAACGGGACATCCGGCGGGTATCCTCCGCCGACTGGCTCCACGTGGACGTGATGGACGGCTATTTCGTGCCCAACATCACCATCGGCGTGCCGGTGGTCAAGTCCATCCGCCAATGCACCGATATGTTCCTGGACGTCCACCTGATGGTCACCAAGCCCGCCCGGTTCATCGAAGACTTCGCCCAAGCGGGGGCGGACCTGCTCAACGTCCACCTGGAGGCCGACGATCCCCGTGGGATCTCCCAGGCCCTCAGGCTGATGGACCAGTGCAAGGTGAAAAAGGCAGTGGCTCTCCGGCCCATTACCTCCCCTAACGCCGTGCTGCCCTATCTGGAGCAGCTGGACATGGTGCTGGTTATGACCGTGGAGCCCGGCTTTGGGGGACAGGCCCTGATGGAACATCAGTTGGAGACCATCCGGCAAGTGCGGGCTCTCATTGAGCGGTATAACCCCGCCTGCCGCCTGGAGGTGGACGGGGGAGTCAACACCACCACCCTCCGCCGGGTGGTAGAGGCTGGGGCGGATACTCTGGTGGCAGGCAGCGCGGTGTACAAGGCCGCCGACCCTGCCGCTGCCATTGCCGCCCTGCGGGAGGTCTGACCCCATGCAGTACTTTCCCCCCGCCCTGGAGCAGCTGGTGGAACAGTTCGCCCGGCTGCCCGGTATTGGCCGCAAAAGCGCCCAGCGGCTGGCCTTTTATATCCTCTCCCTGCCGGAGGAGGACGCCGCCGCCTTCGCCCAGGCCATCACCCAGGCCAAGGCGGAGATCCACTGCTGCCCCGTATGTCAGAACTTCTCCCAGGGCGACGGCCTGTGCCCCATCTGTCAGGATCCCAAGCGGGACGCCGGGATGCTGTGCGTGGTGGCCGATCCCAAGGATGTGGCCGCTATGGAGCGTTCCCGCGAATACCCCGGGGTATATCATGTTCTCCATGGGGTGATCTCCCCCATGAACCACATCGGCCCCGATCAACTGCGGGTAAAGGAACTGGTAAGTCGGGTATCCTCCGGAGAGGTCCGGGAAATCATCATGGCCACCAATCCGGATACCGAGGGAGAGGCCACCGCCATGTACCTCTCCCGGCTGCTGAAGCCCTTCGGCGTGAAGGTCACCCGGCTGGCCTATGGCATCCCGGTGGGCAGCCACCTGGAATACGCCGATGACGCAACCCTCATGCGAGCTCTGGAGGGACGTCGGGAGATGTGACCCGCCCGTCCCCTGGGTCCGGATCAGACATTCCATTTCCCGAACAAATAGTCAGGCCGGTCCGCCCCAAGGGGCGGACCGGCCTGACTATTTTCATCATATTTCCGTTTCTTTGACCACGGGAGGATCAGCGATAACAGATCTCGTGACGTTTGGGGCCGGTGGAAACGATGGTGATGGGCACCTCGATCTCCTTTTCCAGGAAGGCCACATAGTCCTTGGCCGCCTGGGGCAGGGCGTCAAAATCGGTCACGCCCCGGATATCGCACTTCCATCCCGGCAGTGTCTCGTATACCGGCTTGGCCCGGTCCAGCAGAGCAGGCACCGGGAAGTCCCGGGTCACCTTGCCGTCGATCTCATAGCCGGTGCACACCTTGATCTCGTCCAGATAGCCCAGGCAGTCCACGGCGGTGAGTACCGCCTGGGTGGTTCCCTGGACCATGCAGCCGTAGCGGGTGGCCACCGCGTCAAACCAGCCCACCCGGCGGGGCCGTCCGGTGGTGGCACCGTACTCGCCGGCATCTCCGCCCCGGCGGCGAAGCTCCTCAGCCTCGTCCCCGAACAGCTCGCTGACAAAGGCCCCCGCCCCCACGGCGGAGGAGTAGGCCTTGGTGACGGTAAACACGTCCTCAATGGCGGTGGGCGGCACCCCGCCCCCCACGGTGCCGAAGCCGGCCAGGGTGTGGGAGGAGGTGGTCATGGGGTAGATGCCCAGGTTGGGGTCCTTCATGGAGCCCAGCTGGCCCTCCAGCAGCACCTGCTTGCCCTCCTTCAGGGCCTGGTGGACGAAGGTGACCCCGTCCCCCACGTAGGGCTCCAGGATGGTCCTGTAGCCCCTCAGCTCCTCCATCAGCTTCTCCGGCTCCAGAGGGGGCTGGTGGTACAGGTGCTCCAGCAGCACGTTTTTCAGCTCACAGATGTGCTCCACCTGGGCCCGCAGCCGGTCCTCATGCCACAGGTCGGCCACCTGGATGCCGATCTTGGCGTACTTGTCGGAATAGAAGGGGGCGATGCCGGACTTGGTGGAGCCGAAGGCCTTGCCCCCCAGCCGGGCCTCCTCGCAGGTGTCCAGCAGCACGTGATAGCTCATCAGCAGCTGGCAGCGCAGGTCCACGATGACCTTGGGGGCGGGCACGCCCCCCTCCTCCAGGTGCCTGAGCTCCTGGGCGAACTTGGCGGCGTCCAGGGCCACCCCGTTGCCGATGATGTTGGTCACATGGGAGTAGAACACGCCGGATGGGAGCTGGTGGAGGGCAAACTTGCCGTAATCACAGATGATGGTGTGTCCCGCGTTGGCGCCCCCCTGGAAGCGCACCACCACGTCGGACTTCTCCGCCAGCAGATCGGTGATCTTGCCCTTGCCCTCGTCGCCCCAGTTGGCGCCCACGATCGCTTTTACCATAGTAGTTCCTCCTGCCGCGGGGATTCGCACCCTTGGCCTTTTCCCGCCGGCAATGGCTGGGGATCCTTTTCCCCCAGCAGGTATTATAATACGCTTTTTTCTCCGATTCAAGGCGGAATTTTGTAAAAAAAGGGAGGATCCATTCCCTCATTCTTGGTCAAACGGGAATTCTGAAAAAAGTGGTTTACTTTTACACTTCACTTTGATAATATAGAGGTTGCGGGCGGTCTCCGTTTCCCCGCCAAGCCGCGAAACAGAGAATCTTCAGGAGGGCAAATACAGGATGACAAAGCGTGAAAAACGGGAGCACAGCGATCTGCTCTATGAGGCGATCCTCACCTTGAAGGACCTGGACGAATGCCGGAAGTTTTTCTCAGACCTGTGCACCGTGGCGGAGCTCCGGGCCATGGAGCAGCGGTTTGAGGTGGCCATGCTTCTCTCCAACGGGATGATCTACAACGATATTCTGGAGCGCACCGGCGCCTCCAGCGCCACCATCAGCCGGGTGAACCGCTCCCTCCAGTACGGGGCCGACGGCTATCAGGCGGTGCTGCCCCGGATCAAGGCCCAGCTGAACGACGATGGCGTATGAGTACCTGGCGGGGTGCTACGACCGCTTCACCGCCGATGTAAACTACCGACGGTGGGCGGATTATTTGGAAAAGCACTTCGCCCGCTCCCGTCTGCCCATCCATACGGTACTGGACCTGGCCTGTGGCACCGGTTCCCTTACTCTGGAGCTGGCCAATCGGGGCTATGAGATGATTGGCGTGGATCTCTCCGAGGAAATGCTGGCCCAGGCGGCGGAAAAGTGCCGGGAGGCCCAGGGCATTCCCCCGATTTTTCTCCACCAGGCTATGGAAGGACTGGACCTATACGGCACCATTGATGCCTGCGTCTGCTGCCTGGACAGTGTGAACTACGTCACTCGGCCCAGGGCGCTGGCCCGGGCCTTTCAGCGGGTTCACACCTTTCTCATGCCCGGCGGCCTCTTCCTCTTTGACATCAACACACCGGACAAGCTCCAGGGGCTGGACGGCCAGATCTTTCTGGACGAGGACGAGGAGGCCTATTGCGTCTGGCGGGCGGAATATTCTCCCCGCCGGCGGATCTGCACCTACGGCTTCGACCTGTTCTGCCTGGAAGAGGACGGACTGTGGCGCCGGGAGGAGGAGATCCACGAGGAGTATGCCTATCAGCCCCAGGAGTTGGAGGACATGCTCCGTCAGGCCGGTTTCCGGCACATCAGGCAATATGGCGAGCTGAAAATGCGCTCTCCCAAACCGGGGGAAGGGCGTATTTTCTTCGTCGCGCGAAAGGAATCGTAACACTATGTCAGATACCATCATCCGCGTCCTGGCCAAAAACGCTCCTGTAAAGGCTTCGGCCATCTCGGCCAAAGCCATGGTGGAGCGGGCCAGACAGATCCATCACACCCTGCCGGTGGCTACCGCCGCCCTGGGCCGCAGCCTCATGGCCGCCTCCATGATGGGCAATCAGCTCAAGGAGGATAACGGCTCGGTGACACTCCGTATCAAGGGGGACGGCCCCTTGGGGGGTATCACCGTGGTAGCCGACAGCGCCGGCAATGCCAGAGGCTATGTGGTCAACCCCCTGGTGGACCTGCCCCTGAAGGGGCCTGCCAAGTTGGACGTGGGGGCCGCCGTAGGCAAGAACGGCTCTCTCACCGTCATTAAGGACATGAACCTGAAGGAGCCCTACGTGGGCACCATCCCCCTGGTCTCCGGTGAGATCGCCGAGGACGTGACCTCCTACTTCGCCGAGAGTGAGCAGATCCCCTCCGCCTGCGCCCTGGGGGTACTGGTGGACGTGGACCAGAGCGTGCTGTGCGCCGGAGGCTACCTGATCCAGCTGCTGCCCGGCGCCGACGACAGCGTCATCTCCGCCATCGAGCAGGGCATCGCCCAGGTGGGCCCGGTCACCGAGGCCATGCGCAACGGTGAGACCGCCCGGAGCCTGGTGGAGCGGGTGCTCTCCGCCTTCGAGCTGGAGGTGCTGGCCGAAGAACCGGTGGAATACCGATGCTACTGCTCCCGGGACCGGGTCACCCGGGCCCTCATCAGCATGGGCCGGGAGGAGCTGGAGTCTCTCATTCAGGATCAGGGCAAGGCGGAGCTTACCTGCCAGTTTTGCGACAAGGTATACCACTATACAGGCGAAGAGCTACAGACCCTTCTGGCCTCGCTCTGATCTTTCTGAAAAAAATCGAAAAAAATGGTTGACAACCTGGGGGCGTTCTTGTATAATAACATCCGTCGCTTGGCTCCGACGCAAGCGCAACAAGGACGAGGGAGCATAGCTCAGCTGGGAGAGCGCATGCCTTACAAGCATGATGTCACAGGTTCGAGCCCTGTTGTTCCCACCACTCCCTTCTGGGAGCTCCCGTACCCCCTACCGTCTGGCGCGGTAGTTCAGTTGGTTAGAACGCCGGCCTGTCACGCCGGAGGTCGAGGGTTCAAGTCCCTTCCGCGTCGCCATTTTTTCTTAGTTTCGATGTGGGCATCCAAAGGATGTGGCAAAGGCCACTCCCACATCACCATTTGCCTCTGTAGCTCAGTTGGTAGAGCAGGGGACTGAAAATCCCCGTGTCGCTGGTTCGATTCCGGCCGGAGGCACCACCGTTCCCGGTGGATACCCCAAGGTATCCACCGGGGGCACCTTCTAAAAAGTAGCATTTCCCCTCCCCGTTCCGCATAGGATGGGATATGCAGGTGTAGCTCATCTGGTAGAGCGCCACCTTGCCAAGGTGGAGGTAGCGAGTTCGAGCCTCGTCACCTGCTCCAAAAATGATAGCAGGAAGGTTTCACCTTCCTGTTATCCATATGGCGACATAGCCAAGTGGTAAGGCAGAGCTCTGCAAAAGCTCCACCCCCAGTTCGAATCTGGGTGTCGCCTCCAAAAAAGAAGCACCTGCAAAGCAGGTGCTTCTTTTTTAGGTTCCGGTGGCCTGAAGCCGCCTCCCCCTTCGGAGATTTAACATGCTCGGGGCAAATGAATTTCCCCTGCGCCGAGGTTTTTCCTGCTGCAAAACGCTCGTACGGCGCAAACGCGCAGCCCCACCGTGCGGGACCCCGGCGGTTTCGCCATAATGACCACAAGGTCTTTTTCAACCGTCTGAAGCCCCCGACCGCCGTGAACACCACGGCGGTCGGGGGCTTCTATACTCCTCCCCAACCAAGGGCAGAGATCAATATTATTCGCCCCGCAGGCAGTTTCGGAGTGCCTTCCAGGGGCTTCCCTTCCAGTAGGTCCGCATCATGTCCACCGACATGGCCTTGCCCATCAGCTCATAGCCGCCCCGCTTCAGGTCC
The DNA here is from genome assembly GCF_016901955.1 of Pseudoflavonifractor phocaeensis. Classification (GTDB taxonomy): domain Bacteria; phylum Bacillota; class Clostridia; order Oscillospirales; family Oscillospiraceae; genus Flavonifractor; species Flavonifractor phocaeensis_A. The sequence goes on from NZ_JACJLC010000015.1 coordinate 30,297, forward strand.
ATACCCACCGTTCTGTTCTCCTTCATGAAACTCGCTCCTTTCTGTCTCCGGCGCTTGCCTTTCTTCTGATTACAGTATACAATAGGATTATCCATGATGCAAACGAATATTTTTCATATATAACATGATAGAATGGAATGATATCTGTGAGCCTGACCAAATATCAGATCCTGCTGAAAACGGTGGAGCTGGGGGGCATTACCCGGGCGGCGGAGGCCATGGGCTACACCCAATCGGCGGCCAGCCGGATGATCGCGGCCCTGGAACAGGAGTGGGACATAGAGCTGCTGATCCGCAGCCGGGGGGGCGTCCACCTCAGCGCCGCCGGCGAGGCTCTGCTGCCCTCCCTCCGGGCGGTGTGCAACGCCCAAAAGGAGCTGGAGGAACAGGTAGCCCATCTCCACGGACTCACCCAGGGCACCTTGCGGGTGGGCTCCTTCGCCAGTGTTTCCATCCACTGGTTGCCCCCCATCATGAAGGACTTTTTGGCCCAATATCCCGGCATCCGCTTCGAGCTGCTAAGCAAATGGGAGTTCGCGGAAGTGGAGGATCTGCTGCGCAAGGGTCAGGCGGACTGCGGCTTTCTGGGATTGCCCGCCGGGGAAGGGCTGGACGTCTACCCTCTGTGCCGGGACCAGTTTATGGCCGTGCTCCCTCCTGACCACCCTCTGGCTCACGCCCCCTGCTATCCCATGGCCAGGTTGGCTGAGGACCCCTTTATCTGGATCCCCGAGGAGCGGGATGTGGAAATTGGTCAGATTTTTCAGGAAGAAGGCGTTCATCCCAATCTGCGCTACACCGTCAACGACGACTTTGCCATTCTGGCCATGGTAGAGCAGGGCCTTGGCATCAGCATCCGGCCTGAGCTTGTGCTGGAGGGCTCCGGCCATACCTTTGCCGCCATCCCCCTGGAGCGGCCCCGGTTCCGGGACATCGCCCTGGCGGTGCGCAGCGGGAAGGCCCTCTCCCCTCTCACCGCCCGCTTCCTGGAGGACGTACGCCGCTGGTGCGCATCCCAGGGGCTCAAACCGGCCTAAAAAATATTTTACATACCCGCAAAATTATAGTATAATGTGTCTGCTGCAATGGAGCAGCGAATTGAAATATCTAGGAGTGTTGTTCTATGAGCCGGATGGTCGGCACCGTATCGATGGGGATCCGCGCCCCTATTATCCGCAGCGGAGATGACCTGGCGGAGATCGTCACCGGGTCCGTGCTGGAGGCCGTCAAGGAGGGCGCTTTCTCTGTCCGTGACCGGGATGTGGTGGCCATGACCGAGGCTATTGTGGCCCGTGCCCAGGGGAACTACGCCTCGGTGGAGGACATTGCCGCCGACGTGAAGGCCAAGCTGGGCGGCGAGACCATCGGCGTCATCTTTCCCATCCTCAGCCGCAACCGCTTTGCCATCTGTCTGCGGGGCATTGCCAAGGGTGCCAAGAAGATCGTCCTCATGCTGTCCTATCCCTCCGACGAGGTGGGCAACCACCTGATCGACGAGGATCTGATGGACGAGAAGGGCGTGGACCCCTACAAGGATGTGCTGAGCCTGGAGCGTTATCGGGAGCTCTTCGGTTGCTCCCTCCACCCCTTTACCGGCGTGGACTATGTGGATTACTATTCCAACCTGATCCGGGAGTGCGGCGCCGAGGTTGAGGTCATCTTCGCCAATGACGCCCGGGCCATCCTGCCCTACACCAAGAATGTGCTGGCCTGCGACATCCACACCCGTGCCCGCACCAAGCGCCGCCTGTTGGCCGCTGGGGCGGAAAAGGTGTTCTGCCTGGACGAGATCATGACCGCTCCTGTCAACGGCAGCGGGTGCAATGAGAAATACGGCCTGCTGGGCTCCAACAAGTCTACCGAGGACAAGGTAAAGCTCTTCCCCCGACCCTGCCAGGACCTGGTGGAGGACATTCAGGCCCGGCTCCTGGCCGCCACCGGCAAGCACGTGGAGGTCATGGTATACGGTGACGGCGCCTTTAAGGATCCTGTAGGCAAGATCTGGGAGCTGGCCGACCCGGTGGTCTCCCCCGCCTACACCGCCGGCCTGGAGGGCACTCCCAACGAGCTGAAGCTGAAGTATCTGGCCGACAACAACTTCGCCGACCTGTCCGGCGAAGCCCTGCGGGATGCCATCAAGGGTGAGATCAAGAAGAAGGATGGCTCCCTGGTGGGCAACATGGCCGCCCAGGGCACCACTCCCCGCCGGCTCACCGACCTGATCGGCTCTCTGTGCGATCTGACCTCCGGCTCCGGCGACAAGGGCACTCCCATTGTTTACATCCAGGGCTATTTTGACAATTACACCACGGAATAATTCATTTTTCGCAAAAGGATGGCCTGTCGCAGCCGCGACAGGCCATCCTTTTGTTTATTTTCGCATTATATCTGCCAGCCCCGCCAGATAGCCAGCCGCTTCCAGAGCAGCCAGGCCATCCAGCCGCACAGCAGGCCCACCGCTGCGCCGGCCAACACATCGGTAGGAAAATGGACCCCCACATACAGCCGGGAGAAGCCCATCACCGCCGCCATGGCCACGGCGGTGATCTTCATCCACCGCCAGGGCAGGGTACGCCACCATGCGGACGCAGCGGCAAAGGCGGCACAGGTATGGCCCGAGGGAAAGGAGTTGGGGTCGGGCTCGGCCACCAGATGCACCAGCCCCTCCACCGTCAGCCAGGGCCGGGTACGGCCCACCAGATGCTTCAGCACTACATTGGTGCACAGCAGTCCCAGCAGCATGGCCAGCAGGCTGACAAAGCCTGCCTTCCGGGTCTTGGGAAAGCAGAGCAGAATCAGGGACAGGGCGATCCACAACAGGCCCGCGTTTCCCAGCTGCGTGTAAACAGTGAGCACCGGGGTGAGCAGAGCGCACCGCAACGCCTCCTGGATCCACAGCAGGATCTCCCCGTCAACGTTGAACAGCCATTCCGGCATGGTCATTCCTCCTACGGAAAAGGGGCGGCAGGTTGCCCGCCGCCCCTAAGATGATACGTTTATTCCGCCTCATTCCCCGAAGCGGCGGTATTCGCCCCCCACTCACAGGTCAGAATGGTTCCTACCATCTCAAACTTATCGGTCTTGACGATGTGGGTCTTGCCCACCCGCACTTCCTGAGCGCCGATGAGAGTGGTAATGGGGTTTGCCACGTTGCATTGGATGGTAAAGGTTAAATCCAGGCGACCCTGATCCACCTCGATGAGCTCTGCGCCGTCGTCGGTCTCCACCAGGAAATCGTTATAATGGGTGGCGGCGTCCACATCCACGATCTGGCCGTCCAACAGCTCGCCGGAGGCCATCATGGTCCCGGGGATATACTTCTGCACACTCTCGTATACTTCAGGAAGGACATTCTCCACCAACACAGTATAGGTTACCGGCACCAGTCCGTCCTCGGTCTCCAGCTCACCACCTGTGACATTGGGCTTCAGGAATTTCAACCCCAGCACCACGGCGGCAATCAACACCACCAGGATCACCAGCAGATCCACAATGTTGATTTTGCCAAACAGCCTTCCTTTTTCATCTATCATCTTTTGCAGCCTCCAAGGTTGTAAATTCATGTCGCGCTTGGTACAATGGTACCGAGATATTGTATCATATTTACCTATCCCGAGACAAGTACTTTCTTTGGAGGTTTTATTCCATGAAGGTCATGCACCTCATTTCCGGCGGAGACAGCGGCGGCGCCAAGACCCATGTCCACTCCCTGCTGCAAAATCTGACCCGCACCCCCGGCGTGGATGTGACCATGGTATGCTTTATGGAGGGTCAGTTTTCTCAGGAGGCCAGGGAGTTAGGCATCCCCACCGTGGTGCTCGCCGGTAAAAACCTGTTCAAAACCAGGAATGTTCTGAAAAAAATGGTATTGGAGGGAGGCTACCAGATCCTTCACTGCCATGGCGCCCGGGGCAACATGATGGGCGCCATGCTACGGAAGGCCACCGGCCTGCCGGTGGTCACCACCGTCCACTCGGACTACCGGCTGGACTATCTGGGCCGCCCTATTTCCCGACTCACCTACGGTACCATCAATACCATCGCCCTACGAAAGCTGGACTATCGCATTGGCGTATCCGACGCCATGACCGACCTGCTCATCTCCCGGAACTTCGACCCGGACAAGCTGTTTACCATCTACAACGGTATCGACTTCACTCCCCGCATCCCGACCCTGAGCCGGCCTGAATACCTGAAGAGCGTGGGGCTGGAGGCCGACGATAGCTCGGTGGTGGTGGGTATTGCCGCCCGGCTCAATCCGGTAAAGGATATCGCCACTCTGGTGCGAGGCTTTGCTCTGGCTCATCAGGTCTGCCCCCAGCTGCGGCTGCTCATCGCCGGCGATGGGGAGCAAATGGACATGCTCAAAAGTCTGGCCGGTGAGCTTGGGGTATCCCGGCAGGTGTGCTTTGCCGGCTGGATCTCTGACACCGACAGCTTTTATAATGCCCTGGATGTGAATACTCTCACCTCCCTGTCAGAAACCTTCCCCTATTCCCTCACCGAAGGGGCCCGGGCAGGTCTGCCCACCGTGGCCAGCCGGGTGGGCGGCGTGCCCTATCTCATCGAACACGGGGTCCACGGGCTGCTTTTTGAGGCCGGGGACGCCGAAGCTCTCTCCCGCCACCTCATCACCCTGGCCCAGGACCCAGAGCTCCGCCGCAATATGGGTCAGCGTCTTTATCAGCGGGCCAAGGCGGACTACTCACTGGAGAGCACTCTTCAGCGGCAACTCACTATTTATGAGACCATTCTCCGCCGTCAGGCCCGAACATGCGGCCGTCGGGACGGGGCTCTGGTGTGCGGAGCGTATGGCCGGGGCAACGCCGGAGACGACGCCATCCTGGAGGCCATCGTGGCTGAGTTACGGCAGATCGACCCCGATCTGCCCGTATGGGTGCTCTCCCGCAGTCCGGCGGAGACCCGGCAGACCTACCGGGTCAACTCCATTTATACCTTCGCCCCCCATAAATTCCTCCGGCGGATGGCAAAGACCCGGCTGTATATCAATGGCGGGGGATCCCTGATGCAGGATGTGACCAGCCACCGTTCCCTGTGGTTCTACCTGTTCACTATCTCATGGGCTAAACGGCTGGGCAATCAAGTGATGATGTATGGCTGCGGCATCGGCCCCATCCATTCCCAGGCCAACCGCCGCCGGGCCGCCAGGGTGCTTCAGAAATATGTGGATGCCATCACCCTCCGGGACACCCACTCCAAGGATGAATTGGACGACATGGGCGTCACCACCCCCCATATTCTCCTCTCCGCTGATCCCACCGTCACCCTGCCTCCTGCCCCTGACACGGTGATCGACGGAGTGCTGGAGAGTCAGGGTATCGACCCCAAGGGCAGATATATTGGCTTTGCTCTGCGGCCATGGCCCGGTTACGAGGAAAAGGCCCCCGCGTTTGCCGCTGCCGCCGACTATGCCTACGAAAAGTACGGCCTTATTCCTGTTTTTCTGCCCATTGAGCCCCGGCTTGATGTGGAGGCCGCTCGGCTCACCGCCCGACACATGAAGGCGCCCTATCACATCCTGCCTACCACTGGCAGCTCCGACCACACCATTGGCCTATTTGCCCGAATGCAGGCGGTGGTGTCCATGCGCCTCCACGCACTTGTGTTTGCCGCCGGGCAAGGGGTGCCTCTGGTGGGGGTGGTATACGACCAGAAGATCAGCTCCTTCCTGTCCTATATCGGGCAGGATCTGTTTCTGGATCTGGACAAAGTGACGGTGCAATCCCTCTGTTCCTATATTGACGCCGTCTACGCCCGTATCGGAGACAAGGAATTCCTAGCCGGCGGCGTAGACCGCTTGCGGCAGGTGGAGGAAAAGAATCGTCTCACCGCCCGCTCCCTTTTGGAGGCGACCACCCGTTGAAACAGATACTCTGTCTGGCTCCCGAGCCCTGGAGCCATGTCCCCACCCGCACCCAGCAGCTGATGACCCGGCTAAAGGATGCCAAGATCCTTTTTCTGGAGCCTCCCAGCCGGGACTGGCGAAAGCCTGGCCGGAAGGTGCGGCCCGGGCTGACGGTCTACGCCCTGCCCCCGGTACCTGAGGCAGAGGAGGATCACCGGTTTCGCCGGATGTACCGGGCCCGAAAGCTGGGCCACTATATCCTCAAGCTGATGGATCGCCACCGGTTTCGGGAGCCTTTGCTGTGGTGTACCTCTCCCGACCAGGTGGATCTGCTCTCCGCCATTCCTCACCAGGGTCTGGTATACGACTGCCACCAGGACTGGCTGGACTTCCCCCTGGAGTGGGAGAGCGACCTGGTACTGGAGGCCGACGTGGTCTTTGCTGCCTCAGACGGACTGGTGGATCATTTATCCCCGTGCAGCGACAACATTGCCCTTATCCCCAACGGGGTGAGCTTTCCCATGTTTACCCGGCCTGACGCAGAATGCCCCCCCTCCCTGCGGCGGATCTCCGGGCCGGTGCTGGGCTTTACCGGCACTTTGTGGCACGACCTGGACCTGTCTCCGGTGATCCAGGCGGCCCGGGCCATGCCCAGGTATACCTTTGTCTTTGTGGGCAGGCAGGAGTATAACCCTATGCTGCCCGCTCTGGAGCGGCTGCCCAACGTGATCATCGAGGGACCCCAGCTCCAGGTGGATATCCCCGATTACCTGGCCCGGTTCGATGTCTGCCTCCATCTGCTTCGCAAGACGGAGTTTCGGGGGGATATCGTACCCAACCGGATCTATGAGTACCTGGCCTCGGGCAAGCCTATTGTGGCTATGGTCTACCCCGATCAGATCGAGCACTTCCCCGACGTGATCTACGCCGCCCGCTCCCCAGGAGAATTTGTCCGCCTGTGCATGCGGGCTCTGGAGGAGCCTGAGGGTTGGCTGGCCCAGCGTCGGCAGGATCACGCCGCAGCAGCGGCATGGTCCTGCCGGGCCGATGACGTGATCCAGATCCTTTCCGCCAACGGACTTTACTGACCTGTCTCAGGGGCGGCCTGACGGCCGCCCCTGAGCTACCTTGTTCGCTGTTCATTCCGCCATTTTATTGCTACTGGAGGTTTCCTATGCTTCCCTATTCCACCGTAATCTTCGATTTGGACGGTACCCTGCTGGACACACTTCAGGATCTGGCCGACAGTGTCAACCACGTTCTTTCCCTACATCAGATGCCTCTGCGCTCCCTGGATGAGATCCGCCAGTTCGTGGGCAACGGAGTAGGGCTGCTCATCTGCCGGGCGGTACCGGCTGGTACCGCTCCCGATCTGGAGGCTCAATGCCTGTCTGAGTTCCGGGCCTACTATGCCGCCCATATGTCCGACCACACCGCTCCCTATTCCGGGGTGCCCGAGCTGTTGGAGTCCCTGGCCCGGGCGGGCATTCGGGTAGCGGTGGTGTCCAACAAGTTTGACGGTGCGGTAAAAGGCCTGTGCCGGAGTTACTTTGGCAGCCTGGTGCCAGTGGCCATCGGGGAATCCCAGGGAGTGGCGCGGAAGCCCGCCCCCGATACGGTGTTCCGGGCCCTGGCCGAGCTGGGGGCCGAAGCCGGCGGGGCGGTCTATGTAGGGGACTCGGAGGTGGATATCCAGACCGCCCGCAACGCCGGCCTCCCCTGCCTGTCGGTAAGCTGGGGGTTCCGGGACAGTGCCTTGCTGACCGAACAGGGGGCTAAACGGATCTTCTCCTCCCCCGGAGCTCTCCAGGCCTTCCTCCTGGGTGGTCAAACTGACGAAATTCGCCCCGGATCACAGAAGCTTTTGTGAGCAGAAGAGAAAATTTGCGCAAAAAGAAGGGTTTTGCTTAGGGGATGGCGTATACATAGAGGGTAAAGGCTGAATTTGCTGAGAGGCTGGTGAACGCCCATGCTGCTGCGGGAACAGACCGAAGCCGCCGAAGAAGCGCTCCTTTCTCCCTACGCCTGTCTGTCTATCCGGTCCAAAGGACGGCAGATTCCGCTGGAACCATGTCCCACCCGGACCTGCTTCCAGCGGGACATTGACCGCATCGTCCACTCCAAGGCCTTCCGCCGGCTCAAGCACAAGACCCAGGTGTTTCTGGAGCCGGAGGGGGACCACTACCGCACCCGCATGACCCATACCATCGAAGTCAGCCGCATCGCCCGCACCATCGCCCGGGGTCTTCATCTGAACGAAGATCTGGCGGAAGCGGCGGCCTACGGCCATGATCTGGGCCACACCCCCTTTGGCCACGCCGGAGAACGCGTACTGAATGAGATCATGCCCGGAGGCTTTGCCCACAATCAGCAGTCCCTTCGCGTGGTGGACCGGCTGGAGAAGGAGGGCGAGGGTCTCAACCTGACCTACGAGGTGCGCCGGGGCATCCTGTGTCACACCGGCCCCGATCAGGCCGAGACTCTGGAGGGCCGCCTCCTCCGTTTGGCTGACAAGATCGCCTACATCAACCACGATATCGACGACGCCATGCGGGGCAAGATCATCTTACCCATGGATATTCCCCTGTCCATCTCCCAGGTGCTGGGCTTTACTCATTCCGAACGTATCAACACCCTGACGGTGGATATCATCACCCAGTCCGCCGGCAAAAACGACATCCTCCAATCCCCAGCCTGCAAAGAGGCCATGCACCAGCTGCGGGAGTTCATGTTTGAGTACGTCTACCGAAACCCGGTGGCCAAAGGCGAGGAGGGCAAGGCCCAGGACTTGATTCGCCGTCTGTTTGAGCATTATTGCAAAAACCCGGACAAGCTGCCCCCGGAGTACCAGGACATCCGGCTGAGCGAGGGAGTGGAGCGGGCCGTCTGCGATTATATCTCCGGCATGACCGACAAATACGCGGTGGAGCAGTTCTGTGACGCGTTCATCCCAAAGTCCTGGAGCGTAAAGTGACCAACCTTTACTGAACCGGGTATGAACCTGGCATACATTGGAAAAGATAGTCGGAAGGAGGGCCGCCTTGGCTATTCCTGAGCAATTTATTGACGAGCTGGTGGCCCGCACCGATATCGCCGACGTGGTGGGAAGCTACGTGCATCTCACCCCCAAGGGGGGGAGCCTGTGGGGCTGCTGTCCCTTCCACAACGAAAAGACCCCCTCCTTTCACGTGGTACCAGACCGGCAGATTTACAAGTGCTTTGGCTGCGGCAAGGGCGGCGGGGTGATCTCCTTTATTATGGAGATGGAGAACCTGCCCTTTGTGGACGTGGTACGCCTGCTGGCAAAGCGGGCGGGGATGGAGGTCCCGGAGGCTGGAGAAAACGAGGCCTTCCGCCAAAAACGGGCCCGGCTGTTGGCCCTGTGCAAGGATGCCGCCCGATTTTACCACAGCTGTCTGAAAGAGCCCTGGGGGGCCCAGGTCCGAGACTATATCGCCCAGCGGCGTATCTCACCTCGGTTTGCCACCCGCTTCGGCCTGGGAGCCGCTCCCGACCAGTGGGACCCTCTGATAAAGACCATGACCGCCAAGGGCTACACCAAAATGGAGCTTATCGATGCCGGCCTGGCAGTGGGCGGTAAAAACGGCGGTATCTACGACAAGTTTCGGGGCAGGCTTATGCTCCCCGTCATTGATGTGCGGGGAGACGTGGTGGGGTTTACCAGCCGTATCCTGCCTGGCCTGGAGGGGGCCAAGTACCTGAACAGTCCGGAGACCCTGCTGTTCAAAAAGAGCCGGCTGATCTACGCCCTCAACTATGCCAAAAACACCAAACGCCCCAACCTGATCCTGGTGGAGGGCAACATCGATGTGATCACCCTGCACCAGGCGGGCTTTGACAACGTGGTGGCTACCATGGGCACAGCTCTCACCGAGGAGCACGCCCGGATCCTGGCCCGATACACCAAGGAGCTGGTACTTTGCTATGACAATGATGCCGCCGGGAAGCAATCCACCGACCGGGTGCTCAATATCCTGAAAAATGCCGATCTCTCCGTGCGGGTACTCCAGCTGCCCAACGCCTTTGACGATCAGGGCAAACCCATCAAGCAGGACCCGGATGATTTCATCAAAAAATTCGGCGCCGCCGCCTTTGAGAAGTGCCTCAGCGGCAGCGCCGAACAAAACGATTACCGGCTGGACAGCCTGCGTACCCGTCACGACCTGTCCACTGAGGAGGGCAGGCTGGCCTACCTGAAGGACGCCGTGGCCGCCGTGGCCGCCCTTCAGAGCCCCATTGAGCGGGAGCTCTACGGCAACAAGGCTGCCTCCGCCGCCGGTATTTCCGGTCAGGCCATGGCCCAGGAAGTAGCCCGCTACCGGAAGGACAAAACCTTGCGGGCCAAAAAGGCTCAGGAGCGGAAAAATCTTACCCCCGCCGCCCAGCTCCAGCCCAAGGCCAGAGAGCTGCGGTATGAGAATATCCGTTCCGCCCGAGCGGAGGAGGGGATCATTCGACTGGCACTGCTGGAGCCTCCACTGCTGGATCAGCTGGTGGATCTGGGACCGGAGAGCTTCTCCTCTCCCCTGCTGGCCAAGCTGTTCGTGCTGCTGCGACAGCGCCACAGCCAAGGGCTCAGTCTTCAGCCCGGAGCACTGTCGGCAGCTCTCTCCCCAGAAGAGATGAGCCATTTGGCCGGGATCCTGGAGGAACCACAGTCCATGGCCAACAGTGGTCAGGCCCTGCGCGACTACTTAACCATTATCAGAACAGAGGCCGCCAAGCGGGGCGGCACCGGACAGGACCCCCTTCTGGCGGTCCGTGACAAACTCAGAGAGAAAAAATCGTATGGAGGACAACCACATGAGTGAGAAGAAAACCACCGGAAAAAAGGAGCTTACTCTGACCCTGGAGGATCAGGCCAAGCTGGCCCGGGACAACGCCAAGAAAATGGAGCAGGGCAAGATTGAGGTCATGAAGGTGGTCGAGGGCGTCCAGGGCGCCGAAAAGCTGGCCGAGCTCATTGAGCGGGGCAAGAAAAACGGCAAGCTGTCCTCCAGCGAGCTGATGGACGTGCTGGAGAACATGGACCTGGGCAGCGAGCAGATGGACAAGATCTATGATACCCTGGAGAATCTGGGCATCGACACCGTGGGAGATGATTATCTGCCCGAGCTGGCCGACGACGTGATGCCCCCTCTGGAGGAGCTCAATGAAATCGAGGAGCTGCCCGAGGAGGAAATCGTAGACCCCAATACCCTGGTGGACTCCTTCGGTATCGACGATCCGGTCCGGATGTACCTGAAGGAGATCGGCAAGGTCAACCTGCTCACCCCCGATGAGGAGGTCCAGCTGGCCCAGGATATGGGGGCCGGAGATGCTGCCAAGGAGCAGCTGGCCGAGCTGGAGCAGGATGGCAGCATCACCCTGTCCGATGAGGAGCTGAGGGAGCTGCGCCGGCTGGTGAAGCGGGGCGAGGCCGCCAAGCAGCGGCTGGCCGAGGCCAACCTCCGGCTGGTGGTGTCCATCGCCAAGCGGTATGTGGGCCGGGGCATGCTCTTCCTGGATCTGATCCAGGAGGGCAACCTGGGCCTCATTAAAGCGGTAGAAAAGTTTGACTACACCAAGGGCTACAAGTTCTCCACCTACGCCACCTGGTGGATCCGTCAGGCCATCACCCGGGCTATCGCCGATCAGGCCCGTACCATCCGTATCCCTGTCCATATGGTGGAAACCATCAACAAGGTCATCCGGGTAAGCCGTCAGCTTCTCCAGGAGCTGGGCCACGATCCCTCCCCCGAGGAGATCTCCGAGGAGATGGGCATGCCGGTGGACAAGGTGCGGGAGATCCTGAAGATCGCCCAGGAGCCAGTCTCCCTGGAGACCCCCATCGGCGAGGAGGAGGACTCTCATCTGGGAGACTTTATCCCCGACGAGGACGCCTCCGAACCCTCCGAGGCCGCTTCCTTTACCCTGCTGAAGGAGCAGCTGGTGTCCGTGTTGGGCACCCTCACCGAGCGGGAGGAAAAGGTGCTGAAGCTCCGCTTCGGCATCGAGGACGGCCGTACCCGCACGCTGGAAGAGGTGGGCAAGGAGTTCAACGTCACCCGGGAGCGCATCCGCCAGATCGAAGCCAAGGCACTGCGGAAGCTGCGTCATCCTTCCCGTTCCAAGAAGCTGAAGGACTTTTTGAACTGAATGTCGGCGGCCCCCGGCGGAAGTTACCGCCGGGGGCCGTTTTGCCAGGCCGTGGCGTACCGGACCGTCATCCCCCGTGTGAATCCTACCGATGAGTCAGGCCCTCCCACACGCCTCCACAGTCTGCCCGACCCCATTCCGTTGGAGCGGAAAAGTGGAAATCCATCCCGCATTGTGGTATATTGATATATTATGGATCCTTGGGGGACCATTCCGGTCCACCAAGCATAACCGGATGGGTGGGAACGCGGCATGAGCGGCGAGATATTGATTGTGGATGATGAGGCTGCCATCGGCAACCTGGTGGAGATCTATTTGAATAACGAGGGCTACACCGTGCATAAATGTACGGACGCCGCCGGGGCCCTGGCTTGCGTGGAGCGGAAACCGCTGGACCTGGCCATTCTGGATGTGATGCTGCCCGACATGGACGGCTTTGCTCTCTGTCAGAGAATCCGAGAGCGGTATCTGTTCCCCATCATCATGCTCACAGCCAAGGTAGAGGATATGGATAAGATCACCGGCCTTACCCTGGGCGCCGATGATTATATTACAAAGCCCTTCAACCCCCTGGAGCTGGTGGCCAGGGTCAAGACCCAGCTGCGCCGCTATACCCGCTACAATCCGGGCAGTGGCATGGAAACTCCTCGGGAGTATGACATTCGGGGATTGCAGATCTCCAGCACCAACCACAAATGCACCCTTTTCGGGGAAGAACTTACCCTGACCCCCCTGGAATTTTCCATCCTGTGGTACCTGTGCAGCCGCCAGGGACATGTGGTGTCCAGCGAGGAGCTCTTCGAAGCGGTGTGGGGAGAGAAATTTATGGACAGCAACAACACCGTCATGAGCCACATTGCCCGCCTGCGGGAAAAAATGCATGAAAACAGCCGCAAGCCCAAGTTCGTCAAAACGGTCTGGGGGGTGGGTTATACCATTGAATAACGCGGAACTGCGGGAACAGCGGGCCAGGCGTGCGGGCCGGCGGGCCTGGGGCCGGTATCTGCTGGCTCTGTTGGCCTGGGTAGCGGCGGTGATCGCTATGGTTTTTATGGGCGTTCTGGTCTGCTCCAGCGTCACCTGGTATGCGGGGAGCCCCCTTTACCAGCTCCTCACCTGGGTACGGGATTATATTGTGTTCGTGTGCGCGCTGACGGTGCTGGCGGGCTGGGTGGTCATCAGCTATGTGTTCATCGGTCGCTCCGCCCGGGACATGGAGTGGCTGCTGGCCGGGGCGGAGGAGCTGGCCCACCCCACAGCCTCCCCCATCCGTCTGCCCCAAACCCTGCAATCGGCGGAGGATCAGCTCAATCTGGTACGGGAGCAGGCCCTGCTGGGCGCCCGTACCGCCAAAGAGGCTGAGCAGCGGAAAAATGATCTGGTGGTCTACCTGGCCCATGACCTGAAAACCCCCTTGACCAGCGTGATTGGCTATCTCACCCTGCTGCGGGACGAGCCACAGCTCTCCCCTGAGATGCAGGCCCGGTACACCGGCGTGGCCCTGGAAAAGGCCGAGCGGCTGGAGGATCTTATCAACGAATTCTTTGATATCACCCGGTTCAGCCTCTCCCACCTGGAGCTGGAAAAACGGGACGTGGATCTGAAGCGGCTCCTGGAGCAGATGTGCAGCGAATTCGGACCGGTCCTGGCCCGGCGGCAGATGACCTGCGCTCTGGATCTGCCCGGTGAGCTGCGGCTGATCTGTGACCCGGATAAAATGGCCCGAGTCTTTGACAACCTGCTCAACAACGCCTGTCACTATGCCTATCCCGGTTCTACTCTGTATGTGAAGGCCTGGGAGGCAGACGCTCAGGTGACCATCACCTTTCAGAACGCCGGGGCCACCATTCCGCCGGAAAAGCTCTCCAGGATGTTTGAGCAGTTCTTCCGCCTGGATCCCTCCCGGGGGAGCCACACCGGCAACGCCGGGCTGGGCCTGGCCATTGCCAAGGAGATCGTGGAGGCCCACGGCGGCGCTATCACCGCCCAGAGCGCCCAGGAACAGGTGGTTTTTACCGTCACTCTGCCCCTGTAAGAAAATCACAAGATTTTTCACAGAATATCACAGGAACTTCACAAGGGAAAAGAAACACAGACAACGCCTTGTTTTGGTACGATTTCAGTGCCAAAGCAAGGCGTTGTTTTTTGGGAGGTTTTTTGTATGAAACAGATTTTGGTTTTTTTCGGGGGCTGTTCTACCGAATACGGTGTGTCCCTTCAGTCTGCCCACGCGGTGTTGACCCACCTGGACCGCTCCCGCTATCTTCCCATCCCGGTGGGCATCACCCGGAATGGACAGTGGCGGTACTACGCCGGGCCGCTGGACGCCATCCCGGAGGACCGCTGGCAGGAGGAACCCTGGATCCCCTGCGCCCTCTGCCCTGACCGGGGCAGTGGGAAACTGCTGCTGCTGGACGGCAGCGGGAGTTCTCTCTCCTTCGACGCCGCCTTCCCGGTACTCCACGGAAAAAACGGTGAGGACGGCACGCTCCAGGGCCTGCTGGAGCTGGCGGGTATCCCCGTCATCGGCTGCGGTACTCTGTCCTCCGCCCTGTGCATGGACAAGGACCGGGCCCATAAGCTGGTGGCTCTGGCCGGGATAAAAGTCCCCCGGAGCCAGCTGTTCCACCAGGGTGTCCCGCTCGATGAGCTGGAGCAGGCGGCAGCCGCGCTGGGCTTTCCGCTCTTTGTAAAGCCTGTCCGGGCTGGCTCCTCCTTTGGCGTCACCCGGGTCACCGGTCCTGCTGGCTTGGCGGACGCGGCAGCCACCGCTTTTGCCAATGACCGGGAGCTGCTGCTGGAAGAAGCCATCCCCGGCTTTGAGGTGGGGTGCGCCGTACTGGGCACAGAAGATCTGACCGTGGGAGCGGTGGATGAGATCGAGCTATCCCATGGCTTCTTTGATTTTGAGGAAAAATATACCCTGAAAACCTCCTCCATTCACTGTCCCGCCCGCATTCCGCCGGAAAAAGCAGCGGAGATCCAGGCGGCGGCCAAGGTCATCTACCGGGCCCTGGACTGCAAAGGCTTCGCCCGGGTGGACTCGTTCCTCACCCCGGCAGGAGAGGTCATCTTCAACGAGGTGAACACCATCCCCGGCTTTACCGCCCACAGCCGCTATCCCAACATGATGAAAGCGATCGGCCTGGACTTTTCCCAGTTGATCACCCGCATCATGGAGACGGAGGTGGGAGCATGAGGGCGCAGATCCAAACCGCCGATCCTCTGCTCCTGGTAAATGCCGCCCATTCCATCCCAGACGCCTCCTGCCCGGAGCTGATCGCCGTGGATCCCCGCTGGCCGGAGGTCCTGTTGGCGCAGCGGGCGGCAGCCCTGCTCAACGCCTGCATCCGATCGGTAGGAGGCGAGGAGCACATCGTCCCTGTATCCGGCTGGCGGAGCCGGAAGGAACAACAGGCCATCTGGGATCAAACCCTGGCCCGGGAGGGGGCAGTCTTTACCCGGCAGTACGTGGCCTGCCCTGGGCACAGTGAGCACGAGACGGGCCTGGCCATCGATCTGGGGCTGGCAGCCCCGGAGATCGACTTTATCCGCCCCCTTTTCCCCTACGACGGCGTGTGCGGCGCCTTCCGCCGGCGAGCGGCGGATTTCGGCTTCATTCTCCGTTATCCCGCCGGAAAGGAGGAAATTACCGGCATCGCCCATGAGCCCTGGCATTTTCGTTACGTTGGCGTGCCTCATGCCCAGCTCATGGTCCGCCTGGGCCTTACCCTGGAGGAATACCTGCTCCTGCTGCGCCGGGACCATACCCGACGCCCCTTGACCACCCAGGCGGGCGCCCGGATCTTTCAGATCCAATACTGCCGGGGTACGGACCGTCCCAACGGGGAGGATACCCAGGCCCTCCCCTGCCAAATATCGGCGGACAACTGCGGCGGCTTCGTGGTCACCACCTGGAGGTGACCGCCATGTCCATACGAGGATTCTTCACCTATTGGTCCAGAGGGGATCGGATGGGCGGCCTTTGGCGGTTGTATGGCCTGCGCGGCCGGGCCAGGCACAGGCTGACCCGGGATCTCTGGACCCTCCTGCTCAACCGCTCCGCCCGGCGGCACGGAGGCTACCTGGGTCCCGAGGCTGTGATTCAGGGACGGCCAGTCCTTCCCCACGGGCTGCACGGCGTTTACATCTCCCGCTATGCCACCATTGGGCCGGGCTGCCGGATCTATCAAAACGTGACCATCGGAGAAGTAGGTGGAAAGGCCCCCTTCATCGGTCCTAACTGCCTGATCGGCGCCGGCGCAGTGATAGTGGGGGACATAAAGGTGGGGGCAGGCGCAAAGATCGGAGCGGGGGCGGTGGTGTGCCAAGACATTCCGGAAGGGTGCACTGTGGTAGCCGGGCCGCCCCGGATCCTAAAGCGGGGGGATGGCCATGTCTGATTCCAAAAACCGAGCTTGGCGGGAGGTGGATCTCAGCGCCCTGGCTCACAACGCACACATCCTCCAGACAGCCCTGGCTCCCGGCTGCCGCCTAATGGCAGTGGTCAAAGCCGACGCTTACGGTCACGGGGCCATCCCCACTGCCCGCCGGCTGGAACGGGAAGGGATCCGAGCCTTCGCGGTGGCCTGCCTGGACGAGGGGATCGCCCTCCGCCAGGCAGGGATCCGTGGCGAGATCCTGATCCTGGGCTACACCTCTCCCTGGGAGGCGGAGGAACTGATTCGGTGGAAACTGGTCCAAACCGTGGCCGACGAGCTTCATGGACAGGCACTGGCCGCCCGGGGCCTGCCCGTTCCGGTCCATCTGGCACTGGACACCGGGATGCACCGCCTGGGCATCCCAGCAGAAGACCGGGCGGCTCTGGTTCGCCTGTATGGACTGGCTGGGCTAAATATCCGGGGGGTATTCTCCCATCTGTGCGTTTCAGACAGTCTTCAGACTCAGGATCTGTCCTTTACCCAGGAGCAGCTGAAGCGGTTCTACGGAGCGCTCCAATGGCTGCGAGCACAGGGATATGCCCCCGGAGAGACTCATATTCAAGCCAGCTACGGCATCTGGAACCTGCCGCCCCAACCCTGCACCTGGGCCCGGGCTGGCATCGCTCTCTACGGAGTCACCAGCGACGGCAGGCCCACAAGGCAAGCGCTGGATCTTATACCAGTGCTATCTTTGCGGGCACGAGTGGCCTCCGTGCGTACCCTGGCTCCCGGAGAGGGCGCGGGATACGGTCTGGCCTTTCGGGCCAAGGATGCCCGGCGGCTGGCTACGGTCACGATCGGCTATGCCGACGGCCTGCCCAGAGATCTGCCACATCGGGGCGGCGCCGTCCTTCTGGCCGGGCAACGCTGCCCCATGGTGGGCAGAATGTGCATGGACCAGCTGCTGGTGGATGTGACCCATGCCCCTCACGCCGCCCCCGGCGACGTGGTCACCCTCATGGGCAGGGACGGAGGGCAAGTCATCTCCGCCGAGAATCTGGCCCGTCAGTGTGGCACCATTACCAACGAGCTGCTCTCCCGCCTGTCCCACCGCCTGCCGGTGGTAACGGCTGCCTTTGCGGCAAAACCGAAGAAAGAGAACCTTTTCTGACTTTAAAATAACAAACGGAGGGCCTGTCGCGGGATATCGCGACAGGCCCTCCGGCCGTTGCTATCCTATGTCACTGGTCCAGCAGGTCCACATAGAGCTGACCCAGAGCGGGGGCCTCCTGGATCAGCCCCTCGCTGAGCAGCCAGTCCACGTTCTCCTGCCAGCACTCCGCCGTCTGGGACAGGAAGGGTGCCTCAGCAGTCTCCATCATGGGCAGGAGGGTGGCCATGCTCTGTTGCTCCACCGTCTGGGACAGGGGGAAGTTCTCCTCGTTCTGATTGTTCAGCAGGATTTGGAGCACCCCGTCCGGGTCGGCCTGCATGTCGTCAAAGCCCTTGGCGCAGGCCCGCAGGAAGCCCTTCAGTACCTCCGGCTCGTTCTCGATCATCTCGTCGCTGGCCAGGAACACCCCCTCATAGTAGGTGGGCACACCGTAGTCGTCCAGGTCGAACCAGTTGACCTCGAACCCCTCCTCCTCCATCTGGGGCACCTCGTGGTTCACCAGGCAGCCGATGGTGGCGTCCACATTGCCGGTGGTCATGGAGCTCATCAGGTCAAAGCCCACGTCAATGAGGGTCACGTCGCTGGAGTCCGCCCCCACATAGGCCATGATGGAGTGGATCAGGGCCTCGGACAGCTCGGTGCCGGCGTAGCCGATGGTCTTGCCCACCAGGTCCTCCGGAGAGGTGATGTCCTTCTCCTTCAGGGAGAGAATGATGTTCAGGGGCCCCTGGACCACCGCGCCGATGGACTTGATGGGCACATCCTGATTGGCCCGGGCAATGATGACATCCTGCTGGTAGTACAGGCCGATCTCCGCCTGTCCGGCGGCTACCAGGGACATGGCGTCGTTGGCGTTGGAGGGGAACTGGATGGTCACGTCCAGGCCCTCCTCGGCAAAATAGCCCTTCTCAATGGCGTCGTACAGGAAGGCGTGGAGAGCATTGGGGTACCAGTCCAGCACCACGCTGATCTCCCGCAGCTCCTGACCGCCGGAAGGGGTGTCCCCGCCGGTCTCAGTCCCGAGCTGGGCGGCGGGGGCAGAGCATCCTCCCAGCAGGAGGGCCCCCGCCAGGGCAAAGGTACAGATCCGTTTCATATCCATCTTTCCTTTCCTTTTTATATGCTTCTTATGAGGATTCGCCTCTCCAGCGGACAAATTTCCGCTCCAGCAGAGCCACGATACCCACGGCCGCCATGGCTACCGCCGACAGCAGCACGATGGGGGCAAATACCCCCGCCCCGTCCAGCTGACTCATCATCCGGCGGGAGAAGTAGCCCAGGCCGCTCTGGGCTCCAAGCCACTCCCCGATGGCCGCCCCGATGATGCTCATGGGCACCGCCATTTTGATGGCGGAGAAAAAGTAGGGCAGAGCGCAGGGGGCCTTGATCTTCCAAAAAATCTCCCGGCGGGTGGCGCCGTAGGTCTGAAGGAGCTCAGCCATCTCGGTCTTGGCTGAGCGCAGGCCGTCGTACACCGTGATGGTGATGGGAAAAAAGGTAATGAGCACCGTCACCACCACTTTGCTCCAGATGCCGTAGCCAAACCACAGCACGAACAGCGGCGCGATGGCGATGGTGGGGATGGTCTGGGAGACCACCACCACCGGGTAGAGCATCCGCCGCACCACGTCGCTGGCGTCCATGGCCACTGCCAGGGCCAGGCCCAGCACCAGGGAGATGGCCAGGCCGATGGTAGTCACCGTCATGGTGGCGGGCAGATGGGCGGTGAACAAGGGCTCTCGCAGCTCCCACAGCCGCTGGAGCACCTGCACCGGCGTGGGCAGGATGTAGGCCGCGTTCATCCCCATGGCTCCTCCCTGCCATACCATCAGCAGGGCAAGCAGGAAAATGAGGGCAGGCAGGTTGCCCTTGCAGGCTTTTTTCATGCCGTCACCTGCTTTCTCAGCAGCGTAATGAGCCGCTCCTTCAGTTCCACCATACTGGGCTCCGCCAGACAGGCCCGGTCCCGGGGGAACCCGGCGGGCACCTGAATCTCGGTAAGGGCATGGATGGGGGTGGCCTCCACCACCAGCACGCTGGAGGACAGGAACACCGCCTCCTCCACGTCGTGGGTGATGAACAAAATAGTCTTCTTATGCCGCTGCCACTGGTCCAGCAACCACTCCTGCATGGAGATGCGGGTAAGAAAATCCAGAGCGGAGAAGGGCTCGTCCAGCAGCAGCAGGTCGCTGCCCGTCAACATGGTGCGGGCAAAGGCGGCCCGCTGCCGCATCCCGCCAGACAGCTCGTGGGGCATCTTGTCAAAGCAGCCCTCCAGCCCCACGTCGGCCAGGGCCGCCTCCACCTTCTTTCGCCGCTCTCCTTTGGACAGGCCTCCGGCCACCTCCAGAGGCAGGGCCACGTTCTCCCCCACGGTGCGCCATGGAAAGAGCAGGTCCTTTTGGGGCATATAACCGCAGTACCGCTTCCGCCCGCCGATAGGCTGGCCGTCCACCAGGATCTCGCCCCCCTTGGGGGCAAGCAGGCCGTTGGTCATGCGGAAGATGGTGCTCTTGCCGCAGCCGCTCACTCCAACGATGCAGTGAAAGGAGCCGGGCTCCACCTGGAAGGAGAGCCGGTCGATGATGTCAAAGTCCTCCGATGGGTACTGATAGGACACTGATTGAAATTCCAGGGCACTCACCGCTCCAACCTCCAGGCCATGTCCCAGAACCCCAGCTCATACCGGCTGCAATTCACAAAGATATCCTCCAGCCGCCGGTACTGTTCCTGGGTGCAGCCCTCCGCCAGGGCGTCCATCCGGGCCACCAGGGCATCGTTGGTCCGCTGGTACTCTTCCCCGGCGTAGCCCCGCACCCACTCTCCGTAGAAGGGATGGTCCACCGCCCCGGGGATCCGGGCCAGCCGGGCACCGATCTCGGCGTAGCTCCAAGAGCAGGCCAGGATGGAGGCCACGATCTCCGCCGGTCCGCCGGAGGCCGCCGCCGAGAGCATGTAGCTGGTGTAGGACAGGTTGGCCAGGGCGGGCTTCACCCGGAACACCTGCTCCTCGGTGATGCCCAGCCGGGCCATATAGGCCCGGTGGGTCTTCATCTCGCCCCCCAAAATGGCGTCTACATTGGCGGAGAAGAACCGCATCAGCTCCGGCTGGTCAGCCTTCACCACCCCCCAGGCGAATACCTTGGCGTAGTCAAACAGATACAGATAGTCCTGGAGCAGAAAATACTGAAACTTCTCCCGGTCCAGGGTGCCGTCTCCAATGCCCCGCACAAAGGGGTGGTCATGACAGGCCTGCCAGATGGGCTTTGCCGCCTTATACAGCCGCTGGGTCACGGTCACAGGGCATTCCTCCAATCCAAAATGGTCTCGTCCGCCAGGGCGGACAGCTGGGGCCAGTGTGCGTCATAGGTAGCCTCCGGGATCCCCACCACATAAAAGCCCGCCTTCTTGGCCGTCCGGGCGGCATAAAAGGCATCCTCGAACACGGCGGTGTTCGCCGGAGCGGCCCCCAGACGACGGGCGGCTTCCAGATACACCCGGGGAGCGGTTTTACCCACACCCACCGTCTCGCAGCTGAGGATAAACTCCAGATACCGGGCAATCCCCAGCCGCTCCAGGCAGATCCTGGCCAGGGGCTCCGCCGTGGCGGTGGCCACACACATCCGCACTCCTTTGGCCTCCAGGGCGGCCAGATAGTCCGCCGCCCCCGGTTTTAAAGGGATATCGGTACGATAGCGCCGTTCCATGATCTCCTCCATGTCCCGGACAATACGCTCGGGCGGACCTTTTATGCCAAAGGTATCCATGAGATAGGCCGTCCCCTCCTCCATGGTCATGGGGGTCATGATGGCCAACTGCTCCTGGGTAGGGTGAAACCCTCGTTCCTCCAGATAGTTCCGCCCCAGGGCCTTCCAGGCGGGCATGGAGTCCACCAGTGTTCCATCCATATCGAAAATGCAGAATTTCTTATCCATAAGCGGCCACCATTTCTTCCGCCAAGACTCGCAGGGACCGGGCGGACTGTTCCGGTTGGGCCTGGGCAAAGAGAGCGGACACCACGGCGGCTCCTGCCGCCCCGGTGCCGGCCAGACGGAGCAGATTACCGGCGTTGATCCCGCCGATGGCCACTACCGGGATGGTCACCGCCCGGCAGATATCCCGCAACGTGTCCAGGCTCAGGTTCTTGGCGTCCCCCTTGGTGGTGGTACCGAACACCGCCCCGGCGCCAACGTAATCGGCCCCGGCCTGCTGTGCCGCCATCGCCAGCTCCACCGTGTTGGCGGTGATGCCCAAAATCTTGTCCGGCCCGATGATGGCCCGGATGTCCCGGCCCATCAGGTCTCTTTGGCCCACGTGGACCCCATCGGCGTCGCAGGCCAGGGCCAGCTCCACACTGTCGTTGACCACGAAGGGCACCCGGTAACGGGCGGCGACCTCCTTCACCCGGCGGGCCAGGCTCAGCAACGCCTCTCCTGTCAGTTCCTTTTCCCGCAGCTGGAGAAAGGTGGCTCCGCCCCGCAGCACCTCCTCCACCACCTGCTCCAGGGTACGGTCCCCCAGCCAGGTCCGGTCGGTGACAGCATAGAGGGTCATCCCCCGCCGGATCTCATCCTTGGTAAATTTCATAGCGCACTCCTTGTGTGATCTGCTCCTCAGTTAGGTTGAACAGACTGTCGATGAGGTCGATGCGGAAGGTGGCGTTACCCGTCCCCTTCCGTAGCCGCAGCCGCTCCGCTTCCTCTCCAGCAATGGCCATGGCTGCCGCAGCCGCCGCCGCAGCTTCAAAGGGCTTGTCCGGACAAGCCCCACAGAATGCCCCTGTGAGGGCGGACAGCATACAGCCGCTGCCGGTGATCCGTGCCATGGTGGGGCTGCCGTTGCGGAGGAAAAGCACCCGCTCCCCCTGGGCTACCACGTCCACCGCCCCCGAGAGCACCACCGCTGCCCCTGTCCGCCGGGACAGGGCAAGAGCCAGCTCCGCCGCCCCAGGCAGGCCGGACTCGGTGACCGCGTCGGCGGCGGACACGTCTACCCCGCTGCCGCCGCCCTTATCCTGGGCCAGGGCCCGGATCTCCGAGGCGTTGCCTCGGATCACGGCAAACTGTACTTCTTCCAAGAGTCTGCGGGCGGTCTCCCGCCGCAGGCTGGTGAACCCGGCGGCCACCGGGTCGAAAACTACCGGCACCCTCAACCGGTTGGCCTCTTTTCCCGCGATAAACATGGCCTCCTGATAGTCAATGCCCCCCAGGTTGAGCACCAGGGCCTGGACTCCCGCCACCGCGTCAGCCACCTCCAGGGGATGGTGGGCCATGGTGGCGGAGGCCCCCGCCGCCAGCAGGATGTTGGCGCAGTCGTTGACGGTAACCATGTTGGTGATACACTGAACCAGAGGCCCCCGCTCCCGCACCGCCCTGAGCCGGGCGGCAAATTCCATCCGTTCCATGGCGCTCACCGCGCCACCAGGGCCTGCATGGTATCCAGGCCGCCGGACCGCTTCAGGGCAAAGAGCACCGCTCCGGCGATGACCGAGCCACCTACAGTGGACACCAGGAAGGGCACCATGTAGGCGAAGGCCGCCACCTTCTGCCCCAGGATCAGCGTGGCGATGGGCCAGGCGGCCAGCGCGCCCAGCACCCCGGTACCTACCACCTCTCCCACACAGGTGGCGGCCAGATTGCGGGTACCGGCGTAGGTAAGGCCGCACACCAGGGCCCCTACCATGCTGCCGGGGAAGGCCAGCGGAGAGCCCAGGGCCAGCAGGTTGCGCAGCAGGCTGGCGGCGAAGGCGGAAGCCAAACCGTAGCCCGGTCCCAGGAATACGGCGCACAGGATGTTCACCATGTGCTGCACCGGAGAGCACCGGGAGCTGAGCACCGGGAAGGAAAACAGACTGCCCGCCACCGCCAGGGCGGTGAGCAGTCCGGCAATGGCCAGCTTTTTTGCCGGGTTGCTCTGTCTCACGTCCGATCCCCCTTACCGCCTACCTGTCCCCCCTCTGGGATGGCGTAGTTGTGCCACAAGGGGCCACTGCCCCGGCCCAGATCCAGCCTGGCCTCCATGGCGGCGGTGATGTAGGCCTTGGCTTTCTCCACCGCCCCGGGCAAGTCCTCCCCCAGGGCCAGGAAGGAAGCAATGGCGGAGGACAAGGTGCAGCCCGAGCCGTGGTTATTGGGGTTGTCCACCCGGGGAGCCCGGAACCAGCTGGCCTGTCCTTTCTGCCACAGCAGGTCGTCGGCACAATCGGTCCGGTGGCCCCCCTTCACCAGCACCGCCCCGGGCAGGGTCTTGCCGATGGTCTCCGCCGCCCGCAGCATATCCTCCCCGGTCTCGATGGCAAAGCCGCACAGCCGCTCCGCCTCCGGGATGTTGGGGGTGATAACCGCCGCCAGGGGGAAAAGCTCCTCCATCAGGGCGGTGAGGGCGCTGCCCTGCATAAGGGCGGAGCCGCTGGTGGCCACCATCACCGGGTCCACCACAATGTTCTCCGCCTCATACTGCCGCAGCTTAGCCCCGATGGCCCGGATGATGGGGGCAGAGGACACCATGCCGATCTTCACGGCCTGGGGGCGGATATCCTCAAAAACGCAGTCCAGCTGTTCCCCCACGAACTCCGGGGTGGCCTCCAGCACGTCCCGGACGCCGGTGGTGTTCTGGGCGGTGAGAGCAGTGACCGCGCTCATGCCGAACACCCCCAGACAGGTCATGGTTTTCAGGTCGGCCTGGATGCCGGCGCCCCCGCTGGAGTCGCTGCCGGCAATGGTAAGCACACATTTCATAGTTATGACCATTCCTTTCCGCTGCGCTTCAAGGCACCAAAGGAAAATGAAACACAGGTGTCTCTAACGCAGCAAGTCGTAATTTGTTAGAATAGGCTTGAGG
>NZ_JACJLC010000141.1 GCF_016901955.1 Pseudoflavonifractor phocaeensis
TGTTTCCTTGCCTAAAGTCTAAAAAAATTAAGGAGGAATACCAAATGAGAAACCTCAAGCGTGTTCTCAGCCTGGCTCTGGCCGCCATGATGCTCATCGGCATGATGGTCGTCGGCGCCGGCGCCGTGGACGCCAAGGATTTCACCGACTACGATGAGATCCAGCACAAAGAGGCTGTCTCCACCATGGTGACGCTGGGCGTCGTCGATGGCAAGGAAGACGGTTCTTACTTTGCTCCCAACGACACCTTCACCCGTGAAGAGATGACCAAGATCATCGCCTACGTGATGAACGGCGGCGTGGAGCCCGTTGTGGGCACCAAGGTGGAGCCCAGCTACAGCGACATCAAGGGCAACTGGGCCGAGAAGTACATTGAGTACACCACCAGCATGGGCATCATCGCCGGCGACGGCACCGGCAAGTTCAACCCCAAGGACACCCTGACCGCTGAGCAGTGCGCCAAGATGTTCCTGACCGCCATGGGCTATGACGCCAATGTGTTCGGCTTTGTGGGCAACAACTGGGCCATCAACACCGCCCGCTACGCCAACGAGGCCGGCCTGTACAAGGACCTGGGCGACATCGTGGCCAACGAGCCCATCTCCCGTGACGACGCCATGCAGATGGCCTATAACGCGGTTCAGGCTACCATGATGCGCCGCACCTGGCAGCAGGACATGGAGACCGGTAAGCTCACCGAGACCTACGCTCCCTGGACTGAGAGCTTTAACAACAACAATATGGTTGTTACCATCGACCACACCCTGCTGCTGGAAAAGTTTGACGCCAACATGTATCAGGGCGTTCTGCTTGCCACCGGCGACTATGATCTGTCTGAAGACGGCCTGGCCAACTCCGACGGCTTTGTGGTCAACGTGGACAAGATCAACAAGACCGCTCTGACCGGCAACAATATCGCTTACGAGGATTACTTCGAGTACAAGGACCAGGATCTGACCTCCTTCATGGGCCAGTATGTGAAGGTCCTGCGCAACGATGAGACCGGCGAGGTCTACGGCGTGTACACCGTTTCCGACAAGAACACTGTTCTGGAGACTGCCGCCAGCCAGACCGATTATGCCGGCCTGGTCAACAAGGTGAAGGTGGACGGCACCACCTACAACCTGGAGACCGACGTTGTCTACTACTACGGTATGAGCACTACCTGGGACCATGACGACAATCCCGACACCGCTGAAGTTCGCTGCACCAATGCCATCACCACCGGCCTGAACAACGCCGACAAGGTGGTCTTCGTGGACAACGACGGCAACGGCAAGTTTGACCTGGCTCTGGTCACTCCCGTGGACGTGGCTGAGATCACCTTCCTGAACGACACCAACATCACCTTCGCTCCCGTACTGGACAATGCCACTCTGGATGACAATGCCCAGCTGGTGGAGGACATGGCTATTTCCGAGGGCCTGGCCCAGGGCGATTATGCCGTTGTGTCTCCCCGCTACTACGATCTGACCGATACTCTGACCAAGGTTGACGTGCAGTCCGGCACCGTGTCCGGCGTGCGCAATCCCCAGGACGCCGGTCAGGCCCCCTATGATGACTACCAGATCGACGGTGAGTGGTACAAGGTAGCCACCAACGGTGTGGCTAGCAGCGCCATCAAGTCTGGCTCCGAGGTGGAGTATGTGGCTGTGAGCGACGTGCTGTTCTATACCGAGCTGACCTCCGGCGCCACTCTGGACGACGTGGCCGTCATCTATGACATGGGCACCAGCGAAGACGCCTTTGGCGATACCGTTCTGAAGGCCAAGGTCATCTTCAGCGACGGCTCCAAGGAAGAGGTCACCGTTGCCGCCCTGTATGACGATGTGGACGACACCGTTAATAAGGTTGATCTCGATGTTGATGATACTACCACCGAGGAGACCTATCTGGGCCAGACCATGTCCTTCAAGGTCAACAACGACGGCGATTATGAGTTCTACCTGCTGAGCAACACCGACAACAATAAGGCCGGCTTTGATACCGTGCTGACCGGCAACAACGTCGGCGCGACCCGTCCCGACGGTGCCTGGACCATCAACGGCACCCTGGTGGCTGATGAGGCCGTCATCGTGGTGCGCAGCGCCGCTGAGGGCGATGTCGGCAGCGTGACCACCCTCACCGGCAAGGAGTTCAAGAAGGTTGCCGCCGGCAAGTTTGAGGCCAATAACGCCTCCGCTCTGGTGGGCAAGGACGCCGACGGCTTCAGCCGCGTCATGTTCGCCACTGTCATGGCCTCCAACACCGGCTGGAACGGCAGCAAGTTCACCCTGGACGTGATCGGCGGCGACAGCTACGGCTACCTGACCAAGGACTCCTGGACTGAGACCATTGACGGCAGCAACTACAACTGCTTCGAGATCTGGAACGGCAGCGAGACCGTTATTGTCAAGCAGAAGGCTACCGCTGAGATCTATCCCGTCCGCTCCATCATCACCTTCGATGACAACGGCGACGGCACCGTCAAGAACGTGGACACCGTGGGCGCTGTTTCCTACATCACCGCCGTGGGCTCCGACTCCATTGAGATCGCCGGCAACACCTACGACATCACCAGCAACACCGTGATCCTCAACGTGGACGACGCTACCCACACTGGTGTGGCCGGCACCGCCACCACCCTGGCCCGTGAGCTCGGCAACACCGAGACCTACGTGCCCAACGCCTACTTCCAGGCTTCCGCCAACGACGAGCTGGAGATCCTGGTGGTTGACGTGGCCAAGAACCAGCTGTTTGGTTTTGACGAAGAAACTCCCATGGGCGCTGGCAGCATGGACGCCGATGTTCTGAGCGATGTTCTGGCCAAGGACGGCGTCACCTCTGTTACCCTGGACGGCGACATGAGCATCCCCGGCGCTCTGACTGTGCCCAAAGGCAAGACTCTGACCATCAACGGCAATGTAAACATGCAGGGCACTTGGACGATCCATGGAGCTCTGGTCGTGAGCGGCATGGGTCTGAATCACCAGAACGTGACTGGTGACGGTACTGTTACTGTGAACGGTACCCTGATCCTGGGCTCCACCATCAGCGGCAAGCTGACCATCACCGCCAAGGACGCCAAGATCGTTGGTGATGTGACCATCAGAGATGAGGCGAATCTGGTCATTAACGGTGACGTGACTGCCAACGTGGGCGAGCAGACTGCCCACACCATCACTGTGGAGGGCAAGGCTTCTGTGACCGTCGGTAATGTGGCCGCCAACGTGTCCAACGAGGGCACCGGCAGCGTGACCACCGGCGCTGTGACTGGCACCGTGACCGGCGATGTTACTTCCAACAAGCTGACTCTGGCTCAGATCCTGGCTTATGCCGAGAGCTATAAGTACGATGACTTTACTCGGGATGGCGAGATCGAGATCTCCGGCAATACCATCTCCTATACCAACGCCATGGACGACTACACCACGAATACCAGCGGTGCGGTTAAGGTTGCTACTGCTGACATTGCCCGCCTGCTGGGCGCTCTGTACCGTTTCAACAACGGTGCCAACGTGAGCGAAATCACCTATAACGGCACCAAGTTCACCTGGGTTGTTGACGGTGTGGACGATCTCAAGGGCAGCAACTGGCGTGACGCCGATGGCAAGACCCTGGTCAGCACCCTGGCTGAGTATTGGGGCGATTTTGAGGGCGGAACTCCTCCGACCTATGGCAACTGGACTGTTGCTGACGGCGATAAGACCGCCAGCACCAGCATGGAGCTGACCATCAACGGCGAGACCGTTACTCTGACCCTCATTGCTACTGAGCTTTCTGGGATTGGTGGCTAACATTTAGCTCATCAAAGAATCCCGGGCCGTTTTGGCCCGGGATTCTTTTTATGTCTTGTGATTTTTACCGCACCGCCAGATAATAATATATAACCTGCTCGTTATTGAATTTCACTGTGCTATGGGTGTCAACGGTAAATCCATTGGCGGTGACGGTCAGCCCGCCTTCGATGGGGTAGTCCGAACAGGGCTTTCCATACAGCGCCAGGCCCGCGATAGGCATATTGTTATAACGGACACCATTGTAGCGTTCTACCAGTACGGCCTTTGGCTGAAATCCCAAGGAGATAGCCCGATTTTCCGTTCCGGTCCCGGTATAACTGCCGGCGACAACGGCTGTTTTGCTGTCCGCGATGCTTTTCGCGGTGTCGGCGGTGGCCTGAGCGGCGGCGGCTGCTGAGACCCCGCTGTTGGCGGTGTCCAGGGCGGTTTTCAGCGCCGTGTCGATCTTGGACAGATCGGTGTTGAAATCCGTCCGCACAAAGACGTCCTCCGGCACCCACTGGTGCAGCCCATAGTTTGCTGTGTACGTTGCCATAAACATGCCTCCTTTTTCTTTGACCTTCCCCCCACAGGGGG
>NZ_JACJLC010000142.1 GCF_016901955.1 Pseudoflavonifractor phocaeensis
GTGGGAATCCGTCTCCTTTTGCTGGGAAAACGGATTGCCACGCCAGTGTGCGCACTGGCTCGCAATGACAGGTTTGTGCAAACTGTCAATTTTGCAACAGGCCCTTTTTTCTGTTCATGGATTGTCGGAGCGGAGCAGCTTGCGGCTGGCGTTCAGGGCGGGGATGAGGGTAAGGGCCTCGGTGAGGGGAAAGGCCAGCCAGATGCCGGTGACCCCAAAGAGGATCGCCATCACCAGCACCATGACCACGATGCCCACCCCGCCCCGGAACAGGGACAGGAGGAAGGAGGCCCGGGGCTGCTCGGCGGCCCCCAGGCAGGCGGCGACGATGATGTTGGGCCCGGCAAAGAGGAAACCGATGAAGTACAGCTTCAGGCCCTCCTGGGCCATCTGGGCCAGCACGGGGTCTCCGTCCCGGTTGAACAGGGCGGCCAGGGGGCCGGCGGCAAAGAAGGCCAGCAGGGCCAGAAAGAGTCCGACGGCCAGGGCGGTGCCCAAGGCCAGGCGGAAGAGCTTGGCCACCTGGACCCGGTCCCCCCGGCCCCAGGCCTGGCTCACCAGGGGCTGAGCCCCCTGGGACAGGCCGGTGAACAGGGACAGGGCCATGAGGGCCAGGTTGGCCACCACCCCGTAGGCCGCCACTCCGATGGTGCCGGCTGCCCGAAGCATGAGCATATTGTACACCGCGATGACCATGCAGGAGGTAAACTCATTGATGAAAGCGGCGCTGCCCAGGCCTGCCATATCCCCCAAGGCCCGGAGGGGAGCGGCGGGGACTGTGGGGCGGAACTGGTTCCGGCCGGTGAGCACGTGGAGGGAGGACAGGCACAGGCCGATGACCGGGGCGGTGCCGGTGGCCAGGGCGGCGCCGAAGATGCCCAGATCCAGAGGGAAGAGGAAGAGGTAGTCCAGCACGATGTTGGCCAGGCTGCCGGTAAGCATGGCGGTCATGGCCAGCTTGGGGTTGCCGTCGTTGCGGACAAAGGCGATCATCACCTGATTGAGGAGGAAGCAGGGGGCGAACATGAGCACCGTGCGCAGGTAGACGGCGCACAGGGGGAGGGAATCCCCCTCCGCTCCCAGCAGCCCGGCGATGGGTCCGGCGGCGAAGGCTCCCAGCAGGGCCAGCAGCAGTCCCAGCCCCGCTCCCCACAGCAGTGCCATGGTGAAGGCACGGTGGGCCCGTGGGTGATCCTCCTGATAGCGGCAGATGGAGTAGCGGGTGGCCCCGCCCATACCCAGCAAAATGCCCAGGCCGTTCACCAGTCCGAACACCGGGATGGCCAGGTTGAGGGCGGCCAGCCCGTCGGCCCCCAGCCGGTTGGCCACAAAATAGGTGTCGGCCATGATATAGCCCGACAGGCCCAGGGTCCCCAGCATATTCAGGGAAATATATTTGAAAAAGGTGCGTTCCATGGGAAAATCCTCCGTATCTGCCTGAAAAAACGTGCCTGATCTCTCCCTTCTAAGACCTGCGGGACAGAACCAGGCACGTTTACAGCGTCCACCCGGTGGCGGACGGTAAGCACAAAGGCATTCAGTTGTGAGAGACAGCATACCAGAGGAACGATCAAATGTCAACCCCGGGCAGGGAGGAGCTTATTGGGACAACTTATCCCGCAGCACCTGGTTGACCACGGCGGGGGCGGCCTGGCCCTTCAGCTGGCGCATAACCTGGCCCACCAGGAAGCCGAAGGCCTTTTCCTTGCCCGCCTTGAAGTCGGCCACGGATTTTTCATTGGCGGCCAGCACCTGCTCCACCACGGAGGTTACCAGGCCGGTGTCGGACACCTGCTCCAGACCGTGCTCCTTCACGTAGGCGTCCACATCCCCGTTGTCAGCAAAGACGGCCTCAAAGACCTTGACAGCGGTGTTGCGGTTGAGCTTGCCCTCCTTCACCAGGGCGATGAGCCGGGCCAGGGTGGCGGGGGTGAGCTTCATGTCCTTGGCCTCCAGACCGCCGGCGGACAGCTGGCCCATCACCTCGCCCATGATCCAGTTGGACACCTGCTTGGGCTCCGCACCCAGGGCTACGGTAGCCTCAAAGAAGTCGGCCAGGGCCTTCTGGCCGGTGATCATCTGGGCGTCGTAGGAGGGGAGACCCCAGTCGGCCTGATACCGGGCCTGTTTGGCGTCGGCCATCTCGGGCTGCTGGGCCCGCAGACGCGCAAGGTACTCCTCGCTGATCTCCAGGGGAGGGATGTCCGGCTCGGGGAAGTAGCGGTAGTCCTGGGCGTTTTCCTTGGAGCGCATGGCATAAGTGGCGTCCTTGTTCTCGTCCCACCGGCGGGTCTCCTGGACCACCCGCTTGCCCTCCTCCAGCAGCTCGATCTGCCGGCGGGCTTCGTACTGGATGGCCCGGGCGATGGCCTTGAAGGAGTTCAAGTTCTTCATCTCGGTACGGGTGCCAAATTCGGCGGAGCCCGCCGGACGTACCGACAGGTTCACGTCGCACCGCAGGGAGCCCTCCTGCATCTTGCAGTCGGACACGCCCAGATATTGCAGGGTGGAACGCAGCCGCTCCAGGTAGGAGATGACCTCCTCCGCCGAGCGGAAGTCGGGCTCGGTGACGATCTCGATGAGGGGCACGCCGCAGCGGTTGTAGTCGGCACGGGTCTGGTCCAGCCAGGGATCGTGGACCAGCTTGCCGGCGTCCTCCTCCATGTGCAGCTCATGGATGCGGATGGTCTTGCCGCCGATATCCACCTTGCCGTCCCGGCAGATGGGCAGGTAGAGCTGGGAGATCTGATAGGCTTTGGGCAGGTCGGGATAGAAGTAGTTTTTCCGGTCGAATTTACACCGGCGGGTGATGTCACAGTTGAGGGCCAGTCCGGCCTTTACCGCAAACTCCAGCACCTTCTCGTTGAGCACCGGCAGGGTGCCCGGCATGCCGGTACAGACGGGGCAGCAGTGGGTATTGGCCTCGCCGCCGAACTGGGTGGTGCAGGAGCAGAAGATCTTGGTTTTGGTGGCCAGCTCCACATGGGTCTCCAGGCCGATGACCGTTTCCCAGGTCATTCAAATCCCCCCTTTCGTTGTGACCTTCCCCCCACAGGGGGGAAGGTGGCCCGCAGGGCCGGATGAGGGGGCCCGGCGGTGCCAGTCGGTCTCCAGCTGGAAGGCATGGGCTCCGTTGAGCACCATGCCGTCCCCCAGCGCGGGGCCGATGAGCTGAGCGCCGATGGGCATGCCCCTGTCGTCAAAGCCGCAGGGCATGGACAGGGCGGGCAGACCCGCCAGGTTCACAGATACGGTGTAGATGTCGCTGAGGTACATTTTCAGGGGATCGGACAGGCTCTCCCCCAGCTTGGGGGCGGTGGTGGGGGCCACGGGGGTGAGGAGCAGGTCGTATTTGGTAAAAGCCTCATCAAAGGCGTTCTTGATGACCGCCTTCACCTGGAGGGCCTTTTTATAGTAGGCGTCGTAGTAGCCCGAGGACAGCACAAAGGTGCCCAGCAGGATGCGCCGCTTCACCTCAGCACCGAAGCCCTGGGTACGGGTCTTGCAGTAGAGGTCGGCCAGATCCTCATAGCCCTCTGCCCGCCAGCCATACTTTACCCCGTCGAACCGAGACAGGTTGGAGGAGGCCTCAGCGGCGGCGATAATATAGTAGGTGGGCACCACGTACTCCATGACGGGGAGGGCAAACTCCTCCACCACAGCTCCTCTGGCCTTCAGTACGTCGGCGGCGGCCAGGACGGCGGAGCGCACCTGGGGGTCCAGGCCCTCGCCGAAGCAGTCGACGGGCAGGCCGATCTTTTTGCCCGTCAAGTCTCCGGTAAGGCTGTTCAGCAGCCCTCCGGCGGGGACGTCCAGGCTGGTGCCGTCCCGGGGGTCACGGCCCTGGATCAGGTCCAGTACCGCGGCGCAATCGGCGGCGGAGCGGGCGATGGGGCCCATCTGGTCCAGGGAGGAGGCGTAGGCGATGAGGCCGTACCGGGACACGGAGCCGTAGGTGGGCTTCATGCCGGTGACGCCGCAGTAGGCGGCGGGCTGGCGGATAGAGCCGCCGGTGTCCGAGCCAATGGCGTACCACACCTCACCGGTCGCCACGGCGGCGGCGGCTCCGCCGGAGGAACCGCCGGATACCCGGGTCAGGTCCCAGGGATTTTTCACCGGGCCGTACCACGAGGTCTCAGAGGTGGAGCCCATGGCGAACTCGTCCATGTTCAGCTTGCCCATGGACACCGCCCCGGCGGCGGACAGGCGCTCCACGATGGTGGCGTCATAGCAGGGGAGGAAGCCATCCAGGATCTTGGAGGCGCAGGTGGTGGGGGCCCCTTTGGTGCAGATGTTGTCCTTGTATGCCATGGGCACTCCCGCCAGGGGGGAGGCGGACAGGTCGGC
>NZ_JACJLC010000143.1 GCF_016901955.1 Pseudoflavonifractor phocaeensis
GATCTACACCCACGTGGACAACGAGAGCCTCCGCTCCGCCGCCCGGGCCAACCCCCTGGGGAAGGTGCGGAAATCCCGGAAAGGTGCGGAGAGCCGGGAATAGGCGTGACCGTTCCCACCCCCCGCAACGGCCGGGCAGGGACAGGTCGCCTATTTGGTCTTAACTTACAAATCAAGCTAATTTTTTCAGTGTGAAACTGTTATCTTGACGAATGACCCAAGATAAGGTATGATGAATATGGTCATTGTTACGCATCTTGAGCGAGAGGAGGAGAATCCCATGCAGTGAAGGTGCCGCCAGGAATCCCGGCACATATGGTTTGCGCGATCAGAAGATAATAATAAGGAGGCATCCACATGACCGTACGAAGTAAGTCTCTGGCCCGTGTCTTGTCCCTGTTGTTAGCACTGAGCATGCTGCTCTCCATGAGCGTACTTTCCTCCGCGGCCCAGCCCGCGTCCCTCACCCTGTCCGACGACACCCTCACCCTGATGGACAAGGATCAGGCCTTCGCCGCCACCCTGACGGTGGACGCCACTCTGCTGGACGGGGCGGACCCCACCGAGTGGGCCCAGGGGCTCACCTGGTATCTCACCCGTGACGAGGCCTTCCAGGATACCGAGATCTATCCCTACTACTATACCGGCGACCAGCTGGACAAGTGGCAGGTATGGAACGGCGGCAAGGGCGGCGACGCCCTGTTCACCCTGGGCGAGGTCACCGCCCGCACCGAGGGCGGCACCGTCATCGTCACCCTCCCCTTCACCGCCGACTCCTTCATCGGCATCAACAGCGCCTCCACCAGCAACCGCAACGTGTGGCCCAGCTTCATCGGCCCCTATACCTTCTCTGTCCAGGACGGGGACGAGGTGCTGGCCTCCACCGGTATGACGGTGAACGCCTATGACTCCTACACCCGCTATGACGATGTGGACGAGAAGATCCAGGCCATTATGGACGAGGCCCTTCCCGGCCGGTACATTACCGTCACCACCTTCGGCCAGAGCGAAGGCGGACGGGATCAGTATTATGTCACCCTGTCCGACAGCAAGTCCTCTGTGGAGTCCTTCCAGCAGATGAACGCCATCGCTGAGACCGATCCGGCCTCCCTGATGCTCAAGCTGGACAACGGCACCCTGGGGGACTACCGCATTCCCGTGATGCTCAACAACGTCCACCCCGACGAGGACCCCGGCGTGGACGCCCAGCTGGATCTGCTGGAGGTTCTGGCCACCCAGGAGACCATCACCTACAACACCCTGGCCGGCTTCCTGGATGAGGACGTGGACATCTCCACCATGTTCGCCGAGGACGTGGTGGACCTGGGCATCACCGGCCTGGGCTCCCAGAAGTTCACCAAGGACGAGGAGGGCAATATCCAGAACAACACCGGCGTCAACGACGCCAGCGAGCTGTACGCCATCAGCGAGGATATCACCCTGAAGGTGGACGACATTCTGGACGATATCATCTTCGTCATCGTCCCCAACGAGAACCCCGACGGCCGGACCTACAACGCCCGCCGCAACGACAACGGCTTCGATCTGAACCGGGACGCCTCCAACCAGACCCAGAGCGAGACCACCAATCTGGTCACGGTCATCAACGACTGGAACCCCGTGGCCTTTGTGGAGCTCCACGGCTACATGGACGAGTTCCTGGTAGAGCCCTGCACCCCGCCTCATGAGCCCAACCTGGAGTATGACCTGCTGGTGAAGAACTTCGTCCTGGGGTCCGAGGCCTTCGGCACCGCCGCCCTGGGCACCATGTCCGTCACCAAGGAGGACCACCCCGACACCCTGTTCTGGTCCTACTACACCCCCCTGCGGGACGACTATGACCCCGAGACCATGCACTGGTCCGCCTGGGACGATCTGTGCACCAACTACGGCCCCAGCTACGCCATGCTCAACTGCGGCTCTCTGGGCTACACCATTGAGACCCCCTACTCCAACCAGGCCTCCACCGATCTGTTCCGGTACGGTATGTACGGTCTCATCGACTACATGATGGAGCACAAGGACGACATCTACCGCAACCAGCTGGAATTCTTCCGCCGGGGCATCGAGAACGAGGACCATCGCGCCGACATGGAGAAGTGGTATGTGGACGTGAACAACAACCAGCTGGCTGAGGACACCTGGCGGGTGCCCTACACCCAGACCGACAACTACTTCCCCGAGTACTACATCATCCCCGTGGATTCCGCCTCCCAGCGGGACGTGGCCGACGCCTATGAGATGGGCGAATTCCTGCTGCGCAACGGCGTGCTCCTGTCCAAGCTCACCGAGGACACCTATGTGGACGGGGTGACCTACAAGGCGGGCAGCCTGGTGGTGGACATGTACCAGGCCAAGCGCAACTACGCCAACGCCGTGCTGTGGGAGGGCGCCGACGCCTCCGCATCCGGCTTCCCCGACCTGTACTCCGAGTCCGTGTCCAACTTCCCCGCCATGCGCGGCTTTGACTGCGTGGCTCTGGCGGTGAAGGGGGCCTTCGACGGCAAGCTGGAGCCCGTCACCGAGGTGACCGGCGTCTCCCAGCTCACCGGCACCGAGGGGGACTATGTGATCCTGGACAACAGCGGCAACGCCGCCGTCCGGGCGGTGAATGCCCTGCTGGACGACGGCCAGACCGTGGGCATGATCACCTCCGGCGACCACAAGGGCGACTTCCTGGTGTCCTATGACAGCTTTATGTCCTTTGAGGATCTGGTGCTCACCGGCACCCGGGTGAGCGAGCTGCCCGAGGCCTACGCCATCTCCAAGCCCACCATCTACCTGGCGGGCCGCTATGACGAATTCTCCGGCCACTCTGTCACCGAGGGCTACTTCTCTGAGTGGTTCAGCGAGGGCTACGGCTTCATCAACTACCGCAACGTGTACAGCAACGGCACCTCCAACTATGACGTGATGGCCTTTGTGGATCAGCTGGGCTTCACCGTCACCGACGATCCCGCCGAGGCCGACATCATCCTGGGCAACGTGGCCCTGAACCAGGGCGAGAGCGGTGAGGCCGCCGTGGCCGCCGTGAAGGCGGGTACCCCCTACATCGCCACCGGCTCCTCCCCCCTGGCCTACATCGCTGAAAACCTGGTCACCGACCTGAAGTACAACACCCTGGGCATGGAAGCCCTTCACACCGTCACCTATCCCACCGACAGCCTGGTCACCGCCAGCTACGTGGCCGACGGGGACTATGTGACCTACACCTACAACTGCGGCGTCATCACCCAGGTGCCCGAGGGGGCCCAGGTGCTCATCCGGGCCGCCGACAAGGACAGCTTCATCGCCGGCTGCTGCCTCAATGACGAGGGGCTGACCATGGACGGCTACGCCGAGGCCATTGCCCTCCAGCGGGACGGCATGGACCTGACCATCTTCGCAAACTCCGTGAACAACCGGGCTCACCAGCAGGATGACTACCGCTATGTGACCAACACCATCTACGCCAAGATGCTCTCCGACCAGCCCATCACCGAGGCGCCCGCCTATGAGGGCTATACCGATGTGGCCGACGACCACTGGGCCGCCTCCGGCATCGAGTATGTCACCGTCAACGGCCTGATGGGCGGCACCGGCGAAGGGGTCTTCTCCCCCGCCATGGCCCTGTCCCGGGGCATGCTGGTGACCATCCTCTACCGGCAGGAGGGTTCTCCCGAGGTGGAGCCCTCCACCTTCCCCGACGTGGCTGAGGATCAGTGGTACGCCGAGGGCGTGGCCTGGGCCGCCGCCAACCAGGTGGTCAACGGCTACGACACCGGCCTGTACGGCCCCAACGACGCCCTGACCCGGGAGCAGATCGCCACCATCCTCTACCGTTACGCCCAGTACGCTGAGCTGGACACCTCCGCCACCGCCGACCTGTCCGCCTTCCCCGACGGCGGGGAGACCTCCAGCTGGGCCGCTGATGCCCTGAGCTGGGCTGTGGGCGAGGGTATCATCAACGGCAAGGACGGCGGCAAGCTGGATCCCACCGGCGAGGCCAGCCGGGCCGAGGCCGCTGTGATGCTCCAGCGGTTCCTGGAAAGCTGAGCGATACCCTATCCTTGAAACCTCCCCAACCTGGCTGCCGCGGCATTTGCCGCGGCAGCCCTTTTTGTAAGCGAAAACCTTCCCCCCTCAGGGGGGAAGGTGGCTGGCCGAAGGCCAGACGGATGAGGGGGCGGAGCATTCCATAACCCCGGACCGTCGAACGGGTGCGGCAGCGGGACGGCGGGCGACCACAGGTCGCCCCTACGGGCAGACCTGCGCCGGTTGTGTAGGGGCGGCCTGTGGCCGCCCGGCGTGACGTTTCCCGCCCCGGGACGGGCGGGCGACCACAGGTCGCCCCTA
>NZ_JACJLC010000144.1 GCF_016901955.1 Pseudoflavonifractor phocaeensis
TTGAATCCGTATGCCTTCTGCGAGAATTCTAAACACAAACCGTTCTGCCAAAAGCTATGTCTTGGCAGGACGGTTCTTTTTGCCTTATTATGCGGTGTTGCCCTAACAATAAATATTCCAGCAAAACTATGTTAAAAAGTGGATTTATATTATTTCAATTAACGAAAGGGTTCTTCTAACATAGTTTTTAAGTTCTAACGGCGAAATGGGAATCTCCAAGTAGTTGGGATTGCTATGATGATAAATTTTTGAATATTCATTAATTTCTTCGATTTCTTCTAATTGATCTTTAAGCCTATAAAGTGAAGATTTCGGGTCAGAAGACCTTATTAAGGCTATAAAATCTCCTAACCATTGATTTTCTCTTATATAATTATAATATTTAATTCTAAAAATTCCTTCTATCGTTGGCCGAATACATCTGCAAACTTCTCGTAGATGCAAATCATCCTCATCACTATTGCCTGCGAGAAAGTCTCTCAATGTTTTCAAATCCTTATTAAACCCTGTTAACATCGCTACAGAAAGATTATTTAATGCAAGAATGCTACTATTATTCTTAGTAGTTATTTTAAGGCTTAAAGGTTTTGTAATACATGCGTTGTGAAAGTCGTTTGCAAAATATAAATCATGTGTCAATAAAAAGAGTTGTTCAACCTGTTCTGAAAGGCGTGCTAGTTGTGTTATAGTAGTAGTTTTCCTTTGAGTATCAAAACTTGTAAAGGGATCATCAATAATAACTGTATATTTATCTTTGTTGGGGATCAAATCAAATTTAGCGAGAAAAAAAGAAAGTGCTAACGCATTTTTATCCCCATCGCTTAGATAATACTTTAGTGATGTATTTTCGCGTTGTTTAATATTGATCTCATGTCCGTGAATAGATAGAGAATATACTAAGCGTTGTTTTTTTCCTGCGCTATCTTTAAAAGCCTTAATTTTTGTTAATCTTAAAGAATCGCAAAAAAGCGACAAATACTTGTTTATTTTTTCTATGTATTTTGTTCGTTGCCCTTCTGGCAAAGCAAGCCGCTCGTGTTCTAAGTCAGTAATTTCGCGCGCTAAAGTGTCACGGCTTTTTGCTAATCTAAGATATGCTTTGTTTTTATCTATTTCATCTTTCTTGAGCCCTTCTTTCTTTAGCGTATATCTTTTGTTTCTGATTTTTCCCCTTATTCTTGTGAGTTCGTCAGTCTTGCTTGCTAGTGTCTGCTTAATAGTTGTAATCTCAGAAGCAATTGGTAACTCAAAAAGATTTAAGCGTTCTGGATTATCGTCAATAGAAATTATATATACATTGTCCTCCAGGTAAAAACTGTCAAAGACTTCGATCTGTGGATAATGTTGTTTCCACTTTCCGTTGTTGTAAGTTAATTCCTTATTCGAATCAACAATAAATTTTATAGAAGGGGTACCTTGTGTATCAAAGGTCGTTTTTTTAGTAATTAACGCATCGTACCCAGAAATCGAACGCATCATTACAGAGAAACTTGTTTTACCAAAACCATTGGGCGCATAAATTACATTTGTTTTAGAAAATGTGCCATCCCAATCTGATTGCGTAATATTAAAATTAGAAAAACGGCCATAATTTTGAATTGATATAAGTTTTTTAAACATGATAAAAAACCCTTTCTAACTGCAACTTTAATTATTTTGCTATTTTCAAGTTATTGAAAAGGTAAAAGCCAAGATATTCGGTGTATAAATTCATACTTATTTAAAACAAATAGACTAGACATTTGGTAAAGCTATTTTTCAATAATAGTATTATATCATTATCATACGACCCAAACAATGTACTAGTTTCCTTAATGTGGCTATATAGCAAATTACGTTATGTTTTGAGCCATGGGCAAAAGCCTATGGCGTTTTTTGTGCTCAAAACTGTCCCAAAAGGAGCTTTTTCCTTTACACAATTTGTCGGAAGGCCACTGACCATAGGCTTTCCCCTCCTGGGTATCCGGGCAGCATAGAGATCATCTTTCCTAGAAAACGAACACTTTTTCAGACCGCCGAAGGGAGGTGATAACATGGCGGTATTTCGCATTGAGAAAACCCGCGACTACACGGTGATGTCCAACCACCACCTGCGCAACGCGGGTCTATCGCTGAAATCCAAAGGGCTGCTCTCCATGATGCTGTCCTTGCCGGAGGACTGGAACTACACCACCAGGGGCCTGGCGAAAATCTGCAAGGAGGGCACGGACAGCATTGGCTCTGCCCTGAAGGAGCTGGAACGAGCCGGGTACATAGTTCGCAACCGGCTCCGGGACAGCAAGGGCAAAATCGTGGATGTGGAGTATGTCATCTACGAGACGCCCCATCCCCCGGACGCGGGCCAGCCGTGTGAGGACGAGCCGGATACGGCTTGTCCAGATACGGAAAACCCGGATATGGATAACCCATGTCTGGAAAACCGGCCGCAATTAAATAAAGAGAAAAGAAATCCTGAAGAACAAAATACTGATTCATCAAGTACGGAAGGATCAAATCCTATCCAATCAAGCCCCCAACCCCCCGCAGGAGCCAACAGGACCGGACGGGACTGGATGCGGGAGCGAGAGAGCTATCGGGAGCTGATTTTGGAGAATATCGAGTATGACATCCTCGTACAGAACGAGCGCATGGACCGTGACCGTCTGAACGAACTGGTGGAGCTCATGGTGGATACCGTCTGTTCCCATAGGGGGACGATCCGCATTGCCGGGGACGACTATCCGGCGAAGGTGGTCAAATCCCGGTTCCTGAAGCTGAACAGTTCCCACATCGAGTATGTGCTGGACCGGATGCGGGACAACACCACCTATGTCCGCAATATCAAGAAATATCTGCTGGCTGCCCTGTATAACGCCCCGGCCACCATCGACAGCTACTATGCGTCCCTGGTGAACCACGACCTCTACGGTAGC
Source organism: Pseudoflavonifractor phocaeensis (assembly GCF_016901955.1). Taxonomy (GTDB): domain Bacteria; phylum Bacillota; class Clostridia; order Oscillospirales; family Oscillospiraceae; genus Flavonifractor; species Flavonifractor phocaeensis_A. The sequence continues at coordinate 2,913 of NZ_JACJLC010000144.1, forward strand.
GGAGAAAGGAGATGATAGGTCATGCAGGAAGAAGTCACCCAGCGCACCGTTGCCCTCTGTGTGGAGGCTACAAAGCTCTCCGCCGGGATGCTGCAACAGGCCATGAAAAAAGTGCTGGACGAGATGCAGAAAGGAGTGACCGGCCGCAAGACCAAGCTGCACCACGGCAAGCAGACCCTCCGGCAGCTTATGAAGCACAACACCGGCGTTTCCAACATCGAGATCACCGATCAGAACATACGGGCCTTTTCCGCCACCGCCAAGAAGTACGGCATTGACTTCGCTCTGAAAAAGGATACCAGCGGCGAGATACCCCGCTATCTGGTGTTCTTCAAGGGCCGGGATGCCGACGTTATCACGGCGGCCTTTCGAGAGTTCTCTGCAAAGAACCTGGAGAAAGAGAAAAAGCCCTCCATCCGCAAGGAGCTGGAGCAGGCGAAGCAGCAGGCCAAAGCCCAGCACCGCCAGCGGGAGAAGGTCAAGACCAAAGACCGGGGTGTGGAATTATGACGGTTGACTGGAAGAAAAAGCTGCTCCCCAACCTCCCGTACCTGCTGTTCGTGTATCTCTTTGATAAGCTCTGCCAGGCGGTGCGCCTTGCACCCGGCCTTGACGCCTCTGAAAAGTTCCTGCATTTGAGCCGGGGCTTTACGGAGGCGTTTTCTTCTGGGCTGTCAAGCCTGCATCCGCTGGACCTGTTGGCAGGTATCGCCGGGGCGGTCATTGTTCGGCTGGCGGTGTACGCCAAAGGGAAAAACGCCCGCAAATACCGCAAGGGCATTGAGTACGGCAGCGCCCGGTGGGGCACGGCGGCGGATATTGCCCCCTATGTCGATTCGGTCCCTGACTGGAACATCCCTCTGACCCAGACGGAAAAGCTCACCATGTCCAGCCGCCCGAAAAATCCCAAGTACGCCCGGAACAAAAATATCCTGGTCATCGGTGGAAGCGGCAGCGGTAAGACCCGGTTCTTCGTCAAACCCTCTCTCATGCAGATGCACAGCAGCTATGTGGTCACCGATCCCAATGGTAATTTACAATAAGGATAAAGGGAGCGCGCACCCTCAAGAAAGGAGGTTACACCCCATGAAGAAACAGCCGGACAAGGGAAAAATCACAGCCCTGTACGAGCGTCTTTCCCATGACGATGAGCGAGCCGGGGAAAGCGTGTCGATAGAAAACCAAAAGCGCATTTTGGAGGACTACGCCCAAAAGAACGGCTTTACGAATATCCGGCACTTCACCGATGACGGAGTGCGGGGAACGACTTTCAAGCGTCCGGGGCTGGACGCTATGCTGGAAGAAATCCGGGCGGGAAATGTGGCTACGGTCATTATCAAAGACCAAAGCAGGATTGGCCGTGATGTTGTCGAAGTGGGGCTTTTGAAGCGCACCTTTGACGAGTACCATGTACGCTTTATTG
>NZ_JACJLC010000145.1 GCF_016901955.1 Pseudoflavonifractor phocaeensis
CCGCCGGGGTGGGGGCCGGATGGGCCTCTCTGGCCAATTTCCTACTTACTCTGGCCGCCCTTCCCCTGGGCCGGGCCCTGGGGGATCGGGTAGCCGGACGGCTGTTGGGCCGGTACGCTCTCCCCCTGTCCGGGCTTCTGCTGGTGGCCTTGGGTGTGTGGCAGGTCGTGGGGGCGTAGGGGCGGATATTATCCGCCCGCTGCCCATAAAAGAACCCACGCCCCAGGCGTGGGTTCTTTTATGCTTATTTCCGGCCGCCCCGGCGGGAGCTGCGGCGCTCCGCCTGACGCAGCTCAGAGAGCTTGCTGTCGGAGGAGGCCATAAACTGCTTGAGCCGATCCTCAAAGGTAGTGGGCTCAGCGGGGGCGGGCTTACCCCGGAAACCGCCGTTGAAGCCGCCGGGCCGTCCGCCGGAGCGGCCCTGGCCGCCGTGGTTGGCGGGGCGGGGGGGAGGATCCATGGCCTTTTTGATGGAGAGGTTGATCCGGCCGTTCTCGTCGATGCCGATGACTTTGACCTTGACCTCCTGGCCCTCCTTCAGATGATCCTTCACATCGTTTACGTAGGAATAGGCGATCTCAGAGATGTGCACCAGCCCCGACTTGCCCTCCGGCAGCGAGACAAATGCCCCGAACTTCGTAATGCCCGTGACCTTTCCTTCCACAATCGTACCAACACCAAACTCCATGTGCCTGCTAGATCCTCTCTTCTTTCAAAATTCAATCGGTGAACCGGAACACATACTCGCCGGGCTCCACCAGGCCCAGCTTATCCCGGGCCAGGTCGGCCTGCCGGTCAGGGTCGCCGCTGTTTTCCACGGCGTCGGCCAGATCGGCGTTGACCTGCTTCTGCTCTTCCACCTGCCGCTGTGCCTCGGCCAGGTCGGCCTGGGCGGTGCTCAGCTGGCTGCGCAGCCCCAGCAGGCCGGTGGCCGCCGCCACCAGCAGGGCCAGAATGACCACCTTGGTCAGAAGGGACGCTCGCTTGATTTTCATGGGTAACTCCTTCCCCTCCTGGTGCCTGGGCTTCCTGACGGTCTGTTTCCGGGTCCCCGGATATTGGTTTTATTTTAAACCACTTTGCTCCATAATGGAAGGGCTTTTTTGCGGATTTTACGATTTTTTTTAACAGCTTTCCCAGCACCACAACCGGTAGTGTAACAATATGCCAAAGGACCCCTATAAAATCCGCCGCCCGATTGGTCAACCATAATACCCCCCGGCTCAGGGCGGCGAAGTAGCAGCCCCCGCCCACCAGGGCCCCCAGCAGCAGGTAGATCCGCACCTCTCCCCGGCCGGCGGCGGTGGTGTACAGGAAAAGGGCCGCCGTCACCGCCAGCCAGTAGGCCAGATCCAGGAGCCCCCCCACCAGCGGCAGAGGGAGCCGGGCCCGAATCACCCGCAGCAGGTCGTATAAGATTCCCGCCGCCGCCCCAAGGGCCACCGACCCAGCCAGGAAGATGGCCTGCTCGGTTACCGTAAAGCCCATATCAGCGGAACAGCCGGGCGAAGAGCCCGCCGCCTCCCTCCCGGCGGTCGTCCTCGTAGGTAAGGGAGTCCACGTCCCCCTCCACCCGCAGGTCTCCGCCGTCCAGGCTCAGCTTCTCGATGTGGAGGTTTTCTCCACGGATCACCAGGATGCCCCGAAGGGTGACCATGACAATGGTGCTCTCGTCAAAGCTCTCTACCTCCTCCACCCCGGATACTGACAGACGTTGCCGGTCCTCCAGAATGATGTGGTGGCTTCCATCCGGCCGTCCCCGTTCGTTTTCATAGGGCATGGTACGCCCCTCCTTCCCACAGCAGCTTACCTATCTATATGGGACAGGGGGCGGGGATATGAAAAGAGGTTGCTCCGTCTGTACGGGGCAGCCTCAGGTCAGCGGGACAGGACGGGAAAGAGGGCAGGGGCCATCCGGCGGCTGAGGACCAGGGCCAGGGCCAGCTTCACCCCGTCGGGGAGCAGGAAGGGGATCACACAGGTCCACAGCACGCCCATCAGCTCCGCCGGTCCCCTGGAGGCGGTGTAGAGGTAGAGGTACCAGGCGGTGCCAAAGGCGTAGCATACCGCCAGGCCCACCAGGCCGGACAGGACAAACACCACGGGGCTCCGCCCCAGAAGAGCCTCCGCCCCCCACATCACCAGGGCGATGAGGAGAAAGCCCAGCAGATAGCCCCCGGTAAGCCCGGCAAAGGACCCCAACCCTCCGGAAAACCCGGCGAATACCGGCAGGCCCACCGCCCCCAGCAGCAGGTATACTCCCACCGCCAGGGAGGCCAGCCTGCCTCCCAGTACCCCCGCTGCCAGGAAAACCGCGAAGGTTTGCAGGGTAAAGGGTACCACCGTGGGCACCGTGATCCAGGAACACACCGCCATCAGGGCCGCCATCATGGCGGCAAAGGCCAGCTGCTTGGCTTTCATATCCATCCTCCAATCGTAAACTTAATAGTGATTATAGTTTACAATAAAGGAAATGTCAACTGAAAATTGGATTTGGTTGACAAAAATTTTCTCTGCGGTTACAATAGCACTGACAGGGGCCGGACTGTTCTCGCCCCGGGAAAGGATGACTGTGATGCTGCGGGATGAAGTGTTGGCTCTGCTGAAGGCCCAGGGGGGCGTCCCCCTGTCGGGAGAGGCCATGAGTCAGAAGCTGGGGGTAAGCCGGGCGGCGGTGTGGAAAGCCATGGAGGCCCTGCGGCAGGAGGGGTACCAGATCTCCTCCGCGCCCCGCCGGGGGTATTTGCTCCAGGGCTCCCCCGACCTGCTCTCCCCCGGGGAGCTGATGGACCCGGCCCGGCGGGTGGGGGCCGAGCTGGTGTGCCTGGACACGGTGGACTCCACCAACAACGAGGTCAAGCGCCGGGCGGCGGGGGAGGTGCCCGCCGGGCTGGCGGTGGTGGCGGCCCGGCAGACCGGGGGCCGGGGCCGCCGGGGCCGCAGCTTTGTGTCCCCGCCGGGGGGACTCTATCTGTCCGCCCTCCTCCAGCCGGACTGCCCCCTGGAGCAGGTCAGCGCCCTCACCGCCTGGTCGGCAGTGGCGGTGTGCGACGCCATCCAGGCCCTGTGCGGGGTGCGGCCCGGCATCAAGTGGCCCAACGACGTGATTCTGGAGGGACGGAAGGTGTGTGGTATCCTTACCGAGCTGGACCTGGAAGGGGAGACCGCCGCCCTGCGGTATGTAGTGGTGGGCATCGGGGTGAACCTGACCCAGGGGGCGGAGGACTTCGGCCCGGAGGTGGCGCCGGTAGCCATTTCCCTGGCCCAGGCCTTGGGCCGCGCCCCCCGCAGAGCGGAGATGGCATCTGCCCTGCTGGACGCTCTGGACAGGCTGGACCGGGACTTTCCCGGGCAATGGGAAGCCTGGCTGGAACGGTACCGGCGGGATTGCCTCACTATTGGCAGCCAGGTGCAGGTGATCCGGGGGAAGGAGACCCGTCCAGGCCGGGCGGTGACGGTAGACGACCAGTTTGCCCTGGTGGTGGAGTGGGAGGACGGCAGCCGGGAGGCGGTGTCCTCCGGGGAGGTCTCCGTCCGGGGCCTGCTGGGATACGTCTGAATGAGCGTAAAGATAGGAGATATCATACCTCCACCCGTATCCGCAGGGGCGGCCTTTGGCCGCCAGTCGTATCGTTTTTCCGAAAAGAAAAACGCCCCATTAGGGGCGTTTTTTGTGTTTCTCAATAGAGTTTGTCCAGAATCTCTACGATCTGAGCCACGCAGCCCTCCTCGCAGGAGCACAGGATGCGGGCCCCCCAGTCCTTGACGGCCTGGGCGCAGTTGGAGGGGGCGAAGGGGATGGCGGAGATGGCCAGCATGGGGATATCGTTCTGGTTGTCTCCCACACAGTACACCTTTTTGGGGTCGATGCCCAGATAGTTCACCAGGTAGGCCACCATGCCCCCCTTGTTGCTTCCCTTCCGGGTGAGCTCCAGCAGGACGGCGTTGGAGAAGATGACCTCATAGTGCTCTGCCCACCGGTCCAGCATATACCGCTGGGTTTCCAGCAGCACCTCGTTGCGCTGCTGGAGGATGACCTTGCTCCAGGGCAGGGGCATGTCCCGGATGGGAACCTCCTGGGCCTCGGCTCCCGCCCGGGCCAGGTGCTGCCGGGTCACCGAGTTGGGCTGGTAGACGTAGATATCGTCGTTGTGGTAGGCCTCAAAGCCGATCTGGGGGATATCCCGGGCTACCTGGAGCAGATCCTCCTGGACCCGCAGGGGGAGAAAGGTCTCATACACCATCCGGTCGGCGGCAAAGTCGTACAGGGCGGAGCCGTTGGACAGCACCACCGGGGCGTTGATGGGGGCGCTGCCGGCAT
>NZ_JACJLC010000146.1 GCF_016901955.1 Pseudoflavonifractor phocaeensis
TTTTAGATTACCATGCCCACGCATTCCCCCGAACAGACTTATTGCAGCGGCTCTGTCACACCTGGTCCAGTTATTGATATCGTGGGCTGGTACACGCATCGACCCACGCTGCCGGCAGACGCCGGCAGATCCTATATGCAGCCTGCTCGCTATGGAGGTAGTCCGGCTGGAATGATGGGTTTACTCCAACCGGGTGTCCCTGGCTCCCATGCGCCGCGAGGCGTTGTCTGTATATATATTATGCGGCAAATTTATATCCCATTTCACAAAAATCAATGTTGTATACAACAATTAGACCATTTATTGCAATTAAATTGCAATCCCATGCAGAAATAGTTAAAATGTATCTCTTAATAAACTCAAAAATTTAGTTTTAAGTTTTTTGAGCGCAACGATATGCGGTGAAGTCTTGTTGTCATATAGCCATAGGACTATTGCTAATATATGCATGTAGCCAAAATTTGATTGGCGCGTAGGACCAGCAGCTCTCCCTCATGCCTTTATAATTACACACAGTGCTCACGACACAGTGTCGTCGCAACTGATGCATTGTTACATAGGGGATAGATCGCTGCTCCTGTATATATTATATGCTTTGAAAAAATCTTCATTAGTACTGTGTGTACAGAAAAAATATCGGGCCCGCCATCTAAGGCGGGCCCGAATTATTATATTCCCAGGTTAATCAATCATGATGGAGTGCTTTACTCTGCTCTTCCTTTGCTTTTTTAAATAGGCAATTGCTTCTTCCGACTCATTCACACACCAATGGTAAAATCCAACAATCAATTGCTCCTGGGTGATGCCCATAGGCCGGATTATCTTTTCTACTTTTGCTTTAAGGTCAGCATCAATTGTAATTGTAATCAGTTCCGTGTCGTTTTCCATGGATTATCTTCCTTACTACTTATCTTATATACAAAGAAAAATCCATTGTCAAGCTATCTTTGCGCACCCACACATATATACTCCCGGGCACCTGCCCGATGCCGGATGGTATATGCCTCCCAGCATCGGGCCAGTAGACAAGGGGGAAAACAGAGTCCATTGTTATAATGTCTTAATCCCAACACATTTCTTCGTATATAAGATATAAGATATTATTGGCTCTCCCTTTGGCCACCATCCAGGATGAGATCCAGCCAGCAGTCGGTGCAAAACACATCATGGATCGTATACCCATATTTGCTAACCAGCGCCTGCTCGTCCACCGGCGTAGGCTTGGGAGCCTTACCCAGCATGTACAACGCCATCTGCCGTGCATGACGCCATACCTCGGGCAATGCGTATACCTCATGGGCCGGTGTCTCCCTGCTGCAGATACTGCATTTAATCTTGGGCATATCCAGATTGGCATTTTCGATTTCCGCCATAATTTCTGCCTCTTCCACGCTGATCATGTTATCTTTTTTCATTGCAATCCTTCTTTCTTAGTTTTACTCAAATCTTTATTTAATCTCCAAACCATTGGACACCCGATAGAAGATAATGTCCTCAACTTCATGTGAGGCAAAGATTGACCGTCCGGAAGCAGGCATTGCAGCCAACGTGGCCTTATGCATCTGCTTGACTTTTTGCCTCGTCTTAGCCAACGTAGCCCCAAATTTGCTGAGAGTTGCCTGATTCATACGCAACAGCTTTTGCACGATTTCTTCTGCATCGCCATGATAATAGCAGATGGCATTGTACAGCAGCTCCAGGGAGATTTTAGCTTTTTCATCCTCGGTCATCTGCTCATAGGTGTCCATAGCATAACGATAGCACTGTGTCATATTAGTTTCCTTCCTTTATTTGCTGGCCTGGATGGCTGACAGGTATCGGTAGACTGTGGGGCGGCTTACCTGTGCCAACCTGGCCAGTTCACTCACATTTATTTCTCCAATTTGATATTTCGCAAAATAGCGGTAAAAACTATCTGGGATGCGCTCTGCTGTGATGGTAGGGCGGCCCAGTTGTTTGCCTTTGGCCCTGGCATTGGCCACGCCGGAGCGTACCCGGGCCCGGATCATGCTCAGCTCAAGCTCCGAGAAAACCGCAATTAACTGTAAAAAAGCCACGGTCATCGGATCCGGATCATCCTTGCGGCAATCAATGGTGATACTCCCAAGGATTTGTAGTCGGATACGTTTGAGCTTGATAACATCTACGATCTGGCAAAACTGCTGCACTGAGCGAGACAGGCGGGATGGCTCTGTGATTATCACCGTGTCTCCTGGGCGGACTGTATCCCACATCATATCCTGTTGCTCTTTGGTCGGTGCATCCCCGTGCTCATACTCCATCCATATCTTGGTTGCACCGGCTGCCTTGAGTTCCCTCACCTGACGGTCGATATCTTGTCGAGTCTCATTGGTGCTGCATCGAGCATAGCCATGTGTAACGATAATCCCCTCCGCCGTTTTCATTACAGATTCCACCTGTTTTTGCCTCCTTCGAGCCCCCAAAAGGGGTCCCTCAACGTGTAACGGCAAACATTTGTTTTACGGACAGCTCTCTGCCACTTTGAGCTTTGCCTCAATTGCCTGCTCGATCTTGTCTCTAATTATCCTGCACGCCAGCCGGTAGACACAAGGGTTAACACCAGCAGGGGGTGGCCTGGAGGTAATCGCCACAAACGCAGATAGAGCCCACAGCATGGAACCGATATCAGCGTGGGATACAAGAGGCCACAGGACCTCATCCGTCCAATCGGTCAGGTCATCCTCGCAGGAAATCCAGCTGAAAGTAAGTGCGTGGATCTTGGCGTAACTATCCATCCATATCATATACACTCCTCCTGGACCGCATCGGCGCCAATGCACGGCATGGACTTGTCCCCTGGATCCCTCTGCGCAGGTACCGGGTATATCTCCCGCATCTTGTCGTGCATGTCGCCCAGGAGTCCATCAAGGCGATCCTTGAGTTCAAGATATTCCGCTACAGTGTTGAGTCCATCATCTACGCATAGGGTATACATAGCTACAATCGCTGCCGCCCCATCCTCCATGGCAATCATGTACGGACTCTCATCGATGGATAAGCAAATGGTTTCTGCGATGACCTCTGCCGTTTTCAGCTGATCTTTTTTCTCGCTTTTTTCTCTCACTGCCTGCAAAATCTTGCGATACTTGTCCATACTTAGTTCCCTTCCATTGGTTCTTGAGACGGGAATTTTTGCAGCATATTATCCTGCAGATGATCAATCAGACGCATCAAGCGGGTCTTGATGTCCTGGTAATGATCAACGGTATTGATATTGTGACTGGTACACAGGATGTACAGTGCCGTCAATGCAGCTACGCCGTTGTCCAGCGCGGAGATATACGGGGCATCATCGACCAACCCGCACAGCCTGGGCATCAGGTATTCAATCTTACGCTCACGATCTTCACCTTCTTTTTCCAGAACTTCTTTCAAGATTTTCCGGTATCTGTTCATGGGTCATCTCTCCTTGTTTTTCAAAATATCTAAGATAATTGAACGTACAAACACAGCGAGCTGTGTGTTGCCATTTTCTTTTGCCGCTTGTGATATGGCCTCGTACTCGCTATTTGTTAGTAACAACCGGATACATTTACAGCGCTCCTGCCGGATCTGCCGCCAAAAGGGCTGTACATTGTACTTCTGAGCAAGGGAGTCCAGCTGCCCGGGCTGTATGCCCATCTTTGCAGCCAAATCGCTTTTACCGTATACCACACCTGCCTCCTTGTAGGACAAGAGCCTCTCCAACAGTGGATCTGTGGCATCAAGCGCCGGTCCAAATAGAGTGTCAGCATCCAGGCCAACCATCACGGCGAGCAGTGCATACCTATCTGGTGATGATAGCTTCCAATTTGTAAGCCGTGATAGTACGGCGGCGGACAAGCCGCCAAAGTACTGCTCATAGATTTGCGTACCGTAATATTCTCTTGCTGTTTGCTGGATTTTTTCAACGCTCAGGGTTTGATACTTGCTGATCTTGTCCACCCCATATCCTGCGTTGATCAAAGCGGTATGCAAATTGTTGTATCCAGCCGTTGGAGCATAGTCTCCGCATAGCAGTGCCGTCAGCATATCCGTCAGCGGCTCCATCCACGGCTCAGTGCTTCCTTCTACGGTATCCTGGCAGTGAATTGATATGAGCGGCAGGAAAACCTCAGACAACCTCGCAAATTCGATGGGCACAGTAACAAGTGGGATCTTGTGCATCGGGCAGTAACCCAAGAGGGGGATCTGATGCACTCGGCGCCAAATGAATACGCCGCCTGAAACGGTGCCTTTAGACCGCACGAATGGTGCACCCAGACCGCTGAAATGGTGCATGGTCACCGCAGCCATGGTGCATTGACAGGATGGCCACT
>NZ_JACJLC010000147.1 GCF_016901955.1 Pseudoflavonifractor phocaeensis
TGACAGCTTCTTCTCTTTTGCCTTTTGCCCTGAAAACTTCGATGTTGGCAGGGCCGGTTTCGTGCACCCTTTTTCATCTGTCCTGAACCGTTACCTGCTTTCACACTATCCTGCTGCTCTTTGGTCGGTGCATCCCCGTGCTCATACTCCATCCATATCTTGGTTGCACCTGCTGCCTTGAGTTCCCTCACCTGACGGTCGATATCTTGTCGAGTCTCATTGGTGCTGCATCTGGCATACCCATGTGTAACGATAATCCCCTCTTGTTTTTTCGTTCCAGTTTTCATGCATTTTATCCCCTTGGAGGCCCCCGTTTTGGGGCCCTCCCGTGTGTAACGGCAAACATGTGTTTTACGGACAGCTCTCTGCCACTTTGAGCTTTGCCTCAATTGCCTGCTCGATCTTGTCTCTAATTATCCTGCACGCCAGCCGGTAGACACAAGGGTTAACGCCAGCAGGGGGTGGCCTGGAGGTAATCGCCACAAACGCAGACATGGCCCACATCATGGACTCGATATCAGCGTGGGATATCAGAGGCCACAGGGTCTCATCCGTCCAATCGGTCAGGTCGTCATCGCAGGCAACCCAGCCGAGGGTGAGTGCCTGGATCTTTGCGTAACTATCCATCCATATCATGGCGACTCCTCCTGTCCCGTATCGGTGCCAATGCGCGGCTTGGCCTTGTCCCCTGACTCCCTGTGGGCAGGTACTGGATATCTCTCCCGCATCTTATCGTGCATATCGCAGAGGAGTCCATCGAGGTGTTCCTTAATCTCTAAGTATTCTCCGACCGTATTTATGCCATCATCTACGCATAGGGTATACATAGCTGCAATCGCTGCCGCCCCATCCTCCATGGCAATCATGTACGGGCTCTCGTCAACCGACAAGCACATAGTCTCTGCGATACTCCTCGCCTGTTTTTCCTGGTCTTTTTTCTCGCCTTTTTCCCTGACTTCCTTTAAAATTTTGCGATACTTATCCACGTTTACTCCTCTCCCATCGGTCTGTGAGACGGGAATTGATCCAACATCTCGTCCTGCAGGTCATCGATCAGATGCACCAAGCGTTCTTTTATTGCCTGATAGTGATTAACGGTATTGATATTGTGACTGGTACACAGGATGTACAGTGCCGTCAATGCAGCTACGCCGTTGTCCAGCGCGAAAATATACGGGGCATCATCGACCAACCCGCACAGCCTGGGCATCAGGTACTCAATCTTACGCTCGCGATCCTGATCTTCTTGGGCCAGTACTTCCTTGAGGATTTTCCGGTATCTGTTCATGGGTCATCTCTCCTTGTTTTTCAAAACATCCAAGATGATTGTACGTGCAAACACAGCGAGCGGTGTACCGCCGCTTTCTTGGGCTGCTTGTGATATGGCCTCGTACTCGCTATTTGTTAGTAACAACCGAATACACCGATTGCGCTCCTGCCGGATCTGCCGCCAAAAGGGTTCTATATGATATTTTGCCGCCAAAGAGTCCAGTTGCCCGGGCTGTATGCCCATCTTTGCGGCCAGATCATTTTTACCGTATACCACACCTGCCTCCTTGTAGGACAAGAGCCTCTCCAGCAGTGGGTCAATTGGCTCAATGGCCGGTCCAAATAGAGTATCAGCATCCAAGCCGACCATCACAGCGAGCAACGCATACCGCTCCGGCGAGGATAGATGCCAACTTATGAGCCGTGATAGTACGGCGGCAGACAAGCTGGCAAAGTACTGCTCATAGATTTGCATACCGTAATACTCTCTTGCTGCTTGCTGGATTTTAGCAACACTCAGTGCCTGATGCTCGCTGATCTTGTCCACCCCACATCCTGCGTTGATCAATGCGGTATGCAGATTGTTGTATCCAACCGTTGGGGTATAGTCTCCATATAGCAGTGCCGCAATCATGTCCGCCAGCGGCTCCATCCATGGGGCAATTTCGCCATGTTCAGCCCTTTGACAGTAAACTGATATGAGAGGGAGAAACACCTCAGATAGCCGTGCGAATTTAATGGGCACAGTAACAAGCGGGATGTTATGCATCGGGCAGTAGCCCAAGAGGGGGATCTGATGCACTCGGTGCCAATATGCCTCCCCATATTTTCTCGTATCTAAGAGATAACAGTTAGGGCAATACTTTAGTCCCTCAGTGCCGTCTGGCATCTGTGTCCGCACACTGGTGATGCCTGATCCACGGCCTGCTCGTAATACCTCCCATACCTGCCGCTTCTTGCTTAATGAAAAGAAACGAGTATAGTAGGGGAGAAGGGTATGATTAGCCAATACATCATCAATTGACAACACCCCAGGCGGTAAGTTGGATAAAATGGCGGCGCAGTCGCCTCCAGGGATAAGCCTGCCATGCACCATAGGCCGGCCACCGTATAGCTCACTGATAGTGGTTGCGTGCTTGGAATGCCCGGATCGCACATGGTAGCGGCAGAGGACGGAGTACCACCACTCTCCGGGGTAGGGTGTGGGAAAGTAGGTCAGCATCGGTGCAAGATCATCCGATGTGCAAGTGCATCAGGTCCCCAGTGCATCTTTTGGCCATCCATGGTAATCAACCTCCAGATATCCGTTTTCCTTGAGATGAGCCTGGATATCCACTTCATTGTTGTACGCAACAAGCAAATCTCCATCATCCCGCTGTGCTGCCTTGCGTCCTCTTTTGTTTGCGTATTGCCGGGGTATTTCTTCCTGCTCTTGCGGTGGCTCTGGCGTGGCTGACCCAATTTCAAAGTCAGAAATGTTGATTCCGGCTGCATAGGTCCTCAGCACCTTGATGGCCAGCAGCTCGACTGCTTGCTGAATGACTTTTTCATTTATGCAGCTACGACCTTGCAACAAGGCTTGGGCTTGTGACTCTGCAAAAATCTTGATGACATAGGCCGGGATGCCGCCGCTGCAATCGTACAACTTGTTGCAGATAGAGGTGGTCAGCGGCGCCGCCTGTGCGGTGTATTGATAGGGCCATATCTTGCTCAAAAAATCGAGATAGGCCCCGTCCGGCTTAAATGGAGCTAATCGGATGCCTCTGGTTCTCCTCTTGAGATGTTCCTGGGATACAAAGAGCTCCTCTGCGACTGGTGTTCCGATAAAATAGATTGAGGTCATCGTCTCGTTTGTGAGTTCGACCAGAAATCTCAGCAGTGGCTTCTCTTGGCGGTTTTTTCGGGCTGTCAGTACTGCGTTCTGAATCTCGTCGACTACCAATAGCCCCACATGATGGTTGGTAAGCAGGATTTTTGTCTGTACTGCGATTGCAGAGGCAGATGCCGACCGCAGGCCCTGTGTTGATTGTAGGTATTTTGAGCCGATAGCCCGATCAAGTGCGGCCATAATCCCAAATCCAAGCGTCTTGACCGAGCAATCACTCGGACATTCTACATGGAGCCACAGCACTTGCTTGCAGTAACAGGGCTGTCCTTGGTATTCCGTATGCTCAATGACTTGAGGCATCGTGGATAGACACCGGCGCACGGTAGCCGTCTTTCCACACCCCGGAACCCCCAAGATTGACCCGCTGTCTGCCTGCGTGGCATAGTTGGTGCTCTGGCTACAGTAGTAGGCGTTGATTGCCCTGGTCGACTCTACCACATCGGCCGTACGGTATGTCGTGGCGATCGCCCGGTATAGCGTGTCATAGATGGCGTACTGGTACGGCATTGGCACATATATCGAGGCGAGCGATGGCAGCAGTTCCCGTCGTTCCTCGGGTGACATCTGAGCCAGATCATAGGGGATAGGTGGGTAGCTTGCGACGGATT
>NZ_JACJLC010000148.1 GCF_016901955.1 Pseudoflavonifractor phocaeensis
ACCAGGTGTTGATGGCGGTGGGCGTCATTTCCTCCTCCATCAGTGAGAGCACCTTGGCCCATAGATCGGCCGGTAAATTCACGGAAAGACCACCTCTTTCGACAAAATAGATGGCCGGCGGCGGTCCGGAAAAAGCAAGGCCCCGAAAGCGGCGGCTTTCAAGGCCAGAGGCGACGCTTTTCCGGACCGCCGGAAACGGCGGAAGCCCGGCCGTCGGGACAGTCCCGGCCGCCGGACAGATACAGATAATTTAACGAGTATCATTATAGCAAATCCGCCGGTGGAAAGCAACGATACAATATAAAAAAAGAAACTGTTTTCCACCGGTTTTTCCACAATGAACGAACAGGGCGTCCACCTTTGTGGGAGGGGGTCTTTGGATGTCCCGACATCCGGGGTTTTGCCCCCACGATTGGCCGCAAGGTCCGCATGGGCCACAAGATATGGTATCATCCCCAAAGCCGAAGAAAAAAAGGGCAAAGAAAGCGAAATTAGTGGTTGACAGGCTATTTTAAAATAGGCTATAATACCATGTGCATCGTGTAAAAGTACTTGGTGTAAAGCAGTTTTATTTGACGACCGCAGCCGAGAGGCTGTTGTGGTGGGCGGGGCGACCCGCTTGATTTTTGTACAGGAGGTGTCCCAACATGGTTCGTACCTATCAGCCCAAGAAGCGCCAGCGCTCCAAGGAGCACGGGTTCCGTAAGCGTATGCGTACCGCCAACGGCCGCAAGGTCCTGGCCCGTCGCCGCGCCAAGGGCCGCGCCCGTCTGACCCACTGATGGGTCCGCAAATGGAATAGGGCATTTCATAAGGGGCGGGGGAGCTTTTCCCACCGCCCCTGCGCAGCATATGGAAAAAACCGGGAAGGGGTAAGGGCTGTGGAGCACACCGTCTCTCTCAAGCAAAACCATGTGTTCCGCCGCCTGTACAGTAAGGGCAAGAGCGGGGTCAACTCCTGCCTGGCCCTTTACTGCCGGAAGAACAACCTGCCCTGCAGCCGCCTGGGGATCACCGTAGGGGTGAAGGTGGGCAAGGCGGTGGTGCGCAACCGCACCCGCCGCCGCATCCGGGAGGCCTATCGTCTTCACGAGGCCCGTTTTCTCCCTGGCTACGATTTGGTGGTGGTGGCCCGGGTACGGGCCGGTCACTGCCGCTACCGGGAGGTGGAGCGCAGTCTCCTGGCTCTGGCGGACAAGCTGGGCCTGCTCCGGAAGGAGGAGGTCTGAGTTGAAGCGCCTGCTTTTGGCCCTCATCCGGTTTTACCGCCGGTATATTTCCCCCGGCCGTCCCCCCTGCTGCCGCTTTATCCCCACCTGCTCCGAGTACGCTCTGGAGGCGGTGGAGAAATATGGCGCGCTCAAGGGGGGCTTTTTGGCCTTGCGCCGCATTTTGAAATGCCAACCCTTCCATAAGCAGAAATCCATTCAGTACGACCCGGTGCCGTGACCCATCGCGGCAAGACAATGTAACTTGGAGGCGTGTCCATGGATATCATCCTCACCCCCTTTGCGTGGCTGCTGCAGGTGTTATATCACTTCTGCGGCAGCTATGGCCTTGCCCTGATCCTCTTTGCCCTGGTGGTCAAGGTGGTGCTCTTCCCCCTCTCTCTGAAGGGCAAGCGCAGCATGATCCAGATGAACATTCTTCAGGGTCAGATGCAGAAGCTGCAAAAGCAGTACGGCAAGGATAAGCAACGCTATAATCTGGAAGTCCAAAAGCTCTATGAGAAGGAAAAGGTCAACCCCATGGGGGGCTGCCTGTGGTCCTTCATCCCCCTGATCATCCTGATGATCCTCTATCCCATCATCCGGGAGCCCATCCACTACATGATGGGTATCAACGATGCCGACGTGCTCAATACCATTGCCCAGACCGTGAACTGGAGCACTCAGGCGGTGGATATGGGCTGGCTGAAGGAGGCTACCGATACCTTTGCCAATACGGGCTATAACCAGCTCTATCTGGCCTCCCTCATTACCCCTGAGAATCTGGAGGCCGTGAAGGCCGCCGTGGGCGAAGTGGGAAGCAATATTTTTGCCATCAACTTCGATCTGCTGGGCCTGGTGGATTTGTCCCAGATTCCCCAGCTGACCTTCTGGACCATGGCCGGCGGCTTTGGTCTGTTCCTGCTGCCGGTGATCTCCGCCGGACTGAGCGTGATGTTCTCCCTGGTTTCCATGAAGACCAACGCGGTGAACCAGCAGAGCAGTCAGACCAACTCCACCATGAAGTCCATGATGATCGTCTCCCCTCTGATTTCCCTGTGGATCGGCTTCTCCATGCCGGCGGCCCTGTGTGTCTACTGGATCGCCAACAGCCTGTTCTCCATGCTCCAGGAATTCCTCTGCGGCAAGCTGCTGAAGAAGGACTATGAGCAGGCCGCTCTGAAGCGGGCTGAGCGGGAGCGGCAGGAAAAGGAAGAGGAGCTGGAGGAGCGCCGCCGGAAGGCGGAGGAGCGTGCCCGGCGCATCGAGGAAGAGAAGCTCAACCGCGGCAAGAAGAAAAAGGCGGAAAAGAAGCCTCAGACCGACGAGGATAAGATCCCCGGCTCGGTAAAGGAGTACAGCCGGGTGGGCATCCGCCAGTACGCCCGTGGCCGGGCCTATGACCCCTACCGCTACAGCGAGAACGGCCCCACCGTCTGTCCCGGCGAGGAGCCTATCTTCCCCCCCAAGAGCGGCGCCGCCCCCGTTGTTGACGAGCCCGCCGCCATCCAGGCCCCCCAGGAGGTCCCCGGGGAGGCCGTGGAGACCAATCAGACAGAAGAATAACGGCGCTTGCCGTGGATTCATAAGGAGAGATACCCAATGCTGAAATGGATCGAGAGCACCGGCAAGACCGAGGAGGCCGCCATCGAGGCCGCCCTGCGGCAGCTGGGCATGGATCGGGACGAGGTATCCGTAGAGATCCTGGAACGGGCCAAGTCCGGATTTTTGGGCATCGGCAGCTGCCCCGCCAAGGTCAAGGTGACCTACGAGGCCCCTGACGAGCCCGCTCCCGTGGTGGAGCCTGTAAAGCCCGTCACCGTGAAGGAGGAGCCCGTACAGTCCGCTCCTCCCAAGGAGACTGTAAAACCCGCCTCCGTCAAGGAGGCTGTCAAGCCCGCCGCTCCTGCGGTGGAAGAGAGGCCCGGAGCCATCCCCGCCGGAGAGGACGGCAAGGCGGATCAGATCGCCGCCTTCCTTACCGGTCTGCTGGAGCACATGGGGGCTTCCGCCACTCCGGTGATCCGGATGGACGAGAAGGGCACCTATCAGGTGGAGCTGGTGGGCCAGAACCTGGGCGGCCTCATCGGCCGCCGGGGAGAGACCCTGGACGCCATCCAGCAGCTCACCGGCTATGCTGTCAACCACGGCCAGTCCAAACGGGTGAGGGTCCACGTGGACGCCGAGGGCTACCGGGCCAAGCGGGAGGAATCCCTGATCCGGCTGGCCAACAAGGTGGCCGGTAAGGTGGTGCGCTACCGCCGCAATGTGACCCTGGAGCCCATGAACGCCTATGAGCGCCATGTGATCCATACCGCCCTTCAGGACACCGCCGATGTGACCACCTACTCCATCGGCACCGAGCCCAACCGCCGGACCGTGGTGGCCTACAGCCGGGGCGAGCACCGGTAATACGCGAAAAGGGCCTGTTGCAAAATTGACAGTTTGCACAAACCTGTCATTGCGAGCCAGTGCGCACACTGGCGTGGCAATCCGTTTTCCCAGCAAAAGGAGACGGATTCCCACG
>NZ_JACJLC010000149.1 GCF_016901955.1 Pseudoflavonifractor phocaeensis
TGGGCCTGGAGCTGCTCACCCCCGGCCGTGACCTGGCGGACAAGCAGGGGGGCAGGCTGGTGGGCATTGTCATCGGCAGCGGGGTGGACGCCGCCGTCAGCGCCGCCTCTGCCCAGGGTGCCAACCAGGTCATCGTCATCGACGGCCCTGAGTACAAGGAGTACACCACCGACGCCTATGCCGCCGCCATGTACTACCTGGTGGAGAAGTACGGCCCCACCACCCTGCTGATTGGCGCTACCCCGGACGGCCGTGACATGGGCCCCCGCCTGTCCTGCCGACTCAAGACCGGCCTGACAGCAGACTGTACCGGCCTGGATATCGACGTGGAATCCGGCAACGTGGCCTGGACCCGCCCCGCCTTCGGCGGCAACCTGATGGCAACCATCCTCTGCCCCGACCACCGGCCCCAGATTGGCACCGTACGTCCAGGCGTGTTTAAGAAGTCTGCTCCTGTTGCGCCCAGAGCAGAGATCATCCGCGAGGAATTCCATGTGGCACCCGAGCAAATCCGGACCGAGCTGCTTGAGGTGATCAAGGAGGCGGCCGGTGAGCTGGTGGACCTGGAGGGCGCGGATATCATCGTCTCCGGCGGACGGGGCGTGGGCGGCCCGGAGGGCTTCGCTCCTGTGAAAGCCTTGGCCGAGGTGCTGGGGGCCACCGTGGGGGCCTCCCGCGCGGCAGTGGACTCGGGCTGGATCTCCCACGCCCATCAGGTGGGCCAGACGGGCAAGACCGTGGCCCCCAAGCTGTACATCGCCTGCGGCATCTCCGGGGCCATCCAGCACCTGGCCGGCATGAGCGGCTCGGACTGCATCGTGGCCATCAACAAGGACCCCGACGCCCCCATCTTCGACGTGGCCGACTACGGCATCGTGGGCAACCTGTTTGAAGTCCTCCCGGCCCTCACCGAGGAGATTAAAAAGCTGAAGGCATAGGCCTTCCTGAACCGGTCAGAAACGGCTCCCCATTCCTTTCTCATTGCCTTCCTCCTACTCAGCGGGCCGTTTCTATTCCTGATGACGCTTCGAGCTGCCTCTTGCCGGGCAGCTCGAAGCCGTATCAGGGCATTGTTAAGAAGTTGACACAGCAATTTATGAAAAATGGAAAAGGAGAAATGTAAGATGAACTTCCACTTTAACACAGAGGAACAGGAAATCCTGGACATGCTCCACGAGTTCTGCCTCAAAGAGGTGGCCCCCATCGCCGCCGAGATCGATGAGAATGAGCGCTTCCCCGAGGAGACCTGGCACAAGCTGGCGGAGATGGGCATGATGGGCGTCCCCTTCCCCGAGGAGTACGGTGGGGCCGGGCTGAGCTATCTGACCTACATTGGCGTGTGCGAGGAGCTGGCCAAGCACTGCGCCACCACCTCCGTCATGGTCTCCGCCCACTCCTCCCTCTGCACTTGGCCTATCAGCGAGTTTGGCACCGAGGAGCAGAAGAAGAAGTACCTGCCCCCCCTCTGCTCCGGCGAGAAGCTGGGCGCCTTCGGCCTGACCGAGCCCGGGGCCGGTACCGACGCCGCCATGCAGAAGACCACCGCCGAGGACAAGGGGGACCACTGGCTGCTCAACGGCTCCAAGATCTTCATCACCAATGCGGGCTACGCGGATACCTTTGTCATCTTTGCCATGACCGACAAGGAGAAGGGCAACCACGGCATCTCCGCCTTCATCGTGGAGAAGGGCTTCCCCGGCTTTAAGGTGGGTGCACACGAGAAGAAGATGGGCATCCGGGGCTCCTCCACCTGCGAGCTGATCTTTGAGGACTGTGTGGTGCCCAAGGAGAACCTGCTGGGCGAGCTGAACAAGGGCTTCAAGATCGCCATGATGACCCTGGACGGGGGCCGGATCGGCATCGGGGCCCAGGCCCTGGGCATCGCCCAGGCGGCCATTGACGAGTGCGTCAAGTACACCAAGGAGCGCATCCAGTTCGGCAAGCGGATTTCTCAGTTCCAGAACACCCAGTTCCAGCTGGCCGAGATGCAGGCCCATGTGGACGGTGCCCGGCTGCTCATCTACCGTGCGGCCCAGGCCAAGCAGGACCACGAGCCCTACTCCCACCTGGCGGCTATGGGCAAGCTGGTGGCCTCTGAGGCGGCCAGCGATGTGACCCGCCGCTGCCTCCAGCTGGTGGGCGGCTACGGCTACACCCGGGAGTACCCCTTCGAGCGGTTTATGCGCGACGCCAAGATCACCGAGATCTACGAGGGCACCAGCGAGGTCCAGCGTATGGTCATCTCCGGCTGGATGGGCGTAAAGTAAGCCCTGCGGCCTGCGGACCGCCCTCCTTCCGAAGAAGCGGAACAGACAAAACGCGGGCGGAAGAGCGCGAGGGGGCGGCAGCCCGCCTCGTGTGGGATAGAGTGGGATAGCGTCTGCACACTTGGGCTGGCGTCCATCCGCCAGATGGTGATCCAACACCACCATGTTGTTCCCATTGTTTGCCGCGTCGTCCAAAACGTCGCCTGCTGCGATCCCATTGTCTACAGTTATGATGAGAGAATCCCGAACGCCATCCAACAGTCGCTCCGACACTCCGTAACCGTCTGAAAATCGTCGTGGAATGATGGTTTTGGGCTCACATCCCATATATCGCAGGAGCCGAACCATAATGGCAGTGGATGTGATCCCGTCCACATCGTAATCTCCCACAATAACCACGGGCATTGGAGTAACACTAATCGCAATCGTGATGACCTCAGCAGCATGCACTATCCCGGCAATGGATTCTGGCCTAACCGGCTTTGGATCGAGCAATTCCAATTCGGATTGCTGAGATCGCCCCAAAACGGCAGCCTCCACAGTATCATATCTTTTAGCGCTTATCCAATCCATCTTGAACTCCTTTTAACAAATGCGGCATATGGCCCCTGCCATTAACCGAATCTATGGGCAGACAGCCAAGCGATATATGCCATAGAACAACGGTGGTCTGGATCGTCATCTCCGCAGTAATCACAATAGCCCTTGGCTCCGCACGGGGCCGGAATACCATCAGATGCAACATGCTGTGAGCGGATGAAATGCTCAAACGCACCCAGAACATCCATACAGTTCAATTCATTGACCCAGCCAGCTTTTGGGCTTTGATCCTCTCCAGCATCTATGCTTGCAGCGGGATCTCTGCCCGCAATTTCTTCATATCTCTTGCTCTGCTTTGTGGCTAATCTGTCGCAAACCTCGTTGTAATAATTGCCAACATGGCCTTTTACCCAGATAAATTGGACCGAGTGTTTCCGGGTCAGGCTGTCCAGTTCTTTCCACAATTCGACATTTTTTAGCTCGCCACCGCTCCTGGCCCATCCATGAGCCCGCCAGCTTTTAAGCCACCCCTTATTGAATGCATTCGTGACATATTGGGAATCTGAGTATACCTTGACGATATGGGGGCCTCGCAGGGCCTTTAGACCACTGATGACACCCATCAATTCCATCCGGTTGTTGGTCGCGGATATGTGCCCGCCGGACAGTTCCTGTTCTTTTCCATCAATGATAATGACACAGCCCCATCCTCCGGGGCCCGGATTACCAAACGTGCCGTAAAGCCCCTGCCTTTTAGGCATGGGGATATAAGGCACACCTTATTCCCTCGTCAGTTAGGATATCATCTTGCAGTATATAGCGAATAGCTGT
>NZ_JACJLC010000150.1 GCF_016901955.1 Pseudoflavonifractor phocaeensis
ATCTGGGTTGTTGGCATCTTGTACTTTAATCCATTGGCTCGCACGTTTCCGACAATAATTGGTTCGATACTCCCGACAAAATGTGGCTGTGAACTCCCGACGCTAACACAGTTACGCACATGTCGCGGCTGAAAAGGGATTTAGATTCTATTTGCGCCTGGAGGCGCAAACGCTGCGAGGCTTTTTTGACAAGCTGAAAAACCGACCGCGCTTGTTGCGCGGTCGGTTTTTGCTAGGCTGACATTATGGCGGTAAAGCTGGCTTCTTGCCGGGTTCAGGCCATGGATTCCACGATGGCATCGGCCAGGGACTCCAGCTCGGCGGCCTTGTCGGGATGGAGGGCGGAGGCCAGAGAGAGCCGCTCGTTGAGAACGGTCATGTTCTTCAGCTCCTCGTCCACGAACTTCTGCATCAGATCCCCGGACTTGGGGGCCCAGGAGCCGTTTTCGATGATGGCGAAGGTGCGGTGCTGGAGGTTGAGCCCCTTCAGGTGCATCAGGTAGTCGTGCATCACCGGGTAGATGCCCAGGTTGTAGGTGACGCTGGCCAGCACGATGTGGCTCAGCCGGAAGGACTCGCTGACCAGGTAGGACACGTGGGTATTGGACACGTCGTACACCCACACGTTGGTGACACCCTTCTCGCACAGCCGGGCGGCCAGGGCCTGGGCGGCGGCCTCGGTGTTGCCGTACATGGAGGCGTAGGCGATGAGCACGCCCTTCTCCTCCGGCTCATAGCGGCTCCACTTGTCGTACTTGTCGATGAAGTACCCCAGATCCTTCCGCCACACGGGACCGTGGAGGGGGCAGATGTACTTGATCTGGTCCAGGATACCGCCGGCCTTCTTCAGCAGCAGCTGGATGTGGGGGCCATACTTGCCCACGATGTTGGTCAGGTACCGCCGGGCGTCGTCGATCCAGTCCCGGTCGAAGTTGACCTCGTCGGCGAACAGCTTGCCGTCCAGAGCCCCGAAGGAGCCGAAGGCGTCGGCGGAGAAGAGGGCGCCGCTGGTGGTGTCGAAGGTGACCATGGCCTCAGGCCAGTGGACCATGGGGGCGGCCACGAAGGCCACGTTGTGCTTGCCGAAGGAGAAGGTGTCTCCCTCCTTCACCTCGATGAGCTCATGGCCGTCGATGTGGAACCCAAACTGTCGCATGAACAGGAAGGCCTTCTCGGTGGAGATCACCTTCACCTCCGGCCAGCGCAGCAGGATCTCCTCAATGGAGGCCCCGTGGTCGGGCTCCATGTGGTTGATGACCAGGTAGTCCAGGGGACGGTCCCCCAGCAGGTACTCCATATTTTCCAGCAGCTGGCGGCACACCGACCAGTCCACGGTGTCAAAGAGGGCGGTCTTTTCGTCCAGCAGCAGGTAGGCGTTGTAGCTCACGCCCCGGGGAATGGGATGGATATTCTCGAACAGGTGGAGCCGGTGGTCGTTGGCTCCCACCCAGTACAGATCGTCAGTGACCTTGCGCACACTATACATGGTGATCCCTCCTTTTTACTCAGGCTTCAATGAACATGTCTTTCTTTTCCGCGCACTCGGGGCACACCCAATCCTCGGGCAGGTTCTCAAACAGGGTGCCGGGGGCGATCTCGGCGTCGGGGTCGCCCAGCTCGGGGACGTACTCGTAGCCGCAGCCGCCGCACACGTACCGCTTGCCGATGGGCTCGGGCTTGGGCGGCGCGGGCCGCTTCATCTTCACCATGGGAGGCGCGGGCTGCTTCTCCCCGGTGTCCAGGGCGGCGGCCAGCAGGGGCAGGATCTCGTTGACGTCACCCACGATGCCGTAGTCGCAGTTCTTGAAGATGGGGGCGTTGCCGTTCTTGTTGATGGCCACGATGGTGGAGGCGTCCTTGATGCCCTTCAGGTGCTGGATGGCGCCGGAGATGCCGCAGGCGATGTACAGGTTGCCCTTGAACTTCTGGCCGGACATGCCCACGTAGCGGTCCAGAGGCACATACTTCAGGGTCTCGGCCACCGGGCGGGAGGAGCCGATGGCGGCGCCGGCCGCGCGGGCCAGGTTCTCGATGAGCTTCATGTTCTTCTTGTCCCCGATGCCCTGACCGGCGGACACCACCCGTTCAGCCTGGCTGATGGGGGTATCCAGGGGGATGCCCACGGTAAAGTCGTGGCCGTCCTTCTTCAGGTGCTCCACCAGGGCGTTGACCTGGTCGGCGGCGGAGCCCTCCTTCAGCAGGATGCGCTTGCGCACGCCGGTGACGGGGGCGGGCTTCTTGGGCCGGCTGGAGGAGCCGCCCTCGCTCTTGGGGGGCTTGCCCATAATGGCGGAGGAGATGACCACCCGCTGGATCTCGTTGGTGCCCTCGTAGATGGTGGTGATCTTGGCGTCCCGGTACATCCGCTCCACGTCCATGCCCTTCAGGAAGCCGGTGCCGCCGAAGATCTGGACGGCGTCGTTGGTCACCTCCAGGGCGATGTCGGAGGCGTACATCTTGGCCATGGCGGATTCGGTGCCGTAGGGCTCATGGTGCTCCTTCAGGTCGGCGGCGGAGTACACCAGCAGCCGGGCGCAGCGGAGCTTGGTGGCCATGTCGGCCAGCTTGAAGCCGATGGACTGGTTGAAGCCGATGGGCTTGCCGAACTGGACCCGCTCCTTGGCGTACTCCACGGCGGCCTCATAGGCCCCCTGGGCGATACCCAGGGCCTGAGCCGCGATGCCGATGCGCCCGCCGTCCAGGGTAGACATGGCGATCTTGAAGCCCTGGCCCTCCTTGCCCAGCAGGTTCTCCTTGGGTACCTTCACGTCGTTGAAGATCAGTTCGGCGGTGGAGGAGGAGCGGATGCCCATCTTGTCGTAGTGGTCGCCGAAGGAGAAGCCCTCCCAGCCCTTCTCTACGATGAAGGCGGAGATGCCCCTGGTGCCGATATCGGGGGTAGTCACCGCGAAGACCACGTATGTATCCGCCTTGGGGGCGTTGGTGATGAAGATCTTGCCGCCGTTGAGCAGCCAGTGGTCGCCCTTGTCCACGGCGGTGGTCTCGGTGCCGCCGGCGTCGGAGCCGGCGTTGGGCTCGGTCAGGCCGAAGGCGCCGATCTTCTCACCCTTGGCCAGGGGGACCAGATACTTCTGCTTCTGCTCCTCAGTGCCGTAGGCGAAGATGGGCCAGGAACCCAGGGACACGTGGGCCGACAGAATAACGCCGGTGCCGCCGTCCACCCGGGACAGCTCTTCCACCGCGATGGCATAGCTCAGGGCGTCCAGCCCGGCGCCGCCGTATTCCTTGGGGTAGGGGATGCCCATCAGCCCCAGTTGGCCCAGCTTTTTGACGGCCTCATCGGGGAACAGGTTCTCCTTGTCCATGAGAAAGGCCTGGGGTTTGACCTCCGCCTCGGCAAAGGCACGGATTTGGGCCCGCAAGGCCTCGTGTTGCTCCGTGGTCTTGAACAGCATGGTAACTCCTCCTATCTGTTATAATTGATAATAGTAATTTTTATCTTTAAGTCTTCTGTTGTGATAATAGCATAGGTAAGCACGGTGTGTCAATAGGAATTTAGGGCAACACCGCATAATAAGGCAAAAAGAACCGTCCTGCCAAGACATAGCTTTTGGCAGAACGGTTTGTGTTTAGAATTCTCGCAGAAGGCATACGGATTCAAGC
>NZ_JACJLC010000016.1 GCF_016901955.1 Pseudoflavonifractor phocaeensis
ACTACTGCTTAGGCTTTTAGCATAACTTCATTTTTCGCCCGCTTTTAGGGGGCGTGGTCTTATGCGCTCTTTTTCGGAATGGTACTTAAATCACAATGTTTCAACCTTCATCACCTCCTTATGTTTGAGGGATTTGCCCTCTCGATGGGTCTATCATAGCATGAGCCAGCGGAATACCCCATGCCGGAAACGGCAAGGTTTCTTGCTTCAACAGCAACCCTAAAATGGGAGGGTAAATTGTTCGGGTGGATCGTCGTTTTCGATCTCCCGGACCCAATCAGGAGTTGGTTTAGGCGGGGGAAATATGTAGTCCAGGGCGGGGCCGTGGTCCGTGGGAGGCTTGTCCTGATGATATTCAATCACATGGTGAATTCTACGAAGAAACGCTTTCCAGGTGGCCGGTTCATTCTCCTGCACATTTTTGTATTGCTGAGAGAGGTCTATATTTGATATGAGATAAACCGTGGTGTAACAGGCTTGACGCTGGGAATATCTGGCAGGTAATGCCAGCGGATACCCGTCCAGGTAGTCCAACATATCACCGACCATAAGAGAGGAGCGAAATTCATCGAACAATAAAACCGGCTCCTGAGCATAGCGGTCAAATGGGTGGGTGTAATCTGTCACCCGGTAGACATTGGAATAACCATGCTTTTCCATAACCCCTCTGGTTTTGCCGGTTGCAGTGGGGCCGAAAATATAGGTCACATCCAGTTGCCGAAATTCGTCCCGGTATCTGGCCTCTAAAATATCCTGCCTGATTTTATCCATACGGGAGATATGGATTGCAAGGTCTGGATTTTGAGCCATGATCTCGGCGTTGCTAAGACCGTCTGAAATCATGTGGTAAAGCTGGGCTATGTCTGAGCGGTAGCCTTGGCCGGGTTCGTCTGGCAGCTCTCCCCACTCCTCAAAGGTGCCGGGGGTGCTGGTGTCGGCCTTAGGATCATCAGCCCACCGACCTGACTTGGCGATATAGTCCCGATTTTCTGAGGGAGAACCGTGGGCCTGTTCTATATGTGCGTCAGGGAATAGCTTTTTGATACGACTGAATTTAGCGGGGGATTTTAGCTGTATGAATATATGGGTGTGAGGAGTATGGCTTTCTAGCCCGACTTCATCAGCCATGCAATAATAGACGGCTGATTTTAACTGCCCCAAACACAGCTTGATCTTGTCATGGTCAAACTGCTTGTCCTGAGGGTTGTTTATCGTGATCTGCCACTTGCGGGCTTGTGGGTCTTTCATTGGTATCACCTCCAATCTGGTAGGTATAGTGCAAGTATAAGTTGAGTGTTGGAGATAGGTAATGCCAGAAACGGAAATGTAAATATATAGAAATAAACTACAAAATACAAAGGTAGCCTAGAGGTAATACTTGCTCTAGGCTACCAGGGCGGCACATTCCCCGCCCTACGGGCGGAAGTTCCACACAACGACAAGAGCAGCCGCCTCCGCTTACGCTCCAGCGTCCGCCCTTGCCGTCGGCGGCGTTTGGAACGCCGCAGCGGTTAGTTGGTTATATTGGTGCCGCCCTTAAGTAAACACGCTGACATAGACATCATGGAAGTTCTCTAATGGCGTGCTTTTACCTGTCCCATCCACCGGATCAAAACGGAACACCTGAGACGGAAACTCCTCGATCCCATAGCAATGCGGCTTAACAGAATTGCTAATCTCAGAATAATGGTTCATGAGACGGCAAAAATCGTCCTTCGGAAACGCCTCGTCATCTCTAAGGCGTATAGCAAAAGAATAAATTGTATGCGGCCCACAACGCTGGATATACCCAGGCTCAGACAAGTCCAAATCTTGGATTCTAAAACCCAGATTAGATATGGCAAGCCATGTCATGGCGATAACAGTGATGTCCTCAGTCGATAAGTTATTCATGATAAATACCTCCTCAAATTGAAATGGTAAGGGATATCCTGCCGTTGCTTGCATCACGGGCGTCTACAATATAGGCAGGGGCAAGCCCAAGTGCAACGCAGTAATTCGGCAACGTCGAATTGAGCTTACGAACGATTTGCTCTATTGGGGTTGAATCATAACTAAAATTGCCAATGCCTCCGTTCATGCTACATCTTCTGTCAAAAAAGTACGTAAAGAAAATTTTTCTGTTTTCACAGATGATTCCTTGACCATCCGGTGCCACGTGCTGAGGGAGGTCCCCAGGACGGCACAGTCCACAACTTGAATAGTTGTTGCCCACGCACCGGATAAGGGCACGCAGATATCCCCCATAAAAATCCCAATCCTGAGGGGTAGGGATAAATATGATCTGCTGATTCTGCTTGGTACCAATGTGAAACCGGTCAGCAACATAGGCTGCTGCAACCAACGCTGCAATCAGCACCAGTGGAACTATAATGATAAAAGCAAAAAATTTCATAGCATTTTTTCCTCCTTAATTTTTACAGTGACTTTTGTACCGTGGTCATGGACAGCGGTCACAGAAAGGCCGTCCGGGAGAACGGCGTTAAGGGCCGCTTGCACAGCCACAGTGTCAATGTGCGGCAGCGTTTTGGGACGAGGCCCTCTGTGCTTGTACTCGTTGCCGTAGGGAGCTAAATTGACTGTGATGGAGTTATCTGGGTTAACTTGCGGGCTTAACTCCCTGGCCGGGTATTTGATGTAGGCCAGAGACCGGAGGGCCAGGGGCCTGGTGGGGGCGTTGATAACCTCCACCAGGGCCCTTACAATTCGGTCACTCAATGATGATGTCATCATCGAGTTTGATAGTGGCAACCTTACCATAGCGATTGTAAAAAATTGTAATCTCTTGGCCGACAGCGGGCGTGAATCCCAAAGCTGCTAGCTTGGCAGCGGAAAGGAAAATACGCTCGGAGCTCTCTCCCTGACCTCGCTTAGGGTCAATGGGATCAGAAACAAAGATGGTGGTTCCAGATACGACAGAACCATCAGACCCCTTAAATGATGTGGTTGACACTCCGATTACTTTAGACATGGTTTTCATTCCTCCTTATATGTAATATCCCTTGGTGAGTTCCCTCCCTTGCGGGAGGTCTTGCACCGGGAGGGAGAGGGGGAGGCCCCGGAGGGCCTATCCCGTTCTCCACGATACCATTGTCCCATACTAATGGCCTATTAGCATTGCCGGAACCGGCAACCTTGTAGTTAAGAGGCCATCAAGTCATCCACCAACTTGTTGAGGTCCAGGTGATATACATACCGAAGAGCGACCATCAGTTTCAAGTTGACATGGCGCTTGTCCTTTCCAGACTTAGCAAGGATTTTCGACAAATGCGCTTCGTTACGGATGATAGGGTACAGCCTTTGAGCAACACTTGCCTGAGTGTCAGTTCTGATAACAACATCCTGGATAGCTTTATCAAGGACCTTTTGAATACTGTTGATTTTTTCGACCTCCCTATCCTCAAAACCATTGATGATATTGCGACCTTGATGGAGACGGGCGGTCTCTCGCTTTTCCTCATGAGCCTGTGTATTGTTAGTAGTACAAGAATTGTTAGGATTTCGGGTGTCCATGGTGGTACATGACCACCGCCGGCGGGGTTTTTCTCCTTTTCAAATGTTGTTCAACGTTGTGATTACAGTATACGCTTTTCGTTTTTCGCAATTTTTAGACACGTATCCCTTCATTTGGCATATACGTTCTGAATAATTTTACTGATGTACCCGAAGCTGTAATGAACGTATTAAAAAGAAAGGCTGTCAATACTGGAAAAATGACGAAATTTGGGAACAAAAAAGAGGCCCCCGGTTAGGGAGCCTCTGAAAGGTGTGTATATCGTTTTACGGAGTGTGCGCCAGTTGCGCCAAGGGCGCACAGATGGGCGGGGCGAGATCAGGAGGTTAGAAGCAGTCAGAGGACTGCCAGCGTTCGCAAGTTTAACACCTCCTGTTTTAAATGGTTGGAGAGGGCTGACATAGCAGCCCTCTCCTGTATTTCTTGGTTGTATTAGGGGACCCACATACCTCCATTATCAAATATGACTCCACCATGCTGCTCAATAAATTCTATATTTTTTTCATAAATTTCCTGTTCCTCAGGAGTTATGTCACTACTAGGGGCCTGTGTGCTTGGCGTCTGAGTACTGGGAGTCTGTGTGCTTGGAGTTTGTGTGCTGGGTGTCTGAGTACTTGGTGTTGATGTATTAGGTTTGCTAGTCTGACCACTATTGCCGCTGCTGGTGTTACCGCCTGTACTGGGCTTGGTGGTTTGACCACCACTGCTCTGATTACCACCGCTGCTAGTGTTGCCACCTGTACTGGGCTTGGTGATGGTCAGATAACTGCTATTCACATATGCCACGCTGTCCCCATAAACAATCCTTGACCAACCGTTGTCCCCAACTCCAGTACGGGTAACAGAGGCACCAGCAGAAAGGCTTCCCACCTTATCACTGTCAGCAGAGTAGCTAGAGCGTACATTGACCGAAGTGGTAGCGTATACCGTTTCGTTGACCTCTGTGAACTTGGGGCCAACCTCCTCAGGCACAGGCGTTTCCTCTGGTGTCTCTTCCTGAGGCTGGGCTGTTTCGGGTGTGGTTTCAGGCGTTGTTTCCTGGGTGGTTTGGGCGGTGGTCTGCTCAACCTCGGGGGTGCTGGTGTCCACGGGCTGGGTGACTTCCGGGGTGCTGGTGTCCTGGCTGTTGTCGGCGGCGTTGTCGCTGGAACCACCGCAGGCGGTCAAGGACAGGGCCAGGGATAGGGACAGGCCAAATAGTAAAGCCTTTTTCATGATGGATTCCTCCTGTGCCGTCAACGGTGACGGTTTTTATTTCCTCTCAACGGTCCGGCCCGCTGGGGGTGGGATTGCTCCCGGTCCCCCGTTGGGCGTTTCCGCCGAGATAAATAAAAGCGGTGCAGGTTTCCCTACACCGCATTGAGGTACGACACAAAGCCCATTAGAACCACCTTGTAAAATGGACCCAAAGCGGCTATAATGAGAAAAGGCGTAGCGAAATGCTATTGTGTGGGAGGACCTATCTCCTGCATAGGGGCATGGGGAGGTGCGAACTCTCCATGTCCTGCCTCTATTTATCTCGATGGCACTATTTTACTCCATAACGGGAAAGATTGCAAGGTCATTTGAAACGGTCCGAAATGGGCCGTTTTTTGTTGTTCAGAGGGTGGCTGTGTGTGGTGACGGCGGCTGGGTGGCCCGCCACGGGTGGGGTCTGGGTGCTGTACGGAAAGCTGGGTGCAAGGCGGGGAATAAGGTTGGTTCCGCTCCATGGAATATCCCCGCTGTGGGTTTAGGGAGAGATGGGAAAACTGGTCCCCGTGGGATATTCCGTCGCTGTGATCCCCCGAGGGGGATAGGGTTTTGAATGTGCACTTTCAAGATTCTTCTTTTTCACCGTCTGCTTCCAACAGGCTAATGATATAGGCGTTTAAGCTCATGCCATGGGCAGCGGCTTGGGCCTTATACTTTTCTTTCTTTTCCTTCTTCAAATCTAAGCTGATTCGAGCGTAACTCTCTTTTCTATATTTGAGGGTTGCGTTTTTTTGTGCCTCAGAATATGCCATAAAATCACCTCGTTTTTCATAGTTTATCATATACGGCGGTATATGTCAAGGTGCACAATTACGGTGGTATATATTCTGCAGAAATATATACTGCGGTATATTTACTTTTTATATACGGTGGTGTATAATTAGGTATAGAAAAAAGGAGTTGATCCTATGAAACAGACCACAAAAATGAGCCGGGCCGTCAGCCAATTAGAGCATATCTATAACGCATTGAATACAGACTTTTTTCAAAGTGAGCTGCCTATCCCCATTATTACAGTACAAAGCAAACCGGGAACCTACGGACACTGCACCACCAGCAAGGTATGGCAACGCAAAGACGGCGGTGCTTATGAACTGAACATTGCCGCCGAGGTCCTAAACTATCCGATTGAAGAAACCCTGGATACCATGCTCCATGAAATGGTCCATCTGTATTGCCGGGAAAACGGGATTAAGGAAGTCAGTCGGGGAGGGAAATACCACAACAAGAGATTCAAGGCCGAGGCTGAGCGGCGGGGGCTTGTCTGCATCCCCTGTGGACAATACGGATGGAATACCACCCCAAGCGATAAGCTCGTTGAATATGCACTTTCAAAAGGCTGGAATGAAATCAAAATTGGGCGTGGCAGTTTACCCCCCATCATTCGCACAGGGGCCAGCGGTACAGCCCAAACCGGAGCGGAAACGACCGGCGGCGGAAAGCGACCCAGCAGCACAAGGAAGCTGCAATGTCCGAAATGTGGTTGCAGCGTGAGAGCCACAAAAACAGTCAGAATCATGTGCATGGACTGCATGGAACAAATGATAGAAATTTGAATGTGCACTTTCAAAAACTCCTCAGGGAATCGCCCCCTGGGGAGTTTAAATATAAACAAAAAAGACCGACACCCAAATCAAATGAGTGTCGGCCTTTCTGTTACCGTACTAGTAGCATTCCCGTAAAAACATTGTGTGTAAACGGTGTGTAAGCTCAAAATAATTCAAACTTTTTCGCTAAATAATGGTGAAATTTTATAGCGAATCAACCGATTCTATCATATTCTCACGGGATTTATGCCTGTTTTTAGTACATCCCGCCCATGTCGGGAGCAGCGGGGGCGGGAGCGGGGGGCTGGGGCTTGTCGGCCACCAGGGACTCGGTGGTCAGCAGGGTGGCGGCGATGGAGGCGGCGTTCTCCAGGGCGGAGCGGGTCACCTTGGTGGGATCCACGATGCCGGCGGAGATCATGTCCACGTACTCCTCGTTGTAGGCGTCGAAACCGTAGCCGGTCTTGTCGGCCTTCTTCACATTCTCCAGCACCACGGAGCCGTCGATGCCGGCGTTGGTGGCGATCTGACGCATGGGCTCGGTGAGGGCCTTGGCGATGATACGCACGCCGGTCTTTTCGTCGCCCTCGGTCTCAGCCAGCAGCTTCTCCACAGCGGCCACGGCGTTCACGTAGGCGGTGCCGCCGCCGGCCACGATTCCCTCTTCCACAGCGGCACGGGTGGCGTTCAGAGCGTCCTCGATGCGGAGCTTCTTCTCCTTCATCTCCACCTCGGTGGCGGCGCCCACCCGGATGATAGCCACGCCGCCGGCCATCTTGGCCAGGCGCTCCTGCAGCTTCTCCCGGTCGTAGTCGGAGGTAGTGGTCTCGATCTGGCTACGGATCTGGTTGGTGCGGTTCTTGATGGCCTCGGAGGTACCGGCGCCGTCCACGATGATGGTGTTCTCCTTGGAGACCTTCACCTGGCGGGCCCGGCCCAGCATATCCATGGTGGCTTCCTTCAGCTCATAGCCCATGTCGGCGGTGATGACGGTGCCGCCGGTGAGCACAGCGATATCCTCCAGCATCTCCTTGCGGCGGTCGCCGAAGCCGGGGGCCTTGACGCACACCACGTTCAGGGTACCGCGCAGCTTGTTGACGATGAGGGTGGACAGGGCCTCGCCCTCCACGTCCTCGGCGATGACCAGCAGCTTCTTGCCGGACTGCACCACCTGCTCCAGGATGGGCAGCAGCTCCTGAATGTTGGAGATCTTCTTATCGGTGATGAGGATGAGGGCGTCGTCCAGAACAGCCTCCATCTTCTCAGTGTCAGTGACCATATAGGGGGTGATGTAGCCCCGGTCAAACTGCATGCCTTCCACGACCTCGGAGTAGGTCTCGGCGGTCTTGGACTCCTCCACGGTGATGACGCCGTCATTGGACACCTTCTCCATGGCCTCGGCGATCAGCTTGCCCACGGTCTCGTCGCCGGAGGACACGGTGCCTACCCGGGCGATGTCGTCGGAACCGTTGACCTTCTTGGAATTGGCCTTGATGGCCTCCACAGCGGCGGCGGTGGCCTTGGCGATGCCCTTCTTCATGACCATGGGGTTAGCGCCGGCGGCCAGGTTCTTCAGGCCCTCCCGGATGATGGCCTGAGCCAGCAGGGTGGCGGTGGTGGTGCCGTCGCCGGCCACGTCGTTGGTCTTGGTGGAGACTTCCTTCACCAGCTGGGCGCCCATGTTCTCAAAGGGGTCGTCCAGCTCGATCTCCTTGGCGATGGTCACACCGTCGTTGGTGATGAGGGGAGCGCCGAACTTCTTGTCCAGCACCACGTTGCGGCCCTTGGGGCCCATGGTGATCTTCACGGTGTCGGCCAGCTGGTTGACGCCCCGCTCCAGAGCGTGGCGGGCCTCCTCGCCGTAGCAGATGATCTTAGCCATAATACATTACCTCCAATTTGAGTCGGGCGGAAGCCGCCCGGAAGATTTCATGTCACAGAGGACGGACGCACAATGTACGCCCCTACAGGATCAATTACTCGACAATCGCCAGGATGTCGCTCTGACGAACGATGGTGTACTCCTCGCCGTCGATCTTGACCTCGGTTCCGGAGTACTTGCTGGTGATGACCTTGTCGCCCACCTTCACGGTCATGGTGACTTCCTTGCCGTCCACCAGACCGCCGGGGCCCACCTCGATGACTTCGGCCACTTCGGGCTTCTCCTTGGCGGAGCCGGTGAGGATAATACCGCTCTTGGTCTTCTCCTCAGCTTCCACCAGCTTGAGGACCACACGGTCGGCGAGAGGCTTGAGTTTCATAATGGGTTCCTCCTTACATGTATGACTAGATTTTCTTAATTAACCGATTTAAGCTTTAGCACTCATTTTGTCGGAGTGCTAACTACGTGTATGATAATACCCCTCTCCGCAAAAAAAATCAACCCCCTTTTTTGAGAAAAGAGGGTCGTTTTTTAAAAAGTTTAATTTTTGTTCACAAACTCGCGCATGGAGTGCTAATCTTATGCTCCCCTACGACTTCCCCACCTGTCGGAACCCACAGGATATCCGGGGGATAAAAGAACCACACCTTCTTTTCCGACAGACGGACGGAGACCTCCGTGCCCGTCACCAGCTCCCCGTCCACATTCACTTGGGTGGTCCGGTCACACAGCACCCGCATCTCCCGTCCTCGGCGGAGGATGACCCTTGGGATCTCCCCCACCTTCCCCCGGGCATACTTTTGGATGAGGGCTAGCACGGTGACCCGGGACACCGCCGGCACCACAATGAAATCCAGCAGCCCATCGTCGGGTCGGGCCGTGGGGCTTGGGTTAAACCCACCCCCATAGTACCGGCCATTACAGGCGCACAGCAGGGTGAATCGGCCTCCGGGCAGCATCTCTCCATCAACGGTCACCCGGTAGGGCAGGTGGATGCCTCTGGCAATGGTCTCCAGAGCGGACAGCCGGTAGGCCATGGAGCCGCTGACCAGAGGAAGGTTCTTGAACTTGGCCGCTCCAAAACCGATGCGGGCATCAAAGCCCACCGAACATACGTTGAGAGACAACCTACCATTACAGTCAATGAGATCCATACGAATCTGGGGGCCATGGGTCAGCCGGTCCGGCTGGAAAAGTCGGACGGCCTCCGCCCCAAAAATCCGCAGGAAGTCATTGCCCGAGCCCAGGGGCACGTGGGTCACCGCCACATGGTCCAGCCCGGCAGCCCCGTTGACCACCTCATTGAGGGTGCCGTCCCCACCGCAGGCATACACCCGCAGGGGGTCCCCCAAACCGGCGGCCTCCTTTACCAGCCGGGTGGCGTGGCCGGGGCCGGCGGTGCATACCGCTTTCCAGGGCTCTCCCCGGCCCGCCATGGCCCCCCGGGCCAGCTCCGCCATCTCCCGGCTGCGGTCACGCTTGCCCGCCCGTGGATTGATGATAAACAGGTGTCGCATGGCTCCTCCTCTCCGGCGGATGCCGTTTCCCTTACCGGCGGCGATCCACACCGTACTGGAATAGGTCGCATTTCAGCATTCCGTTGTACAGCTTGCGCTTTTTGTCCGCGGTCTTGCCAAAGGTACGCTCAAATTCCGTGTGGGAGGACAGGACGCTGACCTGCCACCCCTGGGGCAGGGCGGAAGCCGCCTTGCCAAAGGCCTTGTAGAGCTCCTCCGCCTCTTTTTTCTCCAAAATCCGTTCCCCATAGGGAGGATTGGTGACCACCCGGCCAACAGGGGCATCCCGGTGAAACTTCACGGCGTCAGCCACTTCAAAGCGTACCACGTCCTCTACATCGGCTTTCACCGCGTTATCCCTGGCAATGGCTACCGCCTTGGGGTCCATGTCTCCCCCCCAGATCTCATAGTTACCGCAGTACTCCTTGTCCATGGCCTCGTCGGCGGCTTGTAACCACAGGTTGCTATCCAGCCACTTCCACTTCTGGGCGGAGAAAGCCCGGCTCAGGCCGGGAGCCCGGTTTTTGGCAATGAGAGCGGCCTCAATGGGAATGGTGCCTGAGCCGCAAAAGGGGTCACAGAAGGGATCTCGCCCCCGATAGTGGGAGAGGATCACCATGGCGGCGGCCAGGGTCTCCCGCAGGGGAGCAGTCACTCCCACCGCCCGGTAGCCCCGCTTGTGGAGCCCGGCACCAGAGGTGTCCAGCATCAGGGCCACCTGATCCTTCATGATGGAGAACTGCACCTGGTACAGCGCCCCGGATTCGGGCAAGGTATCCATGCCGTATTTCTCTCCCAGTCGGGCAGCGATAGCCTTTTTCAGTACCCCCTGAATGGCCGGCACCGCATGGAGCTGGGAGTTGAGAGAATAACCCTTTACTGGAAAGGCCCCCTCCCGGGGAATAAAATCCTCCCAGGGCAGTGCTTTCGCTCCCTGAAACAGGGCCTCAAAATCGGTTGCCTCATACCGGCCCACCACCAAGAGAACCCGTTCTCCGGTGCGCAGGTTCAGGTTGGCTCGTGGGATGTCCTCCGGCCCTCCCTTGCAGCACACCCGGCCGTTCTCCGCCCGCACCTCCGGCAGCTCCAGCCGCCGCAGCTCGTTGGCGCACAGGCCCTCCAGGCCGAACAGGGTGGGGATCATCAATTCCAGTTCTCTCATAGCAGGCTCCTTGTCATATCCAGTCATTATGTGAAGTATACCCCATTTGCCTCCGGATGGCAAATCCGGAAACGGATTTTCCTTTTCTTTTTTACAGAAGTATGCTAGGATACGGAGTATAGAAAGGAGGGCGCCTATGCCCATACCAAGTATCTGTTGGCTCGCTGCGTTGATCGTCCTGATCCTGGTGGAGGCCGCCACGGTGGGCCTGGTGTCCCTGTGGTTTGCCCTGGGGGCCCTGGCCGCTCTGCTCACCTCCTTCTGGGTGAACAGCATCTGGGTGCAGCTGGGGGTCTTTCTGGCGGTGTCCCTGGTGACCCTGCTGGTGATCCGCCCTCTGGCCCGCCGGTACATCACCCCCCGGCAGGTGGCCACCAACGCCGACCGGGCAGTGGGGGCCGAGGGGATCGTGACCCAGGCCATCGACAACCTGAAGGCCAGCGGCCAGGTCTCCGTCCTGGGCAGTGTGTGGACCGCCCGGGCCCAGGGGGACGTATTCATTCCCGCCGGGACCACCGTGAAGGTGCTGCGCATCGAGGGGGTCAAGCTCATCGTCTCCCCCGTCCGGGAGGAGGTCCCACAGTAACCCATCCGTGTACTTTGTCTTTAGGGAGGAATTAGGTATGCCGTTGTTTGAGTCCATTCCCGTGATCCCCATTATTATTGTGCTGCTGGTGGCTCTGCTCATCGCCATTCTGGCCGCCAACCTGAAAATCGTCCAGCAATCCAAGGTCTACGTCATTGAGCGGATGGGCGCCTTCCACGCCGTGTGGGGGGTGGGCGTCCACTTTAAGCTTCCCTTCATCGAGCGGGTGGCCAAGGTGGTCTCCCTGAAGGAGCAGGTGGTGGACTTTGCCCCCCAGCCTGTCATCACCAAGGACAACGTGACCATGCAGATCGACACGGTGCTCTACTTCCAGATCACCGACGCCAAGCTGTACACCTACGGGGTGGAGCACCCCATGAGCGCCATTGAGAACTTGACGGCCACCACCCTGCGCAACATCATCGGCGAGCTGGAACTGGACCAGTCCCTCACCAGCCGGGATATCATCAACTCCAAGATGCGATCCATCCTGGATGAGGCCACCGATCCCTGGGGCATCAAGGTCAACCGGGTGGAGCTGAAGAATATCATCCCGCCCCGGGAGATCCAGGACGCCATGGAGAAGCAGATGAAGGCCGAGCGGGAGCGCCGGGAATCCATCCTCCAGGCCGAGGGCCAGAAGCAGTCCCAGATCCTGGTGGCTGAGGGTGAGAAGCAGTCCCTGATCCTCCGGGCGGATGCCGCCAAGCAGGCCGCCATCATGAAGGCCGAGGGCGAGGCTGAGGCCATTCTGAAGGTACAGCAGGCCACCGCCGAGGCTCTGAAGCTGCTCAACGAGGCCAGCCCCACCGAGCAGGTACTGAAGATCAAGGCCCTGGAGGCCTTCCAGGCCGCCGCCGACGGCAAGGCCACCAAGATCATCATTCCCTCGGAGATCCAGGGCCTGGCGGGGTTGTGCGCCTCCGCCAAGGCGGTGTTGGAGTCCGCCTCTGATTCCGCTAAAGCCTGAGCCATTCCACCCACCGCCCTGCCGCTGCCCCGGCAGGGCGGTTTTTTGTCCCTCCTCCGCCGGCCGCTGCCCACAAAACGCCCCCTGCGTCCCGGCTGGTACCGGGACGCAGGGGGCGGGCTTTCAGCTATCCGATTTCTCTTATTTGCACCAGGTGATATTGTCCCTCTCCCGCTCCGGGGCGGCGGGACGTTCCCCCGCAGCATAGCCCAGGGCCACGCCGATCAGGGGCTCATAGCCCTCCGGCAAACCCAGCCGGGCCCGCACCTCCGGATTGGCAAAGGCAATCATGGGCCCCATGAGGAAACAAGACCCCAATCCCAGCTCTGTGGCAGCCAACATCATGTTTTCTGCTGCGCAGGACACATTGGCCATATTAAAGCCCTTTTCATCGTTGCCGCCGGGAGCGGAGAGCACCACCAGGACAGGCGCGCCATACAGAGGATGGAACCCCTCCTGGGCGGCCAGATTTTCCAGGAAAGGCACGCCGGAGTGCTTCATTCCCTCTACCGCCGCCCTGTCCACAGCCTGAATCTGTGCCTGCCCTTCAAAGACGCTCATATGGAACTGTCCGAATATAGGAGCCTGGTTACCTGCCCGGAGTACCGCCTCCACCTTTTCCCGCTCCACGTCCCACGCCTCATAGGCTCGGATGCTCCGGCGGGTCTCAATCGCTTGCTGTACATTCATTGGTAAATACCCCTTTCTTTTTTTGTGCTTCTGGATATAATTATAGGTACCGGCAAAAAAAGCACAAGTACGCAATATTTTTTTACCCAGTAAGCAAAAACTTAGTAAGGAGGGATATCCATGGAGGGTTGCCCGGTCAGATTCGCCTTGGGGCTGGTGAGCGGCAAATGGAAGCTGCGCATCCTATGGGAATTGAACCAGCAGGAAATCATTCGCTTTAACGAGCTTCAGCGCAGGCTCCCCGGCATCTCCAGCGTGATGCTCTCCAAATCCCTGGATGAGCTGGAGCAGTGCAGGCTGGTCCATCGGGAGCAGTACCCGGAGATCCCGCCCAAGGTGGAATATTCGCTGACTGAACTGGGCCGCTCCATAGACCCTGCCTTAAAGGCTCTGGGGGCCTGGGGCGCTCAGGCCTACGAGCAGATCCACGCCAACTGATTTCTGCCGGCACGCAGAACAAAAAAACACAAGGCTGTCGCGGCAAACTGCGACAGCCTCGTGTTTTTATATGTATATGTAGCCGAATTTTGTCAGAATTCCTCTTCCTCTTCTCCCCCAATAGGCGGCGGCACAGTAGGATTGTCCCGCTCAAAGTTATCAAAGTAATCCACATCCTGGAGCTCTGGCTTGCGGTGACGGATGGCTTCGGTAATAATGGGATAGAGCACGATGGCCAGCAGGCCTCCGGAAAAGCCATTATTATACAGGTTAAAGCCCTCCACCGGAGTGCCTGCCCGAAGCACCACTGAGGAGTGAAGGAATCCGGCCAGGATTCCAAAGGGCCAGCCGAAATAGCCCGAAATGGGAGCCAGGGTGGTACCGAACAGCAGCGCCAGTTGGACGCCACTGTCGTTGATATGCCAGTGCATACAGAAACTACCCAGCACCACGCCCAGCATAATGGGGATGATATTACGGGCGTGCTTACCAAATCCGGAGAATCCCATGATAGTGAAAATGCCCCCTATGGTTGGTCCGTTGAGATCTCCGCCGGTGGCCAAGATAAAGCCCATGCCAATGAGCCCGTTGATCCCCATGCTGATAAGGGTGGCGGGAGCGCCCAGCATCCGCAGGTAATCGCTGGGGGCCCGGCCGGTGGTGAGGAGCAGCCGGCGATAGCCGGCCCAGGCGGCCCAAGCGGGCCGGCCGCTGAAAAACAGACCCACTACGATGAGCCCCACGCACAGCACGCCCAGACAGATGCCCAGCTGGGCGTTGTAGCCGGTGGCCCAATGGTGGGCTACCGTGGGGTTCGCCCCCAGGGAGGTCATCACCGGCACCAGGATGGTGGCCAGAAGGCCGCAGGCAAAGCCCATATTGTACAGGTTCATACCATTCTGGATCTTATATGTATAAGCTGACATGGGGGGCAGCACAAAGCCGATGACCGCCCCAATGAGGATAGCCCACCAGATATTGCCCCAGCCGTTGTCCAGGGCCACATAGCTCACCACCGGCGAAAGCGCGGTAGCCAACAGGGACACCGAGGCATATTTACCGAACTCTTCCCGCCGTACCTTGGCGTACAGGAAGGTGCCGCCGATGATAGGCCAGATGTTGGCAATGTTCTTGCCGAAGAGGGCAAACCCCGCCATCAGGCCGATCTCTACCAGCGTAAACCCGTTGAGAGGATCCTTACTCAGATGGAGGATCCCCAGACTGATGAGCACCACCAGAGCGGCATTGACAAAGGCGGCCCCAATGCCGGCAATCTGGATATAATCGGTGATAAGAGCGTCCTCCGTGAGGATGATCTTCCACAGGCCAGGCAGGATAGTTGCCGGATCTCCCAGGATCAGACCGATGGCCGTCAGATAACAGGCAAAACAAATGGCTGCGGGATAGATCTTGTGGTAACGCATGGTGTTCCCCTTTCCTGCAGTCGTTCCCGCTCCTACAGCCCGGCGAAATAATCCCGGGTCTGTTGGGCGTTGCGCATCACTTCTTCTTTCAGGGCGGGAAGGCTCTCAAACTTCCGCTCCCCCCGCAGCCGCTTGTAAAACTCCATCCGCACGGTCTGGCCGTATAGATCTCCGCTGAAGTCCAGGATGAATCCTTCCACAGTGACCCGATTTCCATCGTCCACCGTGGGGCGCACTCCCACATTGGTCACCGCCAGACGATGATCCCCGTTTTCAAACCACACTTTTGTGGCATACACCCCGTAAGCTGGGATGAGCACCCCAGGCTGGAAGCGCAGGTTTACCGTGGGAAACCCCAGCGTAGAACCCAGTTTCTTCCCGTGGGCCACCTGGTCGGTTAGGGTGTGGGGATGGCCCAGGAACTCGTTGGCCCGCTCCATCTCCCCCTGGGCCACCAGGGTACGGATGTAGGTGGAGGAGATAGTGATATGATCCCGTTCCACCTTGGGAATCACATCGCAGCCCAGACCCAGCTCCCGGCACAGCCCCTGGAGCCGGACAGGGTTACCCTCCCCCTTGTAGCCGAAATGGAAATCGTGGCCCACCACCAGGTGGACCGCCCCGTGCTGAGCCACCAGATAATCAGTAACAAAATCCCGCCAGGGCAGGTGCATCATCCGCTCGTCAAAGCGGGCCACAATCACGTCCTGGATACCGTAGTACCGGCGCATCAGCTCCGCCCTGTCCAAAGGAGAGCTGAGCAAAGGCACCACCGGAGCATTGAGGATCAGGTTTTGGGGGTGGGTATCAAAGGTGACCGCGGCAGGTACGGCCTTCAATGCCGCAGCCATCTCCCCCACACGCCGCAGTAGGGCTCCGTGGCCCAGATGGACCCCGTCAAAAAAGCCCAGGGCGATCACCCGTTTCGTCTGTGTTTCCTTCACGCTGCTACACCTCGAAAAAACTCTTAATGGTAGTCAATTTATTCCCCTTTACCTGGCTCAGGGCCAGAAAGTTCCCGTCTACCCCGTATAAACGGTACTCACCATCCCCCGGCGGAACGGGCAGGGTGAGCACCGCACCGTTGCGCACCTTGCGCTCCGCCTGGTGGCTTTTGAGTACCAGCATGGGCCGTGCGGCAAAACAGCTGTCCACCGGCACCAGCAGCTCAGCTGGGTCGGCAGTGGCCTGGAGCTTCTCCAGGGTGACCGCCCCCTCCAGACCGTAGTCTCCCACCTGAGTCCGCCGCAGGGCTGACATACAGCCCCCACAGCCTAAAGCCTGACCGATGTCGTGGCAGAGAGTGCGCACATAGGTACCCTTGGAACAGACCACCCGCAGGTACCAGGTATCCTCCTCCTCGGGGAACCCTTTCGGGGCTGTCTCCAGCAGCTCCAGGCTGTAAATGGTCACCGTTCTGGCAGTGCGCTCCACCTCCTGGCCCGCCCGGGCCAGCTGGTAAAGCTTTTTCCCCCTGATCTTGATGGCCGAATACATGGGCGGAATTTGGGAAATCTCCCCCTGGAAGGCCGCCAGGGCCTTCTTCAGCGCCGCCCGATCAACCTGGACCGGCCGGGTTTCCGTTACCTCGCCAGTGGTATCTTGGGTATTTGTGATAACACCTAGTTTTAACGCGGCAAGATATTCCTTTTTACCCTCGACAGCATATTCCACCGCCCGGGTGGCCCGGCCCACGAACACTGGCAGCACTCCGGTAGCCATGGGATCCAGCGTCCCTCCGTGACCCACCCGCTTTTCATGGAGGATGCCTCGGATCTTTGCACATACATCCATGCTGGTCCACCCTTGCGGCTTGTCGATGATCAAAACGCCGTTAGCCATCCGCTTCCACCTGCCGAATGGCCTCCAGAATGGCAGCCTCAGCCTCCTCCGGCGTACCGGGTACGGTGCATCCGGCGGCAGCGGCATGGCCGCCGCCGCCCAGCAGGGCACAGACGCGGGTAGCATTCAGGCCGCCGCTGGTGCGAACAGACAGCTTGCTGCCTCCCTCCTCCAGCTCCCGGATGGTCACCGAAGTCTCCACCCCTTCAATCTGGCCCAAAAAGGCAGCAATATCCTCCACGTCCCGTTCCTCAGCCCCAGCTTTTTCCATAAGGGCCAGGGACACTGTGGCCACAGCAATCTTTCCACCTTGGTAGCGATGCATTCCCTCCACAATATACCGCTCCACCTGGAGTCTGGGCCAGGTCTTGGTGCGGAAGTGGAGCTTGTTCAGGGGAAACACGTCTAGACCGGTATCCATCAGGGCAGCGGCCA
This sequence comes from Pseudoflavonifractor phocaeensis, assembly GCF_016901955.1. Taxonomy (GTDB): domain Bacteria; phylum Bacillota; class Clostridia; order Oscillospirales; family Oscillospiraceae; genus Flavonifractor; species Flavonifractor phocaeensis_A. Next base: position 17,262 of record NZ_JACJLC010000016.1, read on the forward strand.
CTCGGTGGGTGTCCGCCGTGGTATTGCCGTACTGGAAGCAGCCGCAGTCAGTGGACACCGCCACATACAGGGGCAGGGCGGTCTCCATATTGATCTGGCCCAGCTCTTTCAAAATCTCATAGAGGATCTCTCCACAGGCCGCCCGTCCGGCGTCGAGACAGGTCTTCCTGGCAAAAAACTCCTGGGAGGGGTGGTGATCGATGGCCAGATCAATGCCTCGCTCCAGCCAGGCCTTTCCCTTCTCGGTGAATAGGCTTCGGGCGGCGATATCTACGCTGACCACGGTCTCCGGCTCATAGTCCTCTGGGGCCAGCAGTCCCTCCAGATAGGGGGTGAACAGGCTGGTCTCCCCGACGCCGGGGCAGATGTGGGCGGTTTTGCCCAGTCCCCGTAGCCCCTTGCACAGGCCGGCGGCACAGCCAATGGTGTCCCCGTCGGGGCGCTTGTGGGTGAGGATCAGATAGCGGTCATGGCATTTGAGCCATTCCGCCGTCTCACGCACTGTCATGGCTCACTCCTCCTCATCCAGGTTAATGTGGGCGTTGGCGGGGTTGGCAGGCTTCACTACAGTTTCGTCCCGCAGCAGGCTGAGGATGTGAGCCCCCTTCCCAATGGAGTCGTCCTCTACAAACTGGAGCTCCGGGGTATACCGCAGCTGGAGGGCCCGGCCCAGTTCCCGCCGCAGATAGCCCCCGGCGGATTTCAGGCCCTTGACCACTTCCTTCACGTCGCTCTTGTCCAGCACACTGACATAAATTTTGGAATACCGCAGGTCGGAGGTGGTATCCACCCCGGTGATGGACACCAGCCCATGGACCCGGGGATCCTTCACAGTGCGGATAAGAGCGGACAGCTCTCTCTGGATCTCCTCGTTGATGCGTCCGATGCGATTACTTGCCATACTTTTCTCCTATCAAGTATACAGACCCGTCCCCTCCTCAAATGACTTGGGGACGGAACGGGTCTGATTGAATTGTGTCCTGCCTCGCCTTCCCCCTCCAGGGGGGAAGCTATTTATACCTCGATCTGCTCCATCAGGAAGGCTTCGATCACGTCGCCCAATCCCAAACAATGCCACGCATTGTTTGGGAACCCTGCTCCTGCACTCGCTCGGACGAAATGAATTCGCCCTGCGCCAAGGTTTTGCCCAATGGCAAAACGCTTGTACGGCGTAAACGCCGTCCCGCCTGCGGCGGGGCTCAAGGAGGGCGACTAAGAAATCTGGCCTGATAATAGGCCGGTCACTTACACCTCAATCTGCTCCATCAGGAAGGCTTCGATCACGTCGCCCTCCTTGATATCCTGGAACTTCTCAAAGGTGATGCCGCACTCGTAGCCGGCGGCCACCTCCTTCACGCTGTCCTTGAACCGCTGAAGGGAGGCGATAGCCCCATCGTAAATGACCACATTATCCCGGAGCAAGCGCATATTGGCGCCCCGCTGCATCTTGCCGCCCGTGACATAGCAGCCGGCCACCATGCCCACGCCGGTGATACGGAACACGTTGCGTACCTCGGCCTGGCCCAGCTCCACTTCCTTGAACTTGGGAGCCAGCATACCCTTCATGGCGGTCTCAATCTCGTTGATGCAATCGTAGATCACCCGGTACATCCGCATATCCACCTTGTTACGGGCAGCGGTATCCTTAGCATTATTATCGGGACGGACGTTGAAGCCCACGATGATAGCGTTGGAGGTAGTGGCCAGCATGACGTCGCTCTCGCTGATGGCGCCCACGGCGCAGTGGATGACCCGCACTCGCACCTCGTCGTTGGAGAGCTTCTCCAGACTTGCCTTCACGGCCTCGGCGGAGCCCTGGACGTCGGCCTTGACGATGATGTTCAGGTCCTTCATTTCGCCCTGCTTGATCTGGCTGAACAGATCCTCCAGGCTCACCTTGCCCACGGGGGCGGAGGAGGCCATCTTCTGCTCGTGCTTGCGCTGCTCCACCAGCTCACGGGCCATGCGCTCGTCAGCCACAGCGTGGAAGTCGTCGCCGGCGCCGGGCACCTCGCCCATGCCGATGATCTCCACAGGCACGGAGGGGCCTGCTTCCTTCAGCTTCTCGCCCTTGGCGTTGGTCATGGCCCGGACACGGCCCACAGCGGTGCCGGCGATAATCACGTCGCCCTGATGGAGTGTACCGTTCTGCACCAGCAGGGTGGCCACAGGGCCGCGGCCCTTGTCCAGACGGGCCTCGATGACGGCACCGTGGGCGGAACGGTTGGGGTTGGCCTTCAGCTCCTGCATCTCGGCGGTCAGGTTGACCATCTCCAGCAGGTTGTCGATGCCCTCGCCGGTCTTGGCGGAAATGGGGCAGATAATGGTCTCGCCGCCCCACTCCTCAGGCACCAGCTCATACTTGGTAAGCTGCTCCTTGATGCGCTCTGGGTTGGCCTCCGGTTTATCCATCTTGTTGATGGCCACGATAATGGGAATATTGGCAGCCTTGGCGTGGTTGATGGACTCGATGGTCTGGGGCATGATACCGTCGTCGGCGGCCACCACCAGGATGGCCACGTCGGTGATCATGGCGCCCCGGGCCCGCATGGCGGTAAAGGCCTCGTGGCCGGGGGTATCCAGGAAGGTAATGAGCTTGCCCTGAACCTCCACCTGATAGGCGCCGATGTGCTGGGTAATGCCGCCGGCCTCGCCGGCGGCCACGTGGGCGTTGCGGATATAGTCCAGAAGGGAGGTCTTGCCGTGGTCCACGTGGCCCATGACTACCACCACGGGAGCACGGGGGAGCAGATCCTCCTCCTTATCCTCCGCGGTGTCGATGAGGCGTTCCTCGATGGTGACAATGATCTCCTTCTCCACCTTGCAGCCCAGCTCCTCGGCAATGATGGCGGCAGTGTCAAAGTCGATGATGTCGGACAGGGAGGCCATGACCCCGTTCTTCATCAGGGTCTTGACCACCTCGGCGCCGGTCTTTTTCATGCGGCTGGCCAGCTCTCCCACCCCGATCTCGTCGGGGATCTTGACGGTGAGGGGGGTCTTTTTGGCGATCTCCAGCTGGAGCCGGCGCATCTTCTCCTGCTCCTCCTGGCGGCGCTTGTTGCCGCCCTGGAAGCCGCCCTTGCGCTGGTTGCGGCCCTGGAACTTCTGCTTCCCGGCCTGCATTTGCTTGGTCTTGCCGGCGGCCAGGTTCTCCAGCCGCTCGTCGTACTTCTCCAGGTTCACCTGGCCGCCCTTGCGGGTGTCCACCACCTTCTTCTCGGGCACACGGGTGGTGGGCCGGTTCTGCTGGGGCTGCTGCTGGGCGGGCTGTGCCTTGGGCTGCTCCACCTGGGCCTTGGGGGCGTTGTCCCGGTTGGGCTTGCTGTTTCCCTTGGGAGCCTGCTGGGTATGCTGAGCCTTGGGTTGCTCCGCCTGGGCCTTGGCGGGGGCCGCCTTGGGCTCCCGGTAAACGTCGGCATAAATGCTCTCAATGCTCTCCACCTGGTTTTTCTGGGTGAGGCACTCAAAAATAAGGGACAGCTCCTTTTCGCTCAGGGGCTGCATATGGTTCTTGGGCGCAGTCGCATATTTGGTCAGGATATCAGTGATCTCCTTGGAGTTCTTGCCAAAATCCTTGGCCACCTCGTGTACACGGTATTTGTTGTTCAGCAAATAAGCCACCTCCAACTGGTCAGCTTGCGCCAATAGGAAAACGCGGCGGAATCACCGCGCTTTCTTATTGGAACAAGCCTTTTGTTCCAATGCGTCTCAGCCATCTCTGTATCATGGCCGCTGTTTTTTTATGGTCAGTTTGCCCTTGAGGGCAAACTTCTTGGGTTCTTTCTGGGCCTTGGGAACCGGTTTGGTTTCCCTGGGCGGGGGTGTCCAAGGCTTCTGGGCCTTGCGCTGGAGCTTTTTCTCGTGGGCCCGCTGCTCCTTCTGGCGCTGGAGGGCCTTGCCTGCAGCTACCTTCAGCTCCTCCGCCGCGGCGGCGCAGGCTGACGGGTTTACCTGGGCCAGCTTTTCCGCAATGGCGGCGGCCAGGCCGATGTCGGTGAGGGCCAGCATGGTGCAGGCGGAGCGACCTACGGCCCCGCCCAACTCCCCCTTGGTGTAGGGGGTGGGCAGCACCGGCACCTTGCCGGCCTCCCCAAAGTGGGCGGCCCGGCGCAGGCTGTTGTCCGCCCCGTCTGCGGCAGTGAGGATCACCTTGGCCTGTCGGGCCCGGGCGGCGGCGCCCACCGGCTCCTCTCCCACCTCGATCCGGCCCGCTTTGCGGGCGATGCCCAGCAGATGGAGCACGCTATCCATCCTGGTCACCCGCCTTCATCTGCTCCTCCAGAGCGGCGTACACCTCGTCGGGCATCTGGGCGGAGAAGGCCCGCTCCAGGGCCCTGGCCTTCCGGGCCTTTTTCAGGCACTCCGGGTTAGGGCACACATAGGCCCCCCGGCCGGGTTTTTTACCCCGGAAATCCAGGGAGACCTCTCCCTCCGGACTTTTCACCACCCGGATCAACTCTTTCTTGGGTTTCATCTCCCGGCAGCCCAGGCACTGGCGCAGGGGTATTTTCTTGGGCATGCTTCCTCGCCTCCTCGTCGACACAAGCTCCATATCCTTCGCTTCGCCGTTTCCGGCAAAGCTCACTCATTCCGCTGTGTCTCCTCTTCCCACCGAACCCGCTGCGCTGGGCTTCGGCGGGGGACCGGCGGGGGGACACGATCTGCCGCCCCCGCAATCATCAAAACCACCGCAGGGGCGGCTTTTATGGCCGCCCGTCCACCAGGCTTATTCCTCGATCTGCTCCTCGTCCTCCAGGATCACATCCTCCTCGTCCTCCACCACATCTTCTTCCACGGGAGCGGACTGGGGCTTGATGTCGATCTTCCAGCCGGTGAGCTTGGCGGCCAGCCGGGCGTTCTGGCCCTCCTTGCCGATGGCCAGGGAGAGCTGGTCGTCTGGCACCACCACCCGGCAGTTCTTGCCCTCCTCATGGATCTCCACGCTGATGACGTCGGCGGGGGACAGGGCAGCGGCGATGTAGACGGCGGGGTCCTCAGACCACTTGACGATGTCCACCTTCTCGCCCTTTAGCTCCTCCACGATGTTGTTGACCCGCTGGCCTCTGGGGCCCACGCAGGCGCCGATGGGATCCACGTCGGGGTCGGCGGACCAGACGGCCAGCTTGGTGCGGGAGCCGGCCTCCCGGGCGATAGATTTGACCTCCACGGTGCCGTCGTAGATCTCGGGCACCTCCAGCTCGAACAGCCGCTTCACCAGGCCGGGGTGGGTGCGGGAAATGAGGACCTGGGGCCCCTTGGTGGAACGACGGACCTCCACCACATACACCCGAAGGCGCATACCCTCCACATATTCCTCGCCCTTGACCTGCTCGCCAGCGGCCAGGAAGGCCTCGGTGGCCTCGCTGCCCGAGCCGATGCGCAGGCTGGCGGAGCCGGAGCGGGGGTCGATGCGGGTGACCACGCCGGTGAGGATCTCGTGCTCCTTGGAAGAGAACTCATCATAGATCATGCCCCGCTCGGCCTCCCGCATACCCTGGATGATCACTTGCCGGGCGGTCTGGGCGGCGATACGGCCAAAGTCCCGGGTCTTGATCTCGATGCGGATCACGTCCCCCAGCTGGGCCTGGGGCAGCTTGGAACGGGCCATCTCCAGGCTCATCTCGGTGCAGGGGTTATCCACCTCCTCCACCACGTCCTTCTTGACGAACATGCGGACGGTACCGGCCTCCTCATCGGCCTCCACCACGATGTTGTCCCCGGCGGTCTCATGATCCCGCTTGTAGGCGGACACCAGAGCCTGAGTGATCTTATCCAGCATATAGGCCTTGGGGATGCCCTTTTCCTTTTCAATCAGGTTAATCGCGGCGAAAAATTCCTTTCCGTCCAGCTCGTTGGTCTTCTGCGCCTTGGCATTTTTCTTCGGCATAGCTCAATATCTCCTTTTAAAACCGCACATATAGCCGCACCTGGGCCACATCCTTCTTGGGGAAGGTTCTGGGGCCGTCGCCACCGTCAATGGTCACGTCGCCGTTTTCATAGCTGACCAGGTTCCCTACATGATCCTTTCGACCATCCACCGCCCGGTAGAGGCGCACCTCCACCTCGCTGCCCAGGAAGGCGGCAAAGTGCTCCGGCTTCTTCAGGGGCCGGTCGGCGCCGGCGGAGGATACCTCCAGCACGTAGCTGCCCTCGATGGGGTCGGCCTCATCCAGGGCGTCGGACAGGGGGCGGCTCACCGCCTCGCAGTCATTGATGGAGACGCCTCCCTCCTTGTCGATATACACCCGCAAAAACCACTGGCCCGCCTCCCGGACATATTCCACGTCCCACAGGGAGCAGCCGGCCCCCTCCACCAAGGGGGCTGCCAGAGCGGAAACCAGTTCTGTGACCTTGGCCATACGCAACCTCCGAAGGGGCTGTAAATAATTTACATACCCCGTTTTTTCAATAAGAAAGAGCGGAGCCGCAACCCCACTCTCACCGTACACCTACTACTATCGTATGTACTATACCACAAAACCCAGGCCGGCGCAAGACTTTCTGACGATTTTCTGTCAGTTTGTTTTTTATAAGGTATGGCGTTGACATAAGTGTAAGGTTTGGTAAAATGGTAAGTACATTCCTGAAGGAGGATGCAGTATGAACGGAAACCAGCAGGCCATGGAGATTCTGGCCCAGGTGAAAAAAGCGGTGGTAGGCAAGGACGACATTCTGGCTAAGGTGCTCCTGGCCATCCTGGCCAGGGGCCACATTTTATTGGAGGACATTCCCGGTGTGGGCAAGACCACCATGGCTCTGGCCTTCTCCAAGGCCCTGAGCCTGCGCTACAACCGGGTGCAGTTTACCCCAGACGTAATGCCCTCGGACATCACCGGCTTTTCCATCTACAACAAGGCCACCGGGGCCATGGAGTACCAGCCGGGGGCGGTGCTGTGCAACCTGTTCCTGGCCGACGAACTCAACCGGGCCACCAGCCGCACCCAGTCCGCCCTGCTGGAGGCCATGGAGGAGGGCCAGGTCACCGTGGACGGGGTGTCCCACCCGGTGCCCCAGCCCTTCCTGGTCATCGCCACCCAGAACCCGGCTGGGGCCTCGGGCACCCAGCTGCTCCCCGACTCCCAGATGGACCGGTTCATGGTGCGGCTGTCCATTGGCTACCCCGCCCCGGCGGACGAGCTGGACATGGTCCGCCGCAAGCAGGGAGGCAACCCCCTGGACCAGGTGGAGCGGGTGCTGGACCTGGACGGTCTGTCCGCCCTGCGGGACATGGCTGATCGGGTGTATGTATCCGACCAGATCCTGGACTATATCATCCGCCTGGTAAACGCCACCCGCCACCACCCCATGATCGTCCAGGGTGCCAGCCCCCGGGCCTCTCTGGCTCTCACCGCCATGGCCAAGGCGGCCGCCCTGGTGCTGGGCCGGGACTACGTGAACCCGGAGGACGTGTCCCTGGTGTTTGCCGACGTGGTGTCTCACCGGCTCATCCTCTCTCCCCGGGCGGAAGCCAGCGGAGCCTTCGGCGGGGCGGCGGAGCTGCTGGGTCAGGTTCCGCCGCCCAAAATCGGGTAAGGCCATGTGGAGCCGCCGTATCTTTTACGCCCTGCTCCTGCTGGGGGCGGTGCTGTTCCAGATTGTGTTCCGCTTCTACCTGGCCACCTATCTGTTGGTATTGGTGATCCTGCTCCCCCTACTCTCCCTGCTACTGGCCCTGCCGGGGCTGGGACGGGCCGTTCTCCGGGTTGATCTCCCCTCCTCCACCGCCGTCAAGGGAGAGCCTCTCCGGTTTACCTTTCCCCTCTCCGCTCCCGTCCTTGTGCCCCTGCTCCGGCCCAGGGCCCGGGTGGTCTGGGTCAATCAGCTCACCGGAGAGACCGGTAGCGCCAAGCTGGACCTGGCCCCTGGCCAGCCCGGCGTTCTCACCCTCCCCGAGCCCCACTGCGGCCGGGTTGTATGTCGGGTGGAGCGGGCCTGGCGGTGCGATCCGCTGGGACTCTTCCCCCTACCGGTAAAAAAGGGGCCGGAGGGGGCGGTTCTGGTGCTCCCCACCCCGCTGGAGGTGGAGCACGACCCCTCCCTGGCCGGCGGCCACAACCAGGGGGCAGTGCTGAAGCCCCGGCCCGGCGGAGGTCCCGGAGAGGACTACGACCTGCGGGAGTACCGGGCGGGGGACCCTCTCCGCTCAGTCCACTGGAAGCTGTCCTCCAAGTGGGACGAGCTGGTGGTACGGGAGACCCTGGAGCCCCAGCAGGCCGCTATCGTGGTGACCTATGACCATTTCGGCGCTCCGGAGGTGCTGGACCGTACCTTCGCCCAGCTGTACGCCCTGTCCCGGTGGCTGCTGAGCCAACAGCGGCCCCACCACATCCAGTGGGCCGCTCCTCTCACCGGAGTGCCGGAGGACCGGGCAGTGGACGGGGAACGGTCCCTGCTGTCCTGCCTAGAGGCGGCCTTCTCCACCCCCGCCCCCCAGTCGGGCCGGTCCATCCTGGACGGGGCATTGAAGGCCCCCGGTGGGGTGGGCAAGGTGCGCCATCTCCACGTGACCCCCGACGGGGTGGAAGGAGGGCGGACATGAAGCATCGCAAGCACACCCCACCCCGCCGCCCCACCCCCCTGGAGCTGGCGGTGGACTTTCCCATTCTCTTTTTACTGCTGGCCGGCGCCCTGTGGTCCTTCCTCACCGCCGCCCAGATCCAGCCGGAGCTTCCCCTGCTGCTGGGGGGCTGTGCCCTGCTGGCCCTGGTGTACACCCTGATGTGCGCCCTGCCCGGCCGGTGGCTGGCCGCCGCCATGGCCGCGGCCATGGCGGCTATCGGCATCGCGGTGTGGCAGCTGTGGGAGACCCTGCGGCTGGGGGAGATCATCCTGCGCTGCGGGGTGGTGAACACAGTAAGCACCAGCCTGGAGCTGGACCACTTCATCGTCCCCATTCAGGATCTACCCGAAGGGGTGTGGCTCCACGCCGCCACCGTCCTGGCCTTGGTCACCGGAGCGGTGCTGGGCCTGCCCCTGGCCCTGCTGGTGGTCCGGGGGCGGCGCTTCCTGCCGGTGCTGATCCTCACCCTCCCCTTTGTGGCCCTCCCCCTGTGCATTTCGGTGACCCCCGACTGGGGTCCCCTGTTGATGCTGCTGCTGGCCTGGTGCGTTTTGGGGCTTACCGCCCTGCCCCGCAGACAGGACCCCCGCGGAGCCACCCGTCTCACCCTGGCTGTGCTCCCCCTGACCGCCCTGGTGCTGGTGGGGCTGACCTGGGCCATGCCTCAGAGCAGCTACCAGCGCCCCCAGTGGGCCGACCATGCCCTGGATAGTCTGAACAACTGGGTCACCCACCTGGACATCCAGCTCTTTGACGGCAGGGGTCCCTTCGGCTTCGGCAGCGGCGGCTCCTTCACCGACGCCGACGGCAAGGTGGACCTGTCCGACGCCGGCCCCCTCCGGTTCTCCGGCCGCACGGTGCTGGAGGTGGACACCGATCTCCGGGGCCGCCTCTACCTGCGGGGCTTCTCCGGGGCCCAATATGACGGCACCGGCTGGTTGCCCCTGGAGGATTCCGACTACAGCGCCATGTTCCTGGACCCGGACTCGGAGGACATCCCGCCCTACAGCTATTCCAGCGTCTACTTCCCCTCTCTGGAGGGCTGGCAGCCCATGAACTTCCCCGCCCTGGCCCAGCGGAACTCTTTCCCCGGCTCGTCCTACGCCAAGGTCACCATCCGCAACATCGGGGCTGACCCGGGCTATGTGTACACCCCCTACCATATCCTCTCCAAGCCCGACGAGCTCAGCGGTGCCAAATTTGTCAACGACGCCTACCTGGCCCGGGGGGAGGACGTGTGGACCCACACTTTGTATGTCCAGCCCGGCTGCAATCCCCTGTCCATGGCCCAGATCCCCGACGAGGCCGAGGAGGCCCTCTGGACCTATGAGAACTTCGTGTACAGCTACTACACCTCGGTGCCAGAGGACTGCGCCCAAGCCCTGGATGAGACCCTCCGGGGCATCAATGATTTCCTGTTGGCCAACCCGGACAATGAAGCCTGTCAGGAATATCTGCATCTGGTGTCCCCCGAGTCTGTCCAGGACCACCGGCAGTTCCAGCGGCAATACCCCCTGACCATCGCCAAGGTTGTGGCCGCCTACCTGGAGGAAATCGCAGAGTACGACCCGGATACCCCCCTCACCCCGGAGGGGGAGGAATTTGTATCTTACTTCCTCACCGAGAGCCACCGGGGCTACTGTATGCACTTCGCTTCCGCCGCCGCCCTGCTGCTGCGGTATATCAACGTCCCCACCCGGTATGTCACCGGCTATGTGGCCGACGTGCCCGCCTCCGGCCACGTGAAGGTCCCCGACTCCGCCGCCCACGCCTGGATCGAGGTCTACATTCCCGGCTACGGCTGGGAGCCGGTGGAGGTCACCCCGGCCTACGCCGGCGGCACCCCCGGCCAGACCGCCACGGCGGAGCCTACACCCACTCCCACGGCTACCCCCACGCCTACCGCTACCCAGACGCCCCAGGCCAGCGCCGCCCCTACCCCAACGCCCAGCCAGGCGCCCGGAGCGGATGAGCCCCGGCAGAAGCCTTTGGACCTGCGGCTGGTAGTCATCCCCCTGGTGGTGGTGCTGATCCTTCTGGCCTTCCCCCTGGCCCGGAATCTGGTGCGCCGCCGCCGGGAGAAAAAGCTGAAGGGACCCGACACCAACCAGGCAGTGATTTACGCCTACCTGTACCTGAAAAAGCTGGAACGCTGGGGCGGCCAGGTGCCCGAGGAGGTCTTTGCGCTGGCCAAAAAGGCCAGATTCAGCCCTCACACTCTCACCGAGGCGGAGCGGGCCGTGGCGGTAGACGCCGCCCACGCCATCTGGGCTCAGGTGGACCAGTCCCTGCCCTGGTATCGGCGTCTGGCGTGCCGGTACCTGCTCTTCCTGTGCTGACCCGTTCCCAGAGCAATGCCCTTTCTCGACAATGGATCTAGCCAAAACAACCTAAAAAAGCTTGCGGGGAACCACCGTACGGTGGTTCCCCGCAAGCTTTTTTATTTCACTGTTTCCCGGCGGACGATGTGATCCGCTCAGTCCTCATCCACGATGAGGCCGTAGCCGCCGTCGTTGCGCTTGTAGACCACGGCGAACCGACCGTCGTTGTCGGTATCCTTAAAGGCGAAGAAGGTGTGGGCCACCAGATTCATCTGGAGCACCGCCTCATCCACCGTCATGGGCTTGATGGGGAACTTCTTGGTGCGGACGATCTTGAACTCCTCTTCGTCGGTCTCGGGAACAAAGGAGGAGATCTCCTCGGCGTCCACGCTGCGGGTGAAGGCGTCCTGACGCAGGCGCTTCTCCAGGCGGCTCTTGTTCTTGCGCAGCCGCCGCTCCACCGAGGACACCGCGGCGTCGATGGTGGCGAACATATCGGAGGTGCTCTCCGCCACGCGGATGATGGTACCGCCGGAGCGGATGGTCAGCTCCACGTTGTTGCGGTCCTTTTCCACGCTGAAGACGATGGCGGCCTCCGTATCCGCCTTAAAATAACGGTCTAACTTGCCCACCTTCTTCTCAGCGTAGGCATGGACCTTGTTGGGCAGATTGACTTTCTTGTCCGTGAACACGAACTTCATCGTTTTCAACTCCTTCCACCCTCCGGGGAGGGATGTGGATCCCCGGCCTTGGACCGGTTCCCTGCTTTGATTATACCATGAAGTCCGCAGATTGTCACAACATATTTCAAAAGTTTTGTGAACTTTGCCCAGCGGCTTACAGAGCCGCCAGGGTGGCCCGGACGGCCATCAGGGTGGCCTCCAGCTGGGCCTGCCCATGGGCCTCCGAAACGAACATGGCCTCAAACTGGGCAGGAGCCAGGGCCACTCCCCGCTCCAGCATCCCCTGGAAGTAACGGGCGTACATAGTCACGTCGCTTCCCTTGGCATCCACGAACCGGGTCACTGCCGTGGGGGTGAAGAAGGGGGAGAGGAGGGAGCCGATCTGGTTGACCACCACCGGGGCCCCAGTCTCCGCCACCGCCTGCCGCATCCCCTCCGCCAGCCATTTGGCCTTGGCGGCGATGTGGTCATACACCTGCGGATGCTCCTTCAGGTAGGTGAGCTGGGCCAGACCGGCGGCCATGGCCACCGGGTTACCGCTGAGGGTGCCCGCCTGATACACCGGGCCGCAGGGAGCCACCTGCTCCATCAGGGCCCGGCTGCCGCAGTAGGCGCCCACCGGCATACCGCCGCCGATGATCTTGCCGAAGGTGACCAGGTCAGCGCGTACGCCGAAATATTCCTGGGCGCCCCCCAGGGCCAGGCGGAAGCCGGTGATGACCTCATCGAAAATCAGCAGAGCGCCGCTCTCGTCGCACAGCTTGCGCAGACCCTCCAGGAACCCGGGCGCGGGGTTGACCACGCCCATGTTGGCGGCCACCGGCTCCACAATGATGCAGGCGATCTGGCCGGGCCAGGCGTTGAGCAGCTCTTCTACGGAGGAGAGGTCATTGAACTGAGCGGTGAGGGTGTGCTTCACGATATCCTCGGGCACACCGGCGGAGGAGGGATGGCCTCCCGCCAGAGCGGAGGAGCCGGCGTTCACCAGCAGGCAATCGGAGTGACCGTGGTAGCAGCCCTCAAACTTGATGATCTTGTCCCGGCCGGTGGCCCCCCGGGCCAGCCGGACGGCGGACATGACCGCCTCGGTGCCCGAGTTGACCATCCGTACCATCTCGATATTGGGCACCAGCTCTGTCATCAGCCGGGCGATCTCCACCTCCCGGCGGGTGGGGGCCCCAAAGGACAGACCGTCCTTCACGGCACGCTCCACCGCCTCCCGGATGACGGGATGGTTGTGGCCCAGGATCATGGGGCCCCAGGAGCAGACGTAGTCGATATATTTCTCCCCGTCCTCGTCCCAGATGAAGGGGCCGTCGGCTTTCGTAATGAAACGGGGTGCCATACCCACCGCACGGTAGGCCCGCACCGGGGAGTTGACCCCGCCGGGCAGTACCTTGACGGCCTGCTCAAACAGTTCTTCCGAGCGTCCCATCAGCCGATCTCTCCCTTCATGATCGCCTGGGCGATCTCCTTGGCGTAGTAGGTGATGAGCATATTGGCTCCCGCCCGGAAGATGGAGACGGCGGTCTCACACATGATGCGGTACTCGTCAATGAGCCCGGCGGCGGCGGTGGCCTTGATCATGGCGTACTCCCCGGACACCTGGTAGGCGCACATGGGCAGATCGTAGGCGTCGGAGCACTCCCGGATCACGTCCAGGTAGCTGAGGGCGGGCTTGACCATGATGATGTCGGCACCCTCCTCAATATCCAGGGCGCACTCCTTCATGGCCTCCTTGCGGTTGTGGGGGTCCATCTGGTACCCCTTCCGGTCCCCGAATGAGGGGGCGGAGCCCGCCGCCGAGCGGAAGGGGCCGTAGAAGGCGGAGGCGTACTTGGCGGAGTAGGCCATGATGGGGGTGGAGGTGTAGCCGTGCTGGTCCAGGATAGCCCGGATGGCAGCCACCCGGCCGTCCATCATGTCGGAGGGCGCCACCATATCCGCCCCGGCCTGGACGTGGCTGAGGGCGGTCCTGGCCAGCACCTCCAGGGTCTTGTCGTTGTCCACCTCATGGCCGCAGAGGATGCCGCAGTGGCCGTGGTCGGTGTACTCGCACATGCACACGTCGGTGATGACGTAGAAGTCGGGGTGCTCCCGCTTGATGGCCCGGATGGCCTCCTGTACCACACCATGCTCGTCCCAGGCGGAGGAGCCGATGGCGTCCTTGGCAGCGGGCAGACCGAAGAGGATGCAGTGGTTCACGCCGGCGGCCAGGCACTCCTCCACCGCCAGGTTCACACTGTCGATGCCGTAATGGTTCTGGCCGGGCAGGGCCTCGATGGGCCGGACACCCTGAAGGGTCTCGTCCACAAAAATGGGGTAGATCAGGCTGTCGGGGGACATACGGGTCTCCCGGCACAGGCGGCGCACTTTATCGTTGCCCCGCAGGCGGCGGGGCCGTTGGATCAATTCCATATCAAACACCTTCTGTTATCAATTCCACCAGGGCATCCATGGTGGCCGCTCTGGCTGTTTTGACCGGGATGCCATGCTTCTGGGCTTCGGCAGCGGTCTGCGCTCCGATGCACATACCTACCATGTTGGAGAAGTCCGCGTCCGCTCCCACAGAGGATACGAAGCCCTTCACCGTAGAGGCGGAGGTGAAGGTGACCAGCAGTCCGTCCGTCCCCTCCAACGCCTCCCGCAGCTCCTGAGAGCGAGGATTTTCGTACACCGTGCGGTAGGTGGCAATGTCGTCATAGCCAATGTTACGCCTGGCCAGCTCCTCTGTCAAGGCGGGAGAGCCCTCCTCCGCCCGGAGGATGAGCACGTTCCCACCGGCGGGCAGACCGGCGCCCAGGTGGGCGGCGTCGTATACCTCCGGTACATAGTCGGCCTTCAAGCCGTACTTCTTCAGCTCCCGGCCAGTGCCGGGGCCGATGGCGGCCAGCTTCACATTCCCCAGGGCCCGGGCGTCTTTTCCGCTGGCCTCCAGCCACCGCCACAGGGCGTCCACCCCGGCGGGACTGGTGAGAGCCAGCCATTCATAGTCACCCAGCCGCTCCATGGCGTCGTCCAGAGCCGGACAGGGATCCAGGGGCAGGGTGGCAATGCAGGGATACTCCCACACCTCCGCACCTAGGTCCCGCAGCCGAGCGGACAGGGTGCCCGAACGCTCCTTGGGTCTTGTGACCACCACGGTTTTCCCCTTCAGGGGCAGGTGATCGAACCAGTCAAAGTCCTCCGCCAAGGCGCATACCTTGCCCACCACAATGACGGCAGGGCTCTCCACCCCAGCTTGTTCCGCCCGCTCCGCCAAGGTCTCCAAGGTGGCAGAAATCCGTCGCTGGGCAGGGGTGGTGCCCCGCTCCACCACGGCGGCGGGCATATTGGGCCCCATGCCCGCTGTCAAAAGCCCCTGACAGATCTGCGGCAGGGCGGACACGCCCATCAGAAAGACCAGGGTGCCCTTGGTACGCACCAGGGCCTCAAAGTCGATGTCCAGCGCCTTCCCTGCCCGCTGGTGGCCGGTGATGATATGGAGAGAGGAGCAGCAGTCCCGGTGGGTCACCGGGATGCCCCCATAGGCGGGCGCGGCGATGGCGGAGGTGATACCGGGCACCTCCTCAAAGGGGATGCCATGCTCCGCCAGCAGCTCCAATTCTTCTCCGCCCCGTCCAAACAGGAAGGGGTCACCCCCCTTGAGTCGCACCACATTTTTCCCCTCCAGGGCCTTGTCCAGCAGGATCTGGTTGATCTGGTCCTGGGGCACCGGGTGGCGGGCGGCCTGCTTGCCCACGTTGATTTTCTCTGCCCCTTCGGGCATCAGGGCCAGAATGGCGGGGCTCACCAGCCGGTCGTACACCACCACCTCCGCCCTTTCCAGGGCCTTCAGCCCCTTCCGGGTCAGCAGACCGGGATCCCCCGGCCCCGCTCCCACCAGGGTCACTTTTCCGGGCACAGGCACCCCTCCTTCATCTCATTTGCCAGGGAAACGGCCAGAGCCTCCCCCCGATCCCTGGGGCCGGTGACGGTCCGGCGGAGGACCTTCCCTGCCCCGTCCACATACAGCCCTGTGATCAAAATATCCTCATCATGAAGTTGGGCGTGGGCGGCGATGGGGGAGGAGCAGCCCCCATCCAGGGCCCGGACAAAGGCCCGCTCGGCCCTGGCGCACAAAGTGCCCTCCTCGTCCACCACCCCGTCCAGATAGTCCAGGTTTTCCCCCGCCCGGGTCTGGAGGGCCAGAATGCCCTGGCCGGCGGCGGGAATCATCTCCTCCACGGAAAAATATCGAGTGATCCGGTGTTCCAGCTCCAGCCGTTTCAGCCCGGCGGCGGCCAGCACCAGGGCGGAAAACTGCCCCTCGTCCAGCTTGCGCAGCCGGGTGAGCACGTTGCCCCGCACCGGGGCCACCTCCATCCGGGGAAACAGGGCTTTCAGCTGTACCGCCCGCCGGGCGGAGGCGCAGCCGATAGGCTTGGTTTCATCCAGCTCCGTCACCCCCTCCGGTAGCACCAGCACGTCCCTTGGGTCCTCCCGCCGGGAGAACCCCGCCAGAGGGATGGCCGGGTTTTCCTCCATGGGCAGGTCTTTGCAGGAGTGGACCGTCAGGTCGGCCCGCCCTTCCAGCAGGGCGGCGTCCAGTTCCTTCACAAACAAACCCTTGCCGCCGATCTTGTCCAGGGTACGGTCCAGGATCTTGTCCCCGGTGGTTTTCATGGTCACCAGCTCCAGGACAACGTCCGGATGACTGGCCCGGATGGCGTCCATCACCAGCTCCGACTGAATGACAGCCAGCTTGCTCTCCCGGCTGCCTACCCGTATGGTCTTCATTCCAATCCCTCCAGTACGGCCCGGATGGCCTTGGCGGCCCGGGCGGTGCGTGCGTGGTCATCGCCCCGTCCGGCTACCCCGGCCACAATATTCTCCCCGGTGCACACCGCCGGGAAAAAGAAGGTGCACTCGTCGGGGGCGTCAGCCACACTGACAGGGATGCCCAGCGCCCGGGCCTCCTCCCCCACCGCCCGGTTGACGCTCCGATCGTCGGTGGCGGCCACCGCCAGCACCGCCCCGGCCAGATCGCCGGGGGAGTAGGGCCGCTGCTGCCAGTGTATGTGTCCGTCCAGGGGTTTACAACAGGGGGCAATGAGAGTAACCTCCGCCCCGAACCGGGCCAGCACTCCAGCCCGCCGGCAGGCCACCGCCCCGCCGCCGATGATGACGGCCTTTTTCCCCATCACGTCGATGAACAGTGGAAAACGGAAGGGCCGCTCCTCGGGCATAGCCCACCGGGGCTTTGCCGCGGTATGGACTTCGATCTTCTCGGCGCAGCGGGCGATGTCCTCCGGGGTGAAGTTCTCCTTCAGTCCCCCCGCCAGCAGATCCACCGCCCGGCTCACCGCCAGCTCCACCAGATCCCGGGCCTCGGGGCCCTCCAGGTCAGTGGACATCACTCGGGCGGCCACCGCCTGCTTCACCCGCTCCAGGCCGGGCAAACAGTTTTTGTAGTTCTCCCACTGGGCCAGCCGGTCCAGGTATTTTTCCACAATGTCCGCCGCCTCTGTGGGGATCTCCCGGCTGGCGGTCACCCCCAGGTCGTCCACGTTGTACAGGGTGAAACCGGGCAGCTCCCCCACCCCCGGCTCGATGTCCCGGGGGATGGCAAGGTCGGCCAGCACCTTTGGTGGATGGGCCAGCTGGGCCAGAGCGTCAGCCACCACGGTGTAGTGGGGGCTGGTGGTGGCGGAGAGCACCAGGTCCATCCCCTCCATGGCCTCGTAGCGATTCTCATAGGGGGTGACGGCGCAGCCCGGCGGCACCACCGTCTCCCCGTGGTGGTAGCTGCGCAGGGTGATGGTCACCGCCGCCCCCCGCTGGCGGAGCAGGGAGGCGGCCAGCCGGCCCATCTCCCCGTTGCCGATGACCAGGGCCCGCTTCCCCGTCAGCCCCCCCAAATGGGCGGATAACCGCTCCACTCCGCTCTGGGCGGCCGACCGGGGCACGCCGGTGAGACGCACCTTGCTTTTGATCTCCTTTCCGGCGGCGGCGGCGTTGCGGAAGAGGGTCTCCAGCACCCCGTCGGCGGCCTCCACCTCCCGGGCGGCCTGGACGGCGGCCTTGACCTGGGTGACGATCTGGTCCTCCCCCCAGATCTGGGAGCGCAGCCCCCCGGCCACCTCCATGAGATGGCGGGCGGCCTCCTCCCCCCGGCGGGTGACGAAGGCGGGAGCAAAGGACTCATATCCCACGCCAGCCAACTGACACAGCAGCCGGTCGGGAGCAGGGGCCTCCTCCCCTGTCCAGGACAGGTAGAGCTCGGTACGGTTGCAGGTGGACAGCAGCACGCACCCCGCCACCCCCGGCTGGCGGCGCAGCCGCCGGTCCAGCTCCAGTACCTGGCTGCGGGTGAAGGACAGGGCCTCCCGCAGATGGATGGGGGCACGGTGCCAGTCCAGGCCGGACATGATCAGCTTCAAGCCTCTTCCCCCCTCTTGACCAATACCACGGAAAAGTAGCCGCTGCCCTCCTCCAGGTCGGCGAATCTAGGGCACACCAGCTCCCCCTCCATGCCGCAGTTGGCCACCAGGGAGGCACGGTCCAGCAGGCCGTGGACGGCCAGGGTGTCCTTCAGGGCCCCGATCTCCCGCCCCGCCTTCATGAACACCAGGTTGGCGTCCACCTCCAGGCAGTCGGACACATCCTTGTGGGAGGCGGGGACGATGAGCAGCCGCTCACTCTTCTCGCACAGGGCGGTGTTCAGCCGGGCGGCCACGGCACAGAAGGAGGGAACCCCGGGGATGATCTGGGCGTCATACCCCCGGGCCGCCACCTTTTTGTGGAGGTAGAGATAGGTAGAGTACACCGTGGGGTCCCCCAAGGTGATGAAGGCCACGTCCTTCCCCCGGTCCAGGGCGGCGCACACCCGGTCGGCGTTCTGTTCGTAGGCAGCGTCCAGGGCGGCGTGATCCCGCACCATGGGGGCATCGCAGGTCAGCAGCTCCTTGCCCTCCGCCAGCTCACCCACGATGTGCAGGGCGGTCTTTTCCTCCCGGCCGGCGTCGGGCACCGCCAGCACCGGGCAGGCCCGGATGATCCGCTCCGCCTTTTTGGTGATGAGCTCCGGGTCCCCGGGGCCCACTCCCACGCCGTACAGTGTTCCGCTCATACTGTCTCCTCCTTGAGTAACCGTAAAATCTCCCGCCGGGCCGCCCCGATGGTGGCGGCGGAGCCGTCGGCGTCCAGGCCGTCCACGTCCCGCAGCACCTCCATCAGGTGGGCGATCCGGGGCAGCCGCAGGTGGTTGGCACGCAGGGCCGCCGGGTCGGAGATCAGCTCCTCCGGCGTACCCGCCAGCAGCACCTTCCCCTCCCCCAGCAGATAGGCGTAGTCGCAGTACAGGGGCACGATGTCCATATCATGGGTGGCGATGAGGATGGTCATGCCCAGGCTGTCCCGCAGTCCGGCCAGCAGGCCCATGATGTCGCTGACCCCCTGGGGGTCCAGACCTGCGGTGGGCTCGTCCAGGATGAGTACCTCCGGCTCCATGACCAGCACCCCGGCGATGGCCACCCGCTTTTTCTGGCCGTAGGACAGGGCGTGGGTGGGTTTGTCCCGGAGTGCGGACACCCCGGTGCGCGCCATGGCCTCCTCCACCCGGCGGGCCACCTCCTCCCTGGGCAAACCCAGGTTCACCGCCCCAAAGGAGATATCCCGGTACACGTCGGCGGAGAAGAGCTGGTCGTCCGGGTCCTGGAACACGATGCCCACCTGCCGCCGCAGCTCCAGCAGGCCCTTTTTATCATAGCGTACTGGCTCTCCATCCAGCAGCACCTGGCCGCTGCCGGGGGTGAGCACCCCGTTGAGGTTGAGAAACAGAGTGGACTTCCCCGCCCCGTTGGCCCCCAGGATGCCGGTGATGGTGCCCCGCTCCGCCCCCAGGGTGATGTGGTCCAGGGCCATGGTGCCGTCCTCATAGGTATAGCACAGCTCTTTTGTCTCGATCAAGGGATTCACGCTACCGCCATCCTTTCCAACAGCCAGATCCCCAGCTGGCCCGCCGTCACCAGGGCGGTGAGGGGGAGCAGCCCCCACCCGGGCCGATATGCATCCGTCAGGGTGGACAGGCTGCCGGTATAGCCCCGGGACTCCAGGGCGGTGTAGATCCGGTCTGCCTTCCGCCAGGCCCGGAGGAACACCATGGAGGCCAGTGTGCCCAGGGAGGACAGGGACCGCCGCAGGCCCACATAGCCCAGCCGGGACTGCTGGGCCACCCGGATGTTGGCCGCCGTCTCCCACAGGACAAAGATAAACCGGTAAATCAGCTCCATCAGCTCCACCATCAGCCGGGGCACATGGAGCCGTTCCAGGGCCATGTTCAGGTCGGTGACCGGGGTATTGAGGGCCAGAAAGTACATACACCCCACGGCTCCCAGGGCCTTGCAGAAGATCCGCGCACCCAGCAGCAGCCCCTCCGCCGTCACGCCCCACAGCCGCCCTCCCACCGGGATGGCGGCCAGCACAGGGGTGTCCGGGGGGTGGCTGCCCACCATGATGGTCAGGCAGCCCACCACCAGAAATACCAGGGGGACCTTTAAAAAACGAAGAAACACCCGGGGCGGCAGTCCACCCAGGGCAGTGACCAGCACTCCCATAACGGCCAGGGTGGCCAGCCCCACCGCCACACTGTCGCAGCACAGGCAGACCACCAGGGCTACCGCCGTCAGCAGCAGCTTGGGCAGGGGAGATACCCGCCGCAGACGGGACTGATAGGCGTAGCGGTCGGTGCCCATATCAGTCCTGCCCTTTCCGGTCGGACTTTTTGGTGATGCGGCCCAGCACGAAGCCCACAACCCCCGCCCCAATGGCGGCCTGGAGGGCAAAGAGCAGGGACTCCACCTCCCCGCTGGCGGGCTCCAGGATAGGCTGGAACCAGGGCTCGTAGCCGGGGTTCAGCTCGGTGATGGCCTCCTCGGCCTGGCCGTCCGCCCCGCCGAACTCGGCGTTGGGCAGCAGCCACAGGGGAACCGCGGCGATGACCACCACCAGCAGGAGCAAAATCAGGTTTTTCTGCCAAACTTTCATACCAGTTCCCTCCTTACAGCACCGCCAGCTGGCGCAGCTCGTCCTTGCTGTACTTTTCCAGCACGTTGAAGATGACCACGGTGAGCAGCCCCTCGGCAATGGCCAGCGGGATCTGGGTAACGGCGAAAATGGCCAGGAACTTCACCATGCCCCCGTTAATGACGCCCAGCTGCACCGAGGTGACCACATAGGTAAACAGATCTCCCAGAGCAGCGGCGGCAAACACCGCCACTGCAGCGGGGGCTTTGACCTTCCGCAGCAGCTGATAGACCAGCCAGGCCAGGATGGGCCCGGCGATGGCCATGGAAAACAGGTTGGCCCCCAGAGTGGTAAGGCCCCCGTGGGCCAGCAGCAGAGCCTGGAACAGCAGCACGATGAGCCCCAGCACCGCCATGGTCATGGGCCCGAAGAGGATGGCCCCCAGGCCCACACCAGTGGGGTGAGAGCAGGAGCCGTTGAAGGAGGGCAGCTTCAGGGCGGAGAGCACGAAGGCGAAGGCCCCGCACATGGCCAGCAGGATTTTGGCCCTGGGGGCCTGCTCCACCTTCCTTTTGATGGCAAAGAAGCCGGCCACCACAAAGGGGACGCACACCGCGCCCCAGCCGATGGCCCAGGGTACGGGCAGCATACCCTCGGCGATGTGCATGGCGGAGGCACTCATGGTGGTGAGCCCCAGCAGGGCGATGAGCAAGGCCATGGCCCGTGCCGTCCGGACAGTGGTTTGTTTCATACAGTCTCATCCTTTCCTATCACTCGTAGGCTGATGGGTTCCACCGGGCAAGGTTTTCCGGCTTGAGCCTCTCTGCCGCCACGCGTCTTCCCGGGTCTCCCCAGTGACATAGTGCCCGGCGGCTCTTCTCTTACGGCAGCGGGACTGCGCGGGAGTTCCACCCGACTTCCCTTTTCCCGGCTATATCTATGATAAACAGGCTTACGCCTGGGCCTGTCTGGCGTGGGACACAAACAGCGCCCGCACCTGGGGGTACTCCCCCAGGCCGGTGAGGACGCACTCCACCTCATAGCCCTGCCCCTCCAGGATGCGCTTCCAGGAGTCCTCCTCCCCCGCCAGGTCGTTTTTGGCGTGGTCGCCGGCCACCGTCATCAGAGGCCTTAGCTCCACCCGCTTCACCTGGGGCCGCTCCTCCAGCCGCCGGAGGACGGCGGCAAAGTCGGGGTAGCCCTCCACGGTGCCCACAATAACGTCGGGCCGTCTCAGATCATGAAAGGCGTACTCCATCAGGGCGTAGGCGGAATTGGCCTGGTGCTCCGAGCCATGGCCCATATACACCACCGCCCGGTCCTCCTGCTGGGGCGGCAGCACCTCCAGCAGGGCCCGGCCCAGGGCCAGATAGTCCTCCGCCGCCGTCAGCAGGGGCGCTCCGATGGTCAGCCGGTCAAATGTTTCCCGGTATGGCTCGGCCTGGGCCATCAGCTTGTGGTACTCGTCTCCGTTCATGATGTGGGTGGGCTGGAGCAGGATATCCGTGTACCCTTCTCCCGCCAGCCGCTCCAGGGCGGCGGGCACATTGTCCATGTCCACCCCCCGCTCCCTCCACCGGCGGAGGATCATTCCGCTGGTGAAAGCCCGGCGCAGAGTACGCTCCGGAAATGCGGCTTCCAGATCGGCCTCGATGGCGGCGATATTCTTTTCCAACGTATCAGCGTAGCTGGTGCCGAAAGACACCGCCAGCAGGGCTTTTCGTTCCATGGTGTTTCCTCCTGTGTTCATTCACGGGCGTTGCCGCTGGCCTGGTAGAGCAGGGCGTTGCAGATGGCGGCGGCGATGTTGCTCCCTCCCTTGCGGCCCCGGGCCACGATATGGGGCACGTCCATGGACAGCAACAGCTCCTTACTCTCCACCACGTTCACAAACCCTACTGGCACCCCGATCACCAGGGCAGGACGGAATTTCCCCTCATCCATCAGCTCACAAGCCCGCACCAGGGCGGTGGGAGCGTTGCCAACGGCTAGGATCACCGGCCCCTCCAGCGCCGCCGCCCGCTCCATGGACACGGTGGCCCTCGTCTCTCCCCGCGCTTTGGCCTCCGCCGCCACGTCCGGGTCGGACATAAAGCACACCGCTCTCCCGCCGAACTTCTCCAGCACCCTTTTATTAATGCCGGAGAAGGCCATCTGGGTGTCGGTAACGATGGTACAGCTCTCCTTGATTGCGGCGATGCCTTTTGCCACCGCGTCAGCGGAAAACACCAGGTTATCGGCGTAATCGAAGTCGGCACTGGTATGGATGGCCCGTTTGATGACGGGCAGCTGTTCGGGGGAAAATACCCGTTCTCCCAACTCCTGGGCAATGAGCTCCATGCTCCGGGCCTCAATGTCAGCGGGTGCCACCCGCTGCAGGTGGATCTTTTTCATGGTCGTATCTCTCCTTGTGAGGGCGGGTCTGGGACCCGCCCCTACGGGTATATGGGGCGGTAGGGGCGGGTCCCAGACCCGCCCACCGTCATTCCTCCCCGTTCAGAATCCGGTAAATCTGTTCCATATCCAGACTGGCCCGCAGGCCCGCCGCCAGCTTGTCATACTGGAGCTGGGCATAGGCCTGCCAGTCCACGCTGGCAGCCTGCCGGTCCATGCCCTTGGCCCGCAGCAGGCAGTTCACCAGGGCGGCGGCGCACTCGGCCTTGTCAAAGATGCCGTGGACATAGCAGCCCCACACGTTTCCGGCGGCCAGGCCGTCGGTGTGGGCCGCCCCGTTCTGGTCGGTAAAGCTCATCAGAGGGGCTGCGATACTGCTGGTACGGCCCATGTGGATCTCGTACCCCTCAAAGGAGACGCCTTCCATCTCCCCGAACATCCCCGCCGGAGCCCGGAAGCGCCCGGCCACCTGAGTGCGGGTCTTTTCCCCCTGAAAGACGGTATCCGCGGGCAGCAAGCCCAGGCCCTTCAGGGTACCGCCGCTCTCCACCCCCTCAGGATCGGAGACTGCGTCCCCCAGCATCTGATAGCCGCCGCAGATGCCTACCACCGCTCCGCCTTTGGCGGCGTGCTTCAAAATGCCCCCCTCCAAGCCGCTCTGCCGCAGCCAGCGCAGATCGTCCATGGTGTTCTTGGTACCGGGGAGGATCACCAAATCCGGGTTCCCCAGCTCCTTCACGCTCCCCACATACCGGAGGGTGACCTCGTCCATGCGCTCCAGGGGATTGAAGTCGGTAAAATTACTGAGCCGGGGCAGGCGGATGACGGCGATATCCACCAGACCCACCTTGCCGGTCTTGGACAGGCGGCTGGACAGGGAATCCTCGTCGTCCACGTCCACGTCCAGCATGGGCACCACGCCCAGCACCGGCTTGCCGGTCAACTCCTCCAACTGACCCAAGCCAGGGCGAAGAATATCCATATCTCCCCGAAATTTGTTAATAATGAGGCCACGGATCAAGTCCTGCTCGTCCGGTTCCAACAGCTTTACCGTACCGTAGAGGGAGGCGAACACGCCCCCCCGATCAATGTCCCCACACAGCAGCACCGGGGCATGGGCCCGCTTGGCCATGCCCATGTTGACAATGTCGTCCTGCCGCAGGTTGATCTCCGCCGGGCTGCCCGCCCCCTCAATGACAATGATATCGTACTCCGCCGCCAGAGATTCATAGGCAGCCATCACCTCGGGAATGAGGGTCTTGCGGTAGTGGAAGTACTCCCCCGCCGGCATAGTACCCCTGGGCACCCCGTTCACGATCACCTGGGAGCCCACATTGCTGGTGGGCTTGAGCAGGATGGGGTTCATCCGGGCGTCGGGCGCCACCCCGGCGGCCTCGGCCTGCACCACCTGAGCCCGGCCCATCTCCAGCCCGTCGGGGGTAATGGCGGAGTTTAGGGCCATGTTCTGGGACTTGAAGGGGGCCACCTTATAGCCGTCCTGCTTAAAGATACGGCACAAGCCCGCTGCCAGCAGGGATTTGCCCGCGTTGGAGGCGGTACCCTGGAGCATGATCGCCTTCGCCATCACAGCACCTCTTTCAGGGCGGTCAGCAGCCGCCGGTTCTCTTCCCCGCTTCGTACACACACCCGGTACCAATCGGGGCCCAGGTTCTGGTAGTTGCCGCAGGCCCGGATCAAAACACCCTTTCGGATCAGCCTTTCCTTTAGATCCGTTACCTTTTCAACCCGGAACAGCAGGTAGTTGGCCTGGGATGGCGCCACGGCGCATCCCAGGTCCGTCAGCTCCGCCGCCAGGAGGGGCCGCTCCCGCGCCACCAGGGTCCGGGCCTGTTCCGGCCAGCTGGGGCAGAGGGTAAAGGCGGCCATCCCCGCCGCCTGAGCGGGGGCCGACACGCTCCAGGGCTGAGCAAATCTGCTCAGCCGCTCCAGCAGGTCGGGATCCGCCGATAGACCGTAGCCCAGCCGCAGCCCCGCCATTGCATAGCTCTTGGTAAAGGCCCGCAGCAGAAACAGCTTGGGGAATTTTGTCAAATAAGGAGCCAGCCCGTTCCCACCCCCGTCGGCCAGGGGAAGAAAGCACTCGTCCACCGCCAAAACAGCCCCCACCCTTTGGCACCGCTCCGCCGCCGCCAGCAGCAGCTTCTGGGGAACAAGCCGCCCGGTGGGATTATTGGGGGTGCACAGAAACACCAGCTCCATACCGGGTGTGATGGCTTCCAGAATCTCCTCGTCCAGGTCAAAATCCCGGGCTCCATCCAGGGCATACCGCTCCACCTGACAGTCCACGCAGGCCAGGGCCCCCTCATACTCGGAAAAGGTGGGGGCGGTGACCAGGGCGCGCCGGGGCCGGAGCGCAAAGGCCAGCCGGAAGATGAGATCGGCAGCCCCATTGCCGCAGAGGATTTGTTCCTCCCACACCCCGTCGTGGGCGGCGATGGCCCGTCTCAGATGGCGGCACAGTGGGTCGGGATAGGGGGCAAAGTGGGCCGCCGCCGCCGCCCGCCCCACCGCCGGAGGCATGCCCAGGGGATTTAAGTTGGTGGAAAAATCCAACACCGCCCCGCCATAACCGGCCTGGGCGGAGAACAGATCCCCACCGTGGACGTATTCCATGGTTTGTTCCTCCTTTATGGGAACAGCAAAATCAGCAGGGGCAAGCCGCAGAAGAGCAGCAGGGCAAAAAAAGCGGTGGCATACAAGATCCGCCCGGAGCGCAGGATATCCAGGGGCTCGATGGGCCGCTGGTCGTCCCCGATGTAGGGCTTCTCCACCAGCTGGCCGAAATACCAGTTGGGCCCCGCCAGCCGCAGCTGAAGGGCACCGGCGCAAGCAGCCTCGGTATGGGCGGAGTTGGGGGACTTGTGATTCTTTCGATCCCGCAAAAAGATCCGCCATGCGTTTTTCCCGTCGTACCCCGCCGCGACGGCTCCCAGGCACATAAGCACCCCGGCGATCCGGGCGGGGACAAGGTTCAGAATATCGTCCAGCTTGGCCGCAGCCCGGCCAAACCAGAGATACTTGTCGTTCTTGTATCCCACCATGGAGTCCATGGTGTTGACCGCCTTGTAGAGCATTCCCAAGGGTGCTCCACCGATGGCCAGGAAAATAAGGGGGGCAATTACCCCATCGGAGGCATTCTCCGCCACCGTCTCCACCGCCGCCCTTGTCACTCCCGCCTCATCCAGGCTGGCGGTATCCCTGCCCACGATCATGGACACGGCATGTCTGGCCTGGTTCAGATCCCCGATTTTCAGGGCATCGTATACCTTCCGGCTCTCGGCGGCCAGAGATTTTGTGGCCAGCAGCTGGTAGCTCAGCAGGCTCTCCACCCCCAGGGCCAGCCAGGGGCTCACCTGGCCGCAGACCCACAGCAGCAGTACCGTGAGGCCAGTGGGGATGGCCAGGGTGAGGATCACCAGCACCACACCTGCCGCCAGCTCTCCCCCGGGGGACTTTGGAAAGACCCGCCGCAGCCCCCACTCCAGCCCGGCAATCAGGGCCCCAATAGCCCGCACCGGATGAGGGGCCCAGTGAGGATCCCCCAGCAGCAGGTCCAGACAGAAGCCGACAAGCAGGGCCAGCAGATGACCAACACCCCAGTTCATCCCTTATACTCCTCCAGCACCGTCAGCTCCAGGGTGTCCGGATCCAGGACCATGCGGAAGCCTCCGCAGTTGGGACACATCCAGCCATAATACTCCCGAACGGGACGGCCGTATTTGCTCAGCAGGCCCATGAGAGCACCCCCGTGGGACACCACCCCCACCCGATGATAGCCGTGGGAAACGGCGTCCGCCGTCAGCTTCTCCAGGCCAACGGATACCCGCTCCACCACCTGCTCCGCACTTTCACCCACCGGCATGGCGGCAAAATTCAGGTGCTTCCCCGACTGTCCAATCCAGACCTGGTACAGAGGGTCGTCCTTCAGCTCCTCATGGTTCTTCCCCTCAAAGGGGCCGAAATCGCTCTCCCGCAGTTCGTCCACCACCGTCATTTTTGTGCCCGGCCAGAGGAGTTCCGCCGTCTGGCGGCAGCGGGTCAGAGGGGAGCGGTAGATATGCTCTACTCGGGGTAGCGTAGGACCTACTCGCCGGGCCAGTGCCTCCCCCTGGGGGGCCAGGGGGAGATCCAGAGTACCCACAAACCGCTTTTCCAGGTTGCCCTGGGTAGTGCCGTGGCGAATGAGGATCAGTTCCATGTTGACGAATCTCCTTTCAGGGTCATAGACAGGCCGCAGAACATACGCTCCACCCGCTCCGCCCGGGCCGCCAGGCGGCAGCACAGCCGCCCCACCGCCTCCCGCCAGGCCCGCTGGGCTGGGTCCATGGGTACCACGCCGCAGCCCACCTCGTCGCAAATGAGGATGATATCCGGATTGGCAGCCAGCAGCGCCTCCTCGTCCAGCTCCGGCCAGCCCTCCACCCCGTCGAAGATGGGCAAATGCTCCGCATCCTCCGGTGTGTGGGCCACCTGGTCTGGGGAGTATCCGGTCTTTCGCAGCACATAGTCCAGCTTACCCTGGGCTGCGCCGCCGATGATCAAGATCATAATACCGCCACCACCCTCTGGGCAATCACCACGGCCAGCACCATGGCCAGCTCGCAGGTCTGTAGGAAAAAGCCCGCCAGGTCGCCGGTGACACCACCAAACTGTTTTTGACTCATTCTGTGGTAATACAGGCAGGCCAGCCCCGCCCCCAGCAGGGCAGCCCCGCCGGTGAGGAAAGACAGCCACAGCATGATCCCGGCGCACAGGATCACCCAGAACGCCAAGATCCCCCGGGCCTTGGCGGTGTCCATTGGCCCGGTAAAGGTGGCCAGCATACCGGTGCCCCGGGCGTTGGGCAGGGTCACGGCAAACAGCCCCGACAGACTGCGGGCCAGGGCAGGGCCCAGAGCCAGCACCAGAATGGCTGATCCTGCTGTCTCCACTTCACACCAGAGGGCAAAAAACACCAGCAGATAGAGCCCACAGCAGATGATGGCAAAGGCCCCGGTATGAGAATCCTTTAAAATTTCCAGCTTCCGCTCCCGACTCTGGTGGGAAGAGAGGGCGTCGCAGGTGTCACAGAAGCCGTCCAGATGGATGCCCCCGCTGAGGGCGATGGGGATGAGCAGGGCGATGGCTCCAAAGAGAGCGGGGCCGATGTGTAAAAACTCCGCCAGGGCCATCCAGCCATACAGGACAGCTCCGATGACCATCCCCACCAAGGGGAACCAGCACAGGGCCCAGGCCAGGGTCTTCTCCTCCCAGTCCATCCTGGGCATGGGAAGCTTGGAGTACATAGCAAAGGCGATGACAAGACTTTTCAACGAGCCGCCTCCTTCCAGGTCACGGGGAGACCGCACACCACTTCGTATACCCCGTCCGCCCGGGCGGCCACCGCCCGATTGAGCCGGGCCAGCTCCGCCAGATAGGCCAGGGTGGTTGGATCGTAGTCCATGCCATCGGAAAACAGCTCATTGGCTACCACCACCAATAGGGCGGCCCGTCCGGCGGTCTGTTCCACCCCCGCCAGCACCCGGTCAAAGGCCTCCGCTCTCCCCTGGGAGAAATATTCGTTCGCGAACAGGTTGGTCAGATCCTCCAGCAGCACAGCGGAACCGGGGGGCGTTTCCAGCCTGTCCAGGCCGGTGGGACACTCCAGGGTGGAAAACCCCTTCCCCGCCCGCATAGCCCGGTGGCGGGCTACCCGGCGGGTACCCTCCTCATCCCACACCTGCATGGTGGCCAGATAAATACGCTCGCTCAGGCCGGAGGACACCACCAGGGACTCGGCAAACTCCGACTTGCCGCTGCCCGACCCGCCGGATACCAAAATCAGCATCGCAATTCCCACCTCAGGTCAAAGGTTGGTAGGCTTCAATATCAGTCGCCTCGAAGGTGGTCATCTCCCGGTACACCGCCAGACCCATGTCCAGCAGGGGCGTCACCGCTACCGCGCCGGTACCCTCCCCCAGCCGCATACCGGCGTACAGGAAGGGCTCCAGACCCAGCTCGGCCAGCACCAGCTTGCTGGCCGGCTCGTCAGAGGCGTGGGAGCCCAGCATATAGTCGGTACAGGTGGGGCACAGCCGGGCGGCGATAAGGGCGGCCACCGAGGAGATAAAGCCGTCCACCAGCACCGGAACATGGCACAGGGCTCCGCCCAGAAACACTCCAGCCAGCCCTGCCAAGTCCAGTCCCCCCACCTTGCTCACCACGTCCAGGGGGTCGCTGGGATCGGGCTGGTTGAGGGCAATTCCCGTCTCGATGGCGCGGATCTTCCGCCGCAGGCCCTCGCTGGACAGCCCGGCTCCCCGGCCGGTCATCACCACCGGCTCCTTGTTCAAAAACACGCAGGCCACAGCGGAGGAAGTGGTGGTGTTGCCGATGCCCATCTCCCCGGTGGCCAGGAGCTTTACACCCTTGGCGCACAGGTCACGGGCTACTTCCACACCGGTGAGCACCGCCCGCTCCGCCTCCTCCCGGGTCATGGCGGGGCCCTGGGTCAGGTCGGCGGTGCCCCGACGGATGTTTTTCTGCAAAATCCTGTCCCCTTTGAGGGGCGTGGCGCATCCGATATCCACCGGCACCACCTCTACCCCGGCATGGCGGGCCATGACACACACACTGGTGTCCCCCGCGGACATGTTCTCCGCCACAATAGCGGTGACCTCCTGGCCGGTCTGGGTAACTCCCTGGGCCACCACACCGTTGTCGGCGCACATCACCACCACGGCTCTCCTGGAGATATCCACATCTGGGGTACCCGTCATAGCGGCAATCCGGATAACAGCGTCCTCCAACGCCCCCAGGCTGCCCAGGGGCTTGGCGATGGAGTCCCAGCGGTCC
This sequence comes from Pseudoflavonifractor phocaeensis, assembly GCF_016901955.1. GTDB lineage: Bacteria > Bacillota > Clostridia > Oscillospirales > Oscillospiraceae > Flavonifractor > Flavonifractor phocaeensis_A. The sequence goes on from NZ_JACJLC010000016.1 coordinate 47,081, forward strand.
CGGGCCGCCGCCGCGGCCTTCTGGTCTGCGGGAGCAATGGAGCGGAGCACTTCTGCCAGCGTCATAGCGATGCCTCCTGTTTCTGATAGCGGCGAGCCGCCGCTGCGAAATTGCGGGCCAATTCCGGTCTGGCCCAGAAATGAAAGTGAGGAAATCCAGCGTACAGGGTGGGAGTGTGCCAGGCGCAGGCCCAGCCCCGGTGACTCAACGGCTTTTGGGCCCGGAAATCCGCCCCGGGGATGGTGCTGTCCCAGTAGTGGAACTCGTGAGCGGGGAAGGATTCTCCCGCCCTGCACAGCAGGCCATCCTTTTGAGCCGTCAGGGTCACATACCCGAACCGGCCCAATCTGCCGGTATTGTGGGCCTCTGCCTGGAATACCCCGGCCATGGGCCAGGGCTTCCCTTCCCTGTCTGCCAGAGTATTCTGAAGATAGAGAAATCCGCCGCACTCGGCTATGGTGGGCAGGCCGCCGACCACAGCAGCCCGGATGGACGCCCGCATGCGCGCATTGTCCACCAGCTCTTTGGCGAACTCCTCCGGGTAACCGCCTCCCAGATAGAGGCCGCAGGTGCCCGCGGGGAGGGTCTCGTCCTCCAGCGGAGAGAACTCCACCAGCTTCGCCCCCATCTGCTCCAGCAATTCCAGGCCGTCGGCGTAGTAGAAGCAGAAGGCCTTGTCCTTAGCCACCGCGATGACGGGCTGACCCTCCACCGGCTCCGGCAGTTCCACGGGCTTGGGGTTAAGCGCCGGGGCGGAGGCAGCCAGGGCCAGCAGGCCGTCCAGATCCAGGCTCTTTTCCGCCTGAGCGGCCAGCTTTTTCAGCTTTTCCCTCAGATCTGCCACCTCGGCGGCGGTAACCAGCCCCAGATGGCGGCTCTCCAGGGCACAGTCGGGGAGATTAGGCAAATAGCCATATACGGTAATACCGGTCCCCTTCTCAATACATTCCTTCAACCGGGGATAGAGCATGGGGGACACCCGGTTGAGAATCACGCCCTTGATGCCGCTGTCGGGGCAAAAGGTCGCCAAGCCATGGACCACCGCCGCAATGGTGCAGGCGCTCCCCCGGCCATCCACCACCAGTACCGCCGGCGTACCCGTTACTTTCGCCAGCTGCCAGGCGCTGGCCTCATGACTCAGGGCGATGCCGTCGTAGTAGCCCATGACCCCCTCGATGAGGGCCAGCCCCGCCCTGGCGCTGTTTTGTTCCAGCAGATACCGGGTCTTGTCCTCTCCCAGAAAGAAGAGGTCCAGATTTCGGCTTTTTGCTCCGATGATCTCGCTGTGGAACATGGGGTCAATATAGTCCGGGCCGCACTTGAAGGCCACCGGATTGACACCCCGGTCCATCAGGGCCTGGAGGAGGGCACAGGTCACGGTGGTCTTGCCGCCCCCGCTGGCGGGGGCGCACAGCAACAGCCGGGGGGCGCTCATGCCCGCCCCTCCCCGGAGAAGATCCAAACCGGATTCTGGGCGTCCATCAGGTGGTAACGGCCCGCCTGCCGGGTGCGGGTGGCGGACACCTGCACCATGTCGGCCCCCTCCAGGCCCGCGAAGAGCTTTGCCGCCTCCGCCACCGTCTCCAGGGTCACGGCGGTGCATACCACCCGGGCGGCAGGATTTTTCTCAAAAATCACATCCAGAATGGCGCTCAATCCGCCAGAGGTACCCCCAATAAACACCCGGTCGGGGGCGGGCAGGTCCGCCAGGGCCGCCGGGGCAGTTCCCCGGACGATGGTCAGACTGGCGGCGTTATGGTGTACCTTATTGGCCTCCAGCAGAAGGACGCCCTCCGGACTTTTCTCCACAGCGAACACCCGGCCAGCGGGACAGGCCAGGGCGCACTCCATGGACACTGAGCCGGTGCCTGCCCCTACGTCCCACACCACGCTGTCCGCCTTCAGCCTCAGCTTGGACAGGGCCAGGGTGCGCACCTCCTCCTTGGTCATGGGTACGTCCCCCCGGAGGAAATCGTCGTCGGGCAGGCCATGGGTGGTGTAGGGGCGGGTCATGGGACAGGGATTCTCCGCCAGCAGCACCGCCAGGTCCGCAAACTCCTGTCCCGCCAGCTCCGCAGCGGTGCCGGTGACGATGCGCTCGTCGGGGTAGCTCAGCCGCTCCCCCACCGAGACTGTGATGTGCCCCAGGTCCCGGTCCACCAGGTTCCGGCAGATGTCCTGGGCCTTCGTGCTGCCTCCGGTGAGGGCAAAGACCCGTCTGCCGCACTGGATCTCCCCCGCCACGTTGTGGCTGCGCCCGTGGGCACTGAGGATCTTGGCGTCCTGCCAGTCGGTGTGGAGCTTGGCGCAGAAATAGCTCAGGGAGGAGATCCCCGGTAGGGTAACCACCTCATGGCCCTTCAAAAACTCCCACAGCTGCTTGGCTCCGCTGTAAAAGCCGGTATCTCCTGACAGCAGTACCCCCACCGGCTCCAAAGGCTGATGGGTGATGTAGGCGGCGATCTGGGCCCCCACGATGAGGGGCACGCAGGTGTGGCTGTCCGCCCAGGGCTCCAGCAGCCGGGGGGCCCCCACCAGTAGAGGACAGGCCCGGATGGCCTCCAGGGCCTCTGCCGTCATGGTCTGGGGATTACCCATACCCGCCCCGATGAGATAGACCTTCATGCCCGTCCCTCCTTCAGCCTCTCCTGGATCTCTTCCATGGTCAGTCCGTCCTCCCGGCTGGGCCGCTGCACCACCAGCAGGGCACACCCCGCCGCCCGGGCGGCCTCCGTCTTGGCCCGGAAGCCCCCGTAGCCGCCGGTGTCCTTGGTCACCAGGATCTTGATGTGATATTGCCGTAAAAGGGCCACATTCAGCTCTTTGGAGAAGGGCCCCTGCATGCAGATGATGTTTTTGGGCGGAAAGCCCAGCTTTAGGCAGCGGTCCAGGGAATCTGCCATGGGCAGCACCCGGGGATAGCACCGCTCCACCAGGCCGGGCTTTGCAAAGGCGTCCAGCTCCTTGCTACCGGTGGTGAGCAGTACGTTGCCCGGCAGCCGCTCCAGCATGTACGCCGCACCAGCCATGTCTCCCGCCTTATGGCACAGGTCTTCCCCGTCGGACAGCCGCACCAGCCGGAGGCAGGGCAGACCCGCCACCTCCGCCGCCCCTTTGATATTGGCGGTCACCTCCACGGCGTAGGGATGGGTGGCGTCCACCACGTGGGTGAAGGGCCGGGCGGCCATCAGCTGTTCCATTTCCGCCCGATCCAGACGGCCCACATGGGCCTCCGCCCCAGGAGGCAGGAGGGTCTCGCCGTACTCGGTGGCCACGCACACCAGGGTGGGGATGTGCTGATCCAGCAGCCACTGGGCCAGCTCCCGGCCCTCGCCGGTGCCGCCAAAGAGCAGGATCTCCATCTTACTCGCCCCGCTGGAGATAGCCACGGGGAGTGACCATCTTCCCGCCCACCACCTTGGTCTGGCTGTTGCCGATGAACACGGTGGTGAACATATCCACCTGGGTGTCCCGCAGCTGAGCCAGGGTGAGAAGCTGCCCCTCCTCCCCTTTCCGGCCGATGTTGCGGACAGTGCCGCACACGGTATCGGGATCCTTATCCCGCAGCAGGATGTCGCAAGCCCGCTGGAGATAGTCGGGACGGTTTTTGCTGGAGGGGTTGTAGAGGCAAATGACAAAATCCGCCTGGGCGGCGGCGCTCAAACGCCTCTCGATCTTCTCCCAGGGAGTGAGCAGGTCGGACAGGGAGATGACGGCAAAGTCGTGGGTCAGGGGCGCTCCCAGCACGGCGGCGCCTCCGCAGGCGGCGGTGATGCCGGGCACCACTTCGATCTCGATGGGGTCATACTCCTGGGCCACCTCGTAAATGAGGCCCGCCATGCCGTACACACCGGAGTCTCCGGAGCACACCACGGCCACGTTTTTGCCGGTACAGGCGGCCTCCACGGCAGCCCGGCAGCGGTCTACCTCCCGGCGCATGCCGGTGGACAGCACCTCTTTCTCGGGGAAATCAGGCCGTACCAGGTCGATATAAGCAGTATAGCCCACGATAAGGTCGCAGGCCTCCAAAGCGGCTCTGGCCCGGCCGGTGAGATCCACGCCGCCGCCGGGGCCCAATCCGATGACAGTTATTTTCATATATATGACCATTCCTTTCCGCTGCGCTCCAAGGCACCAAAGAGGATGAAACACAGTGCCCCTAACGCAGCAAGTCGATATTTGTTAGAATGTACTTGAGGAA